>JAPPNO010000011.1:25590-49507 GCA_028873845.1 Gemmatimonadota bacterium | reverse complement strand
TCGCCGCTCCTACAACCGGCTTCCCGGCAGACCACTTCTTCCACGGCCTGCTAGTACTGCCGAATCAGCCCCACCACCACCCCCTGCACCCGCACGTCGGCCGCGTCCTCAATGATCGGCTCCACACTCTCGTTGGCGGGCTGCAGGCGGACGCGGTTGCCACCCTCACGATAGAGCTTCTTCACCGTGGCGGCCTCGTCGCGGACCAGCGCGATCACCATTTCACCGTCCTCGGCGGTCTCGCGCGCGTTGACGACGATGTGGTCCCCATCGCGGATCTGCTCGTCGATCATGGAGTCGCCTGATACGCGCAGGACGTAGTGGTTGAAGCCCGAGCGGATCATCTCCCCCGGGATCGAGAGCGTCTCGTTGTCCTCGAAGGCCTCGATCGGCATGCCCGCGGCGACGGTGCCGAGGAGCGGAAGGGGAATGGAGGGCTCGACGTCGGGGGGGAACTCGACGGAACGGCTCTCGCGGTAGGAGCGGCGGATGTAGCCCTTGCGCTCCAGGTTGCTGAGGTGCTCGTGGACGGTCGCCAGCGACGTGTAGCCGAATTCCTCGCGGATCTCGTCGAAGCTGGGGGCGTAGTCGTGCCGGTCGATGAACCACTTGAGATAATCGAGGATCTGCTTCTGGCGTTTCGTGAGAGGCATCGCGCTTTCCCTTATCTTTGGGCGGCCGTGCCCGCAGGGAGCGGGTGAGGGCCGTGCCGCCAGCTACCGAACAGGCTCCGAACAAGGTAACCGAAACTTGACCGAAGTGCAAGCGCAGCGGTCCAGGGCGGATGCGTCGCCGGCCGATTTCAGCGGCGGTTCGCTCCGCGGGCCGGGGATTCTGGAGCGGATCGTGGCGGGGAAGCGGGCCGAGGTGGAGAGGCTCAGGGCGAAGCGCCGGGATCTGGCGCGGGCGGCGGACGACGCGCCACCTCCGCGGCGGGTGCTGGAGCCGTGGCGGGAGCGCGCCCACATGGCTGTGATCGCCGAGGTGAAGCGGCGCTCTCCGGGCGCGGGGGCGATCGACCCGGGGCTGGATCCGCTGGGCCTCTCGGCCGAGTACGAGGCGGGAGGCGCGTGCGCGATCAGCGTGCTTACCGACGCGGCGTGGTTCGGCGGCTCGCTGGACGATCTGCGGGCGGTGCGGGAGGCGCGGGCCGTTCCCGTCCTTCGCAAGGACTTCCTGATCGACGAGGTCCAGGTCACCGAGGCGCGCGCCGCCGGGGCGGATCTGGTGCTCCTGATCGTGCGGATCCTGGAGCCGGCGCTGCTCGGCGACCTGCGCGCCATGATCCACGACCTGGGCATGACCGCGCTGGTCGAGGTGCACGACGAGTGGGAGGTGGACGCCGCGCTGGAGGCCGGGGCGGGGCTGGTGGGCGTCAACAACCGGGACCTCACCGTGTTCGAGACCGACCCGGCGGTGACCGAACGGCTCGCGCGGTACGTGCCGGGCGATGTGCTGCTGGTGTCGGAGAGCGGGATCCGCGATCGGGACGATGTGGCGCGGGTGGCCGCCGCCGGGGCCGACGCCGTGCTGGTGGGCGAGGCGCTGGTGCGGAGCGGGTCGCCGGGGGGGCTGGTGGGGGAGATGGCGGCGGTGGGGCGGGTGGGGCGGGGGTGAGGATGAGATATGGGTGATATGGGCCACATGATATGGGTGATATGGGTAGCGGATGGGGGCGTGGCGTGAGGGCGTGGACGGGCGCGAGAGGCCCGACGGCGTGGAACGGATGGCCGGCTTGAGGGCCGGCGCGGCGGCGAGGGTCAAGGTGTGCGGTGTGCGCACGCCCCGGGATGCGGCGGTGGTGGCCGCCGCCGGGGCCGACTTCATGGGGGTGATCCTGTCGCCGGGCTACTTCCGGAGCCTGGAGCCGGCGGATGCTGTCGCGGTGTACGAGGCCGCGCGGGCGCGCCGGGTGGGGGTGTTCGTGGATGCGCCCGCCGAGGTGATTGCGAGGACGGCGCGGGCTCTGGAGCTGGACGTGGTTCAGCTTGGGGGCAGCGAGGAGGTCGCGACGGTGGCGGAGGTGGGGAGGGCGGGGGCCTGGGCGGTGTGGAAGACGATCCACGCGAAGCCGGGCGTGTCCATGGCGAAAGCGGCCGCCCCGTACGCCGCCGCCGCCGACGGCATCCTCGTCGACGCCTGGAACCCCGCTCAACCGGGCGGAACCGGCCACACCTTCGCCTGGGACGCGGTGGGCGCGGAGGTGCGCCGCGCCATCGGTTCCGCGAGCTTCATTGCCGCCGGCGGAATGACCCCCGACAACGCCGGCGCGGCCATTGCGGCGCTCGGCCCCGACGTGCTCGACGTCAGCTCGGGGGTGGAATCGACACCCGGCCTCAAGGACCCGGGCCGCACGCGCGCCTTCGTCGAGGCGGTTCGGCGCGCGTGCGCCGGAGGACAACAGTGACAGCCATGCCCGCCACGACCGGACGCTTCGGCCCCTACGGCGGCCGCTACGTGCCCGAAACCCTCATCCCGGCACTCGACGAACTCGCCGCCTCCTACGCCGCAGCGACCGCCGAGCCCGCCTTCCTCGCCGAAGCCGACGACCTGGCCGCCCACTACGTCGGACGCCCCACCCCCCTCTACCGCGCCCGCCGCTTCGAAGCCGCGGCCGGGGTCGCCCCCATCTACCTCAAGCGCGAGGACCTCAACCACACCGGCGCCCACAAGATCAACAACACGGTGGGGCAGGCGTTGCTGGCCCGCCGCATGGGCAAGCCGCGCATCATCGCCGAGACGGGCGCGGGACAACACGGGGTCGCGACCGCCACCGCGTGCGCGCTCTTCGACATGGAGTGCGTCGTGTACATGGGCACGGAGGACGTGCAGCGGCAGTCGCTCAACGTCTACCGCATGGAGCTGCTGGGCGCCGAGGTCCGCCCGGTCGACTCCGGGACGCGCACCCTCAAGGACGCCACCAACGAGGCGCTGCGCGACTGGGTGACCAACGTGGCCGACACCCACTACATCATCGGTTCGGTGGTGGGGCCGCACCCGTTCCCGCTCATCGTGCGCGACTTCCAGGCGGTGATCGGGCGCGAGGCGCGCCGCCAGATCCTCGAAGCCGAGGGGCGGCTCCCGGCCACGGTGGTGGCGTGCGTGGGCGGAGGCTCGAACGCGATGGGGATGTTCCACGCCTTCGCCGGGGACGAAGAGGTGGCGCTGATCGGGGTGGAGGCGGCGGGGGAGGGGCTAGGCAGCGGGCGGTCATCGGCGTCATTGAACGAGGGACGACCCGGCGTGCTGCACGGCTCGCTGAGCTACCTGCTGCAGGACGGCGACGGGCAGATCGCTCCGGCGCACTCGGTGGCGGCGGGGCTCGACTACCCGGGCGTGGGTCCCGAGCACGCGCACCTGCACGACTCGGGGCGGGCGCGCTACGTGAGCGTGGGGGACGGGGCGGCCGAGCGCGCGTTCCGAAGGCTCCCCGCGCTGGAGGGCATCATTCCCGCGCTCGAGACGGCCCACGCGCTGGCTTGGGTGGAGGAGGCGGGGCGGGGGGGCGGGATCGCGGCCCCCGTGGCGATCTGTCTGAGCGGGCGCGGGGACAAGGATGTGGTCCACGTGTCGTCGTTGGGGGAATAGGGGCTATGGTGCCGATCACGGTTGTCTGCCGCCACCGCAACACGGAGCCGTCTCCCGGACGGCCGGGAAAGCCCGAAAATGTCGCATAGCCGAATCGGGCCGCGCTTCGCGAGGTTGACGGCCGAGGGAAGGGCGGGTTTCATCCCCTATGTCACCGCCGGATACCCCACCCTGGACCATACGCGCGACCTGCTGGCGGGGCTCGCCGAGCTGGGGTCCGACGTGATCGAACTCGGCATCCCCTTCAGCGACCCGATGGCCGACGGACCCACGATCCAGCGCTCCAGCCAGGGGGCGCTCGACAACGGGACCACGGTGGACGATGTCTTCGGGTTGCTGGCGGAACTGCGCCGGTGCAGCGAGGTGCCGGTCGTGATCTTCTCGTACCTGAATCCGCTCCACGCGCGCGGCGTGGAGACTTTCGTGCGCGAGGCGGCGGAGGCGGGGGCGGACGGCATCCTGCCCACGGACCTTCCCCTGGGGGCCGATCCGGCCCTCGAAACAATGCTGCTGGAGTCCCCGCTGGACTTCGTCCGCCTCGTCGCGCCCACCACCTACCCCGCACGGGTGCGCGAAATCGCCCGATCCAGCCAGGGATTCGTCTACTACATCGCACGCACGGGGGTGACCGGTGCCCGGGTCGAGTTGCGCAGCGAGCTGGCCCGGGAGGCGGGTGCCGTGCGCGCGGTCTCGCCGGTGCCCGTGGCGGTCGGATTCGGGGTGTCGACGCCGGAGCACGCGCGCGCGGTGGGCGCTGCGGCCGACGCGGTGGTGGTGGGCAGCGCCCTGGTCAACCGTCTGGACCAGGCCGGGGTGGAAGGGTCGCTCGCTCTGGCCGCCGAACTTCACGGCGCGTTGAACGGGATAGGCTGAAGATGGGCAGGCGAGACCGAAGCGGGCGGCGGAAGAGGGCTCCCGGGAAAGAACAGGAAAGCAGGAACATGAAAAAAGGTCGCGCAAAGGAGGACAGGCGCGCCCGCGCACAACGCCCGGCCCGCACCCTGGTCGAATGGATCAAGTCGATGGCGGTCGCGGTGGGCATCGTGCTGGTCCTGCGCCTCTTCGTCTTCCAGACCTTCTTCATCGATTCGGGTTCCATGCAGAACACCCTGCTGGTGGGCGATTTCGTCTTCGTCAACCGGCTCGCCATGGGGTCCCCCGTCCCCCTCACCGGCATCCGCATTCCGGGGTACGCGGAGCCCCGCCGCGGCGATGTCCTGGTCTTCGATCCCCCGCACGACGACACCCTGACCGTGATCAAGCGCCTGATCGGCATGCCGGGCGACACCCTGGAGATGCGCGCCGGGCAGCTCTACCTCAACGGCGAGGTCCGCGACGAGCCATACGCCGTCAACGACACGACCACGGACCACTTCGACCCCGACATGCTCTGGCAGAGGGAGATCCTCCTCGGGGGTCCGCGCGACGACTACCGGCCCTCGCGCGACACCTGGGGTCCGCTCGTGATCCCCGAAGGCCGCTATTTCATGCTGGGCGATTTCCGCTGGGACAGCCTCGATTCACGGTACTGGGGGCTCCTCGAACGGTGGCGTTTCCGGGGCCGGGCCGTGTTGATCTACTACTCCTACGACCGGGGCGCGATGCGGCCGTTTCCGTGGCTGACCGAGGTGCGCGGCGGCCGGATCGGGGACAGGATACGCTGAAGAGCGGGCGGGTCGGCCGCAGGGCAGGTCCGCGGCGAAGGGCGAGGCAATGGACCGCCGGGACACGGCGACCCGGTCTTGGCGCTACCCCCCCAGCCGCTCCGCCAAAGTCGGGTCCGGCGCGACGAAAACCGTCCGGACCCGGTCGGGAATCACCGCTCCGGGCGCCGCGCCCCTGGGCTTGCGCACCCACTTGCGGCGCGTCCAGTCCACCGGGACCGTACCCGAGGCCCTGGCGCCGGAGTGGTTGGCCGCGAGGACGGCGGCCTCTTCCAGGTCGGCGGCCGGGGGACGCTCGGGACGCGTCCAGCGAAGGATCACGTGCGCGCCGGCTGCGTGGCGGGCGTGGAGCCATATGTCCATGGGGCGGGAATGGTGGAAAGTGAGGTCGTCGTTGCGCCGGGCGCCGCGGCCGACGCGGATCGCCAGGCCGCCGGAGCTGGTGAACGAGCGGTAGGGGAGGGTCGGGGGGACGCCGCGGGACCGCGATGGCGGGGACGTGCGGGGCGTGAAGTCGTCGAGGTCACCGGGGGCGAGATCGCCACGCCGCTGGCGCTCGCGCAGCGTGGTGATCCGCGCGAGCTCTTCCTCGGCCGCACGGATCCGCCCGGGAAGCGTGGCCGCTCCCCTCTCGAGGCGTGCGGCTCGGCGGAAGAGCGCGCCGGCGTGCTCCTGGGGCTTGCGACGCGGGTCCAGCCGAATCACCTGCCGACCCCCGTCGAACCCGGACAGGGTGACTTCCGCCGCCCCGGGCCGGATGAGGTGCAGGGAGGAGAGAATCAGGGCGCCCTCTTCGCGCAGCCGCTCCGCCGTCCCCGTCTTCTCCAGCTGGGTGCGGAGGCTCTTCAGCTTCCTCTTCAGGCGGCGGGACTCCGCGGTGAGCAGGCGGGCGGCCTGTC
The DNA here is from genome assembly GCA_028873845.1 of Gemmatimonadota bacterium. Lineage (GTDB taxonomy): Bacteria > Gemmatimonadota > Gemmatimonadetes > Longimicrobiales > Gaopeijiaceae > Bin94. The sequence continues at coordinate 43,356 of JAPPNO010000011.1, read as the reverse complement.
CGGCGGCGGGAGCTCGCCCCCCGCCCCCCGCCTCCCGGACCCTGGCCATCGCGTCCAGCAGGCTCTCGACCGCCTCGGCACGGCCACCGCCCAGGCGCCACGGGTAGGGCTGCAAGCCGGAACCCCGGTGGAGCAGGTGAGGGGAGACTTCCGCGCCGGCCGCCATCCGGCGCCACAACCTGAATCCCTCGTCCCGGCTGGGTGCGTCGAGCAGCGCCTCCGCGTTGAGCCCCGACGCATAGGCCACCTTCGCCAGCAGTACCGCACGCGCATCCCCCCCACCCAACCCCCCCACCAGCCCCCGCCACTCCTCCCCGTCCACCTCGCGCCTCGTCCGGTCCGGCGCCCCCCCGCCGGGCGGCACCCACGGCTGCCCTATCCGCAGCGGCCGCCCCTTTACGCTCCTCAACCGCTTCCGCACGCGGAGCTCCGGCCCGTCCGCGAGGATCGCGTTCCAGCGGTTGGTCGCCAACTCCAGGATCAGCGACGGGTTCGGCTTCCTGCCCCGCACCCGGCGGAACCGCAACACCATCACCCTCTCATCCCGTTCGGCCTCCACCTCGGCCAGCACGGCCGGCATCGGTTCGGCGTCCCCGTCCGGCTCCGACGGCGGCTCGACGACCACGACCCCCCGGTGCGGCGACAGGTCCGCCACCAGCGTCGCGTCGCGGAAATACACGACCGCCTGGCGATCCTCGCGGCGAAAGGACACGGCCCGGGCCCTCGCGCCCCGCAGCCGCCCCCGCAGCTCGTCGGCGACGGCACGGGCAAGACAGGGGTCCCATATCACCGGATTGATTACCTTTCTGTCACCGGGTCAGAGGCCCGCGCGCCGGCCCCCGGCTCCCGTCCTTCACTCGTCAACGGTCAGTAGCAATCTCGCGATGCGCCGTTTCGTCAAGCCAGATCGAGCAACCCGCGGGCAAATCCGGCCCGGGCCCGTTCGCCCGCGGTGGTCGCGCGGTCTGGTGCGCGGGTTGCTGTTGCTCTCCGTCACGACCGGGATGGTGCTGCTGTTCGCGTCCAGCCTGGGGCAGTGGATTCCCGACCACGCCGCACTGGCCGGCGGTCCCTTCCTGATCCCCGCCGAACCGCGCATCACGGTGGAGGTGCGAAACGCCGGGGGAGTCGACGGGATGGCCCGCACGGCCACCGCTCACCTCCGGAGCGCCGGGTTCGATGTCGTGGACGTCGGCAACGCCTCCAGTTTCGACCAGCAGGCTTCGGTGGTGATCGACCGGGTGGGCAACGAGGAAGCCGCGGCCGACGTGGCGTGGGCGCTGGGTATCGACAGCGTGGGGAGCGAGCCGGATCCGAACCTTTTCGTTGACGTGACCGTACGTCTGGGTTCGGATTGGACGCCTCCAAGGCGGCGCGAGCCGCTGGCGGAGGTCCCGGTCTTCGAACGGTTGGGAGATCCCGATACAGACAGGGGGAACGATCGCTAGCGATGGGCACAAGACGAGGTGGAAAGAGACGGGGCGGCTTTGCCGGAAAGGGACGGAAAGCGCGCGCGCGCAAACCCGTGGAGCGGCCCGGGGATGGCGGTGGCGACGGCAGGAGCGCAAAACGTGGCGGCGGCGGGGAACGTTCCAGGGGAGGGGAATGGATGCGGGCGCTCCTGCTCGCCGTCGGCCTGTTCTTCGTTCTCCGGCTCTTCATCATCCAGACCTTCGTCATCACCTCGGGGTCGATGGAGGGCACGTTGCTCGTGGGCGATTTCCTGGTCGTGAACCGTGCGGCGATCGGTTCCCGCATACCGTTCACCAATGTGCGCATCCCCGGGTACTCGGAGCCCCGGCGCGGCGATGTGCTCGTCTTCGACCCCCATCACGAGGAGAACATGACCCTGGTCAAGCGCCTCGTCGGGATGCCGGGCGACACCCTGGAAATGCGCGACAAGGTCCTCTACCTGAACGGTGAGCCCCAGGATGAGCCGTACGTGGTCACGACCGATGCCCGCGACAGCCCCGACCCGATCATGGTCTGGCAGGGGGAGTACCTGGTCGGAGGCCCGCGGGACGACTATCGGCCCACCCGCGACAACTGGGGCCCGATCGCCATTCCGCCGGACTACTACTTCATGCTCGGCGACAACCGCGACTCGAGTCTCGATTCGCGCTATTGGGGGCTGCTCGAAGGGTGGCGCCTCGAGGGACGGGCGGTGGCCATCTACTTCTCCTACAACCGGGGGTCGCCGCGGCCGTTTCCGTGGATTCGTGAGATTCGGGGGAGCCGGATCGGGGATCGGATCCGGTAGGGACGGACCGTTCAGTCCCAGCAGCCCTTCTAACAGCTGCTGCCGGACGGCCCTCCTTCGGCACCCGGGCGACCATGCACCGGTGCCGGATCGCCCGGCTTGCCCGTCACCGGGGACCGGCCCTGCCGCCTGGCACGCAGTTGGCCACATGCCGCGTCGATGTCGCGCCCGCGGGGCTCACGGATAGCCGCGGGCACCCCCGCCGCCTCCAGCCTGTCGCGGAACTCGCGCACCCGCGACGGCCGGCTCGGCCGCCACTCCACATAGGGGATGGGATTGAAGGGGATGAGGTTCACGAAGGCCTGCACGCGGTTTGCGAGCTCCGCCAGAGGTGCGATGAGGGCCGGATCGTCGTTGATTTCCCGAATCATGGTGTACTCGAAGGTGATGCGGCGGCCGCCCTTCCGGTTGAAGACCTCCAGCGCCTCCATGAGCCGGTCGAGCGGGTAGCGCTTCTCAAGGGGGATCAGTTCGGCTCTGAGTTCGCTGACCGGCGCGTGCAGCGACAGGGCCAGGCGGAACTGCTCGGGCCGTTCGGCGAGGGCGGAGATGCCGGGGACGACGCCCACGGTCGAAACGGTGATGCGCCGGGATCCGATGCCGTATCCCGCGTTGAGGATCGACAGGGCGGGGAAGACGGCCTTGCGGTTGGCCAGGGGCTCTCCCATCCCCATGAACACCACGTTGGTGACGGAGCCCCGGCCGTGCTCGGCGGCCCAGCGAGCCGAGGCGCGGTACTGGCCGGCGATCTCGGCGGGAGAGAGCTGGCGGCCGAAGCCGGACCACCCGGTGGCGCAGAAGCGGCATTTGAGCGCGCACCCGGCCTGCGACGAGATGCAGAGCGTGAGCCGGTCCCGCGTGGGGATCAGGACGCTCTCGACGACTTCGCCGCCGGGCAGGGCCCAGAGGTGCTTGACGGTGCCGTCCGCCGACTCCGAAACGGTGTCGGGCGCGGGCTCCTCGAGGCGAAGGGACTCGGCCAGCGCCCGCCTTTCGGGGAGCGGCAGGTTGGTCATGTCGCCGAAGGAGCGCGCGTCGCTTCGGAAGAGCCACTCCTCGACCTGGCGGGCGCGGTATCCGGGCTGGCCGCGCCGGATGAAGTGCGCCGCCAGCGTCTCGCGCAACTCGTTCGGGGTCATCCCCAGCAGGTTGGGGCGATCGGGGTTCACGGTTCGATGGGCAGGGGCCGGTGTGAAGGGAATCCGAAGGCCTCCATGCGCGCGGGGCCGGCCCGAAACAAGGATACGGGCGGCCCGGACTGCTTGAAAGGCCCTTGAAGCGGAGTTTAACTTTACCGCAAGAACACGTCCGGCGCCGTTGCGACCGCCGTCGGCCGGCAACCCCCTGGCGCCTACCGGAGACGGCCAGTTGCCCACAATCGATACAACTGCGACCACCATGCGGACCTCCGGGGCGGGCCGCGTCACCCTTACAGCCGCCGGCCGTGAGGTCCGGGTCACGGGCTGGGTGCACCGTCGGCGCGACCTCGGCGGGCTGATGTTCATCGACCTGCGTGACCGGTCGGGGATTGTGCAGGTATCGGTGGGCCCGGACTGGTCTTCGCCGGAAGCCCTGGAAACGGTAGGCGCGCTGGGTCCCGAAGACGTGATCGCGGTCCGCGGCGTCGTCGCCGCACGGCCGGAGGCGGCGCGCAACCCCGGGATGGCGACAGGCGACGTGGAGGTCCAGGCCACCGAACTGGAAGTCCTCAACCGGGCCCGCACGCCGGAGATCCCCGTCTACCTTCCCCCCGAGGAGGAACTGCCCTCGGAGAAGCTGCGGCTGCGCCACCGGGTCCTCGATCTGCGCCGCCGCGACCTCCAGTCCAGACTGGCGCTGCGCCACCGTCTCATGCTGGCGGTGCGCAACTACTTCGACAGCCGGGGCTTTCTGGAGATCGAGACGCCGATCCTCACCAAGCCCACCCCCGAGGGCGCGAGGGATTTCCTGGTGCCCAGCCGGGTGCACCGGGGCGAGTTCTTCGCGCTGCCGCAGAGTCCGCAGATCTACAAGCAGCTCCTCATGATCGCCGGATTCGACCGCTACATGCAGATCGCGCGCTGTTTCCGCGACGAGGACCTGCGCGCGGACCGCCAGCCCGAGTTCACCCAGATCGATGTCGAGGCTTCGTTCGTGGACCCGGAGGACATCTACGGGTGGTGCGAGGGACTCATGGAGGAACTCGCGGCGGTGGCCGGGATCGAGGCGCGCACGCCCTTCGCGCGGCTCACCTACCACGAGGCGATGGAGCGCTTCGGGTGCGACCGGCCGGACCTGCGCTACGACCTCGAGATCCGTGACTTCACGTCGGTGATGGGCGAGCTGGAGTCGCACATCCTGCGGAGCGCGGTGGCCGGGGGAGGACGGATCCGCGGGTTCGGGCTCGGTGGTGGTGCGCGGCTTTCGCGCAGACAGATCCTGGGGCTCGAAGCCGCGGCGAAGGCTGCGGGCGCCCCCGGCCTCCTTTGGGCCAAGATCACCGAGGACGGCGCAACCGGTCCGCTGGGCCGGTTCTTCCGGGACGACACCCGCGCGCGTCTCGGCGTGGCCGCGGGCGACCTCCTCGTTGCCGCGGCCGGACTCGACCGCACCACCTCTCCGGCCCTGGACGCCACCCGGGCTGCCGCCATCGAGGCCCTTGCGCTGCCCCGCGTCACCGAACACGCGTGGCTGTGGGTGACCGGCTTCCCGGTCTTCGAAGAGACCGGCGACGGATCGCTGGCGGCCAACCACCACCCCTTCGTGCAACCCCATCCCGCAGACGCGCATCTCCTTGATTCAAAACCGCTTGCGGTGCGTGGCCTCGCGTATGATCTCGTGTACAACGGCACCGAACTGGGTTCCGGCAGCATTCGCATGCACGACGCGGAACTCCAGACCCGCATTCTCTCCCTGCTGGGGCTGGAGCCGGAAGAGATCACGGCCAAGTTCGGCTTCCTCATCCGGGCGCTGGGTTCGGGAGCTCCGCCGCACGGCGGCATCGCGCTGGGCGTGGACCGGCTCGTGTCCTGCTTTTCCGGGGGCGGCAGCCTGCGCGACGTGATCGCGTTTCCCAAGACGACGGCGGCGCGGGCCAGCTTCGAGGGGGCGCCGTCGCCGGTGGTGGCGGCGGAGCTGAGCGCACTCGGGATCAGCGTGGACGACGGCAAATGACGGGCGCCACTATGGTGGAACACCACCTCAATGCCGAAGGGGCCGACCAGTTCATCCTGGCCGGCGTGGGGGACGCGAACTTCCGCGAGCTCGAGTCGCTCTTCGGCGTGAAGGTCGTGCTGCGCGGCGACAGCGTCCGCCTCGCGGGCGAACTGGAGTCGGTGGCGGACTCGGCCCGCGTGGTGGAGCACATGATCGAACTGGCCCGGCTGGGGAGGCCGTTCCGCTCCCCCGACGTGGCCCGCTTCGCCGCCAGCCTAGAAACGCGCGAGGGACCCGACATCCGCAGCGACGACGAACGCCTGCGCATCACGGTGCCGGGATCGCGCCGCACCATCGTACCGCGCTCCGAGGGCCAGCGTAGCTACATGCGGGCCATGGAGGACTCCGACATCGTGATCTCGATCGGGCCGGCGGGGACGGGGAAGACCTACCTGGCCGTGGCCCGCGCGGTCGACGAGCTCTTCCGGAAGCGGGCGCGGCGCATCATCCTGGCCCGTCCCGCGGTCGAGGCGGGGGAGAACCTGGGGTTCCTGCCGGGCGATCTGCAGGAGAAGGTCGACCCGTACCTGCGTCCCCTCTACGACGCGCTCGAGGACATGATGCCGCCGTCGCGGGTGCGGCGGGGAATCGCCGAACGCACCATCGAGATCGCGCCGCTTGCGTACATGCGCGGCCGCACCCTCTCCGACGCCTTCGTGATCCTCGACGAAGCGCAGAACGCCACCGCCGCCCAGATGAAGATGTTCCTGACGCGCATCGGGGTGAATTCGCGGGTCGTGATCACCGGGGACAAGACGCAGATCGATCTCCCCCGCTCCCAGGTTTCGGGGCTCATTCAGGTGGAGGAGATCCTGCGGGAGGTGGAGGGGATCGAATTCGTGTACCTGGACGAGCGCGACGTCACCCGTCACCGCCTCGTGAAACAGATCGTCCGCGCCTACGCCGCGGCGGACGAGCGCAAGGACGGTGGCCGCGGCCATGAGGCGCCGTAGCCGCAAACCCGGCCTGCTCTCGCGGGTCCCGGAGAAGCCCTGGCCGGACGGGCTGATCCATCACGGTGCGAGGTGGCTGCTGCTTCTGGCATCGGCGTCCGGACTGGTGGTGATGTACCCAACGGACCCGGGCGTCGGGATCGGACGCCACCGCGCGGGTACGGTGGCCGCGCGGGACATCATCGCCGAGGTGGACTTCCAGGTGCCGAAGGATTCGGCGGAGCTGCGCCGTGAGCGTGAGGAGGCCGAGGCCGCGGTCATTCCCACCTTCACCTTCCAGGACAACGCGCGCGATTCTTCGCTGTCGGCGCTCGCGGGGTTCTTTGCCCGGGTGGATTCCGCGGGTACGTCCGACGGTGTGGCGGGGATCAGCGCGGTGCTGGCGGAGTCGTCCATCGACGCGCCGGCCGAGCAGATCCAGATTCTTGCCGACCGGGGCCGGATGACGACCCTGCGCAACCAGGCGTTGTCGGCGGTTCGGGAGCTCACCCCCGACGGCGTCATGTCGCCGAACGCCGCCTATGCACTTGCCACGGACTCGATACGGGTGGTCCGGGGCGGATCGGCCTCGGTGGTGGCGCGCAGTTCCGTGCTGTCGGGGCGCGAGTTCTACGACCGTGCCCTGGCGGGGAGGGAGCCCGGCGCGGAGTCCGGACTGCTCCGGCAGATCCTCGCGCGCTACCTGTCGCCCAGTCTCGTTCCGGACACCCGGCGCACCGAACGGGATCGGTCGCTGGCCCGCAACGCCGTGCCGATCGTGGAGGCGCGGGTACTGGACGGAGAGGCCATCGTCCGCGCGAACCAGCAGGTGGGCGAGGCCGAGTTGCGCAAGCTGGACGCCTATCGCGACCGGCTGCGGGCCGAGGAGATCAGCGTCGACAGCTCCAACGTCGTGGGCAATCTGGGCGGGTTTGTCCTGAACACGCTGTTGCTGGCGGTCTTCGGGGTCCTGCTCTTCTTCTTCCGCCCCGAAATCTATTCGTCCTTCCGGGCGGTCGCGGCCATCGCCGGGATCTTCGCCATCTACTTCGTTTCCGGCCTTCTGGTGACGGGACTGGACGTGCCCGCCGCCGCCATGCCCATCGTCTTCGTCGCCGTGTCCATCTCCATCCTGTGGGGAGGGCGGCTGGCGCTGCTGGCCACCCTGGTGCTGTGTTCGCTCACCGTGGTCCAGGAGCCCTTCGAGGCGGTACAGCTGTTCGTGATCCTGCTGGCCGGCGGGTCGGCCGCGGCACTGTCGGTTCGGACCCTGCGCAGGCTGGCACAGACCTGGGTCTTCATCGCCGTCACCGCCGGGGCCTTCGCGCTCGTGATCCTGGGGTTCCTGCTCAGAGGGGCCGACTTCACCTTCCTGCCGACCCTGGCCTGGGCACTGGGCAGCACCATCGCCGGGACCTTCATGGCGATCGGATTCGTTCCGGTCTTCGAGTGGGTGACCGGGCTGACGACCGAGCAGACACTGATCGGCTGGGCGGACGCCAACCGCCCGCTCCTGCGCAGGATGGCCGTCGAGGCGCCGGGTACCTTCGCGCATACGATGCAGGCGGCCAACCTGGCCGAGGCGGGGGCGGGCGCCATCGGTGCCAACGCGCTCCTCTGCCGGGCCGGCGTCTACTACCACGATGTCGGCAAGATCGAGCGTCCGGGGTATTTCATCGAGAATCAGCAGGGCGGCAACCCGCATGACCGCCTCGATCCCCGGGAGTCCGCAGCGGTCGTGCGAGGTCATGTGACCGACGGCGTCAGGCTCGCGCGGCGCGAACGGGTGCCCGAGGTGCTGCTCGACTTCATCAGGGAACACCACGGCGACCAGACGATCGGCTTCTTCCTGCGGCGCGCCCGTGAACAGGCGAAGGCGCAGGGGCTCGAACCTCCCGACGCGGCCGACTTCCGGTATCCGGGTCCCCGCCCCCGCAGCCGTGAAACGGCGATCGCCATGCTTGCCGACTCGACCGAGTCCGCCGCCCGGGTGCTCGCGGATCCCACCGAAGAGCGCCTCGAGGTGCTGATCGACGGGATCTTCGAGGGGAAGGCACGCCAGGGCCAGCTGGACGACTGCGCCCTGACCTTCAAGGACGTCACGGTGCTCAAGCGGCGGTTCCTGCGCTTTCTGCTCGGCAGCTACCACCGGCGCATCAGCTACCCGGAGACGCGACGCATCACGGCCGGGGATGCCGACGACCGGAAGCTCGGTGCGGACGACCGGCGGAGCGACCCCCCGGATGCGCAGGCGCGCGTGCCGGACGACGCGGCACAACAGGGAGATGGGCGTTGATCACGATTCACGTCAACGCGCCGGACGGAATCCGGGTGCCGCGCCGCCTCATCGATCGGGCGCTGCGCGCGACCCTGCGGCGCGAGGGGGTATCCCGCGCCGAACTGTCGGTCACCTTCGTCGGCGACCCCGAGATCGCGAACCTCCACGGCCGCTACCTGGGACGGGACGGGGTGACCGACGTGCTCGCGTTCGCGCTGCACCGTGAGGGGGATGATCCTCTGGGCGATGTGTACGTCGGGCATGCGCAGGCGCTTCGGCAGGCGGCCGAGGACGGCGCTGAACCCGACCGGGAACTCGCCCGGCTCGCGGTGCACGGCGCCCTGCATGTGCTGGGGTACGGTCACCCGGAAGGGCCGGAGCGAGTCCGTTGCGAAATGTACCGGGTGCAGGAGGAGGTACTGCGCGGGCTGGACAGGGAACAGGACTCCGCGCCGCTGGCCGCGACGATGGCGGGCGACGGGCCGTGAGCGCCGAAACGCCCCCGGTCGTGGCCACGCGGGCCGTGCTGGAGGAGCTGCTGGAACTCGTCGAACGCGGCGACCTGACCGGGCTGCCCGCGCTCCTGGCCGAGATGCACCCCTCGGACATCGCCGACCTTCTCGCTTCGGTGCCCTCCGAGGACCGGCGCCTCGAGGTTCTGAAGGCGCTGCCCACCGAGGTCGCATCCGAAACGCTGGCCGAAATGGAGGAGGACGAGGACCGGGCGGAGCTGCTGGCCGAACTCGGGGTGCGCCGCGGTGCCGAGCTGCTCCAGGAGCTGGCCGACGACGACGCGGCCGACCTGTTGGGCGAACTCGAACCCGGCGACCGCGACCGCATCCTGGCCGCGCTGCCTTCCGAGGAAGCCGGCGAGATTCGAGAACTCCTGCGCTACGACGAGGAGACGGCCGGCGGCCTCATGACCACGTCGCTGGTGTCGGTCGCCACCACCGCGACGGCCGCCCAGGCCATCGCCGAGATCCGCGAGAAGGGGCGCGAGGTGGAGGAGTTCTACACGGTCTTCGTGGTCGGCCGGGGGGGACTCCTGGAGGGCACCGTTCCCCTGGACGATCTCATCCTGGCCGACCCGGGCGACACGGTGCGGTCGCTCGTGGTCCCCGTGCCGGCCACGGTGTTTCCGGACACGGACCAGGAGGAGGTGGGGCGGGTGATGGGCCGCTACAACCTGGTCAACATCCCGGTGGTGAACGAAGAGGGGGCGCTGCTCGGCCGCATCACCTTCGACGACGTGATCGACGTGATCGAGGCCGAAACGACGGAGGACATCCTCAGGCTCGCGGGCGTGTCGGACGAGGAGGAGCTCAAGGGTGGATGGCTCGATTCGGTCCGCTCACGGCTGCCGTGGCTGGTGCTCAATCTCGTGACGGCGGGCGTGGCGGCTTCGGTCATCCTGCGGTTCGAGGAACTGATCAGCAGGTTCGTCTTCCTCGCCTTCCTGATGCCAGTGATCGCGGCGCTGGGCGGGAACACCGGCACCCAGGCCCTGGCCGTGACCATACGCCGCATCGCCGTGGGGGACGAACTGCCCGGCGGCCGCTTCCAGGTCGTGGGGAAGGAGGTGCTGGTGGGCCTCCTGAACGGCTTCGTCCTCGGTCTCGTCTTCGCCCTCTTCGCCTATGTGTATGTACCGGAGGACGGTCTGCGCATCGGGGTGGTGGTCCTGCTGGCCATGTGGGCGAATATCGTGGTTGCGGGTTTCGCCGGGGCGCTGATTCCCACCGTACTCAAGCGCCTCGGAGTCGATCCCGCCGTCGCGTCGTCGGTCTTCGTGCACACCCTGACCGACCTGGTGGGATTCATCATGGTGCTCAGTCTGGCCTGGGGGCTACTCTCCTAGAAGCGAACCCCAGGGAGAAATCGAAATGTATACTATAGATGACATAATGTAATGTCTGCATTACATCGCGATTCAGCCGAGCGTGCTGGTGGGCGCACCTCGGGGGCCGCCGCGGGACGCAAGCGGCTGGTGGACGATTTCCACGCCGGAAAGCGGCCGGCGCTGGCGCGGGCCATTTCGATGGTGGAGGGGAGGCGGTCCGGGGTCGGCGCGCTTCTCCAGGAGCTGCTTCTGGCGGAGCCGCAGGCATGCCGGCTGGGGGTGACGGGTCCACCGGGCGCGGGCAAGTCGAGCCTGATCGCCGGGCTGGCCACCCTGTTGCGCGGGCGCGGCGAGGAGGTGGCGATCGTCGCCGTCGACCCCACATCGCCCTTCTCCGGGGGGGCGCTGCTCGGCGACCGCATCCGGATGAACGACCTGGCCACCGATCCCGGGATCTTCATCCGTTCGATGGCGACGCGGGGGTCGCTCGGGGGGCTGGCGGCGGCAACCCGCGAGGTAATCGATCTGCTGGACGCCTTCGGCTTCCCCAACATCCTCATCGAGACGGTCGGGGTGGGGCAGACGGAACTCGAGATCGCGTCGACGGCCGATTCGGTGGCGGTGGTGCTGGTGCCCGAATCGGGCGACGGCATCCAGGCCATGAAGGCGGGGCTCATGGAGATCGCCGACCTGTTCGTGGTCAACAAGTCCGACAGGATCGGCGCGGACCGGATGGTGAGGGCCATCGGTCAGGCCCTTCTCCTCAAGACCGGCCACGGCGGCCACGACGTACCGGCCCACCACGGCGTGGACCTCTCGCGCGTCGAGGCCGCATCCGCATCCCGGACGGATGCGCATACCCCGTCCGCCACCCCCGGCTGGACCATCCCCGTACTCAAGACCTCGGCCGGCCGGGGAGAGGGGATCGACGGGTTCCTGAAACATTTCGATGCCCACCAGCACTATCTCGGGGAGTCGGGTGAACTGGACCTGCGCCGCCGGGCCCGGGCCGGTCGCCGAATCCGTGATGTGGTCGAGGGACATCTGCGGCGCCGCGCCGGGGATTATCTCGAGCGGCACCCGGATCATTCACGCTGGATCGCGGAGGTGGCGGCCGGCCGAGAAACCGCGTATGGGGTGGCCGCGTCGGTGATTACCGCGATATTGAGGGAAGCACCCGATTCAGGTACGACGTAGGAGCATCGGAGACATGTCAACTACCGAGCGTCGGTTACGCGACCGCACCGCCCTGCTGGCCGATATCGAGGCGCGCCGGCGCGAGATCGATCGTCTCAACGCCGAGCTCGCCGCCTGGGAGGCCACCTGCGAAGCGCTCCCCCGGCGCCTGCCCTTCTTCACGACCGTTTCCGGAAACGAGGTCGAGCCGCTCTACACCCCGAACCATGCCTCGGGCGGCTACCTGGAGAAGCTCGGCGTCCCCGGCGGCTTTCCCTTCACGCGCGGCCCCTATGCGACCATGTACCGCACCCGGCTCTGGACCATGCGCCAGTTCGCGGGTTTCGCCACGGCCGAGGAGACGAACCGGCGCTACAAGTACCTGCTCGACAAGGGACAGACCGGCCTCTCGGTAGCCTTCGACTTCCCCACGCTGATGGGCTACGACGGCGACCATCCCCGGTCGCTCGGCGAGGTCGGGGTCTGCGGTGTGGCGATTTCGTCGCTCGCCGACATGGAGACGCTCTTCCGCGACATCCCCCTGGACCAGGTGTCGGTGTCGATGACGATCAACGGGCCCGCCATCATCCTGTTCTGCTTCTTTGTGGCCGCGGCCGAGCGGCAGGGCGTCTCTCCCGGGAAGCTGCGCGGGACGGCCCAGAACGACATCCTCAAGGAGTACCAGGCACAGCACGCGTGGGTGTTTCCGCCCGAGCCCGCGCTGAGGCTCATCCTGGACATGTTCGAGTGGTGCGGCGCGAACGCCCCCAAGTACAACCCGATCTCCATATCGGGCTATCACATACGCGAGGCCGGCGCCACAGCGGGCCAGGAACTGGCATTCACGCTCGCCAACGGCTTCGACTACGTGCGCCGCGGCATCGAGCGCGGCCTCGACGTGGACACCTTCGCGCCGCGGCTATCCTTCTTCTTCGACGTGCACAACGACTTCTTCGAAGAGGTGGCCAAGTTCAGGGCGGCCCGGCGCATCTGGGCCCGGCGCATGCGGGACGAGTTCGGGGCGCGCAAACCGCAGTCGTGGCGGCTGCGCACCCACGCCCAGACCGCAGGCGTGACGCTGACCGCGCAACAGCCCGAAAACAACATCGTGCGGGTTGCCTACCAGGCGCTCGCCGCCGTGCTGGGCGGCACCCAGTCGCTTCACACCAATTCGATGGACGAGACGTTGGCGCTGCCGACCGAGAAGGCCGTCACGATCGCGCTCAGAACGCAGCAGATCCTGGCCCACGAGAGCGGCGTGGCCAATACCATCGATCCGCTGGCAGGTTCCTATTTCGTCGAGGCCTTGACCGACCGGCTCGAGGCCGAGGCCGAAGAGATCTTCGCGCGTATTGCGGAGGAAGGGGGGGTCGTGCAGGGAATCGAGAACGGGTGGTTCCAGAGGGAAATCGCCAATTCGGCGGCTGCGCAACAGGCCGAAATCGAGGCGGGCGTGCGTACCGTCGTTGGCGTAAACGGGTTCGTCGAGGGCTCGCACGAGGTGGAGATCGAAACGCTGCGGATCGATTCCGGCGCGGAGGAGCGGCAGCGCGAGCGTCTGGCCCGCCTGCGCGCCGGACGCGACAGCGAGCGGGTCGACGCGGCCTTGAAACGTTTGAAGACTGCCGCGGCGGGACGCGAGAACACCGTGCCGCACATCCTCGAGTGCGCGCGTTCGTACTGTACCCTGTACGAGATCCGGGCGGCCATGGAGGAGGTCTTCGGAGCCTACCGGGAGCCGGTCTTCTTCTGACCCCCGGCCGCTTCGCCGCATACCGCCTTCCGTATCGACCGTCCAGTCCGAACCATGCGTCCCCGTGTACTGATCGCCGACGACCAGCCCGATGTCGTCGAGGCGCTCCGCCTGCTCCTCGTATCGGCGGGCTTCGATCTCAGGGCCGCGCGCGGACCGCGGGAGGCCCTCGCCCGGGTGCGGCAGGACGAGTTCGACGCCGCGCTCATCGACCTGAACTACACGCGCGACACGACTTCGGGGCGCGAAGGCATGGATCTGCTGGCGAAGCTTCGTGACCTTGACGCGACCCTGCCGGTGGTCGTCATGACGGCCTGGGGCAGCGTCGAGGGTGCGGTCCGGGCGATGCGCCGCGGGGCCCGGGACTACATCGAAAAGCCCTGGGACAACAACCGCCTGCTCGCGACACTCACGACCCAGGTCGAGTTCGGGCGCGCCCTGCGGCGTTCGCAGAAGCTGGAGACCGAGAATGAGCGTCTTCGCCGGCGCCGCGGTCTTCCGCGTCTCATCGCCCGCTCACCCGCGATGGACCCGGTGCTGCAGATGATGGAACGGGCCGCCCCGTCGGACGCGAACATCCTGCTCACCGGCGAGCACGGAACGGGCAAGGAGGTGGCGGCACAGTGGGTGCACGCAGCGTCCGGCCGCCGCGAAGCGCCCGTGGTGACCGTCAACATGGGAGGGTTCGCCGAGGGAGTGTTCGAGAGCGAGCTCTTCGGGCACGTCAAGGGAGCGTTCACCGATGCCCGGACGGACCGCGTGGGGTGTTTCGAGCTCGCCCACCGCGGCACGCTGTTCCTGGACGAGATCGCGAACACGAGTCTCAAGGTGCAGGCCACCCTGCTGCGGGTCCTCGAAAGCGGAGAGATCCGGCGCGTGGGGTCGTCGGTGCTTCGCCGCTGCGATGTGCGCGTCCTCTCGGCCACCAACGCCAACCTGGAGGAAGCGGTCGCGGAAGGCCGATTCCGGGAGGACCTCCTCTATCGCCTGAACACGGTGGAGATCAGGCTCCCGCCACTGCGCGACCGCAAGGAGGACATACCGGTCCTCGCAGCCCACTTCCTGAACCGCTATTCCACCCGCTACGGCCGGCCGGGCCTCCACTTTTCCGACGAGGCGTCGCGCGCCCTCCTGCGTCACCCCTGGCCCGGAAACGTCCGTGAGCTCCTGCAATCGGTGGAGCGCGCGGTGGTTCTGTCGCGCGGCGCGGAGATCGGGGTCGCGCACCTGGGACTGAAGCGGTCCGCGGCGGGGCAGCGTGCGCTCGAGGAGCTGACCCTCGGCGAGGTGGAAAGAACGCTGATTGAACGGGCGCTGGAACGGTTCGGGGGCAATGTCACCCGGGCTGCCGGGAAGCTCGGCCTCAGCCGCAGTGCTCTCTACCGGCGCATCGAGCGCCACGGGATCGGCGCGAAGCCGTGAGCCGCCGAGCGAATCCGGCCTCCCGGCGCGGTCCGTTTCGCCGCCCGCGGCACCATCTCGAGTTCAACGAGCGGATCGTGCTGCTCTCCGTTCTGGCAGGACTGCCCGCCTTCACCCTGGCCGTCTTCCTGCTGTGGACCGGGCCCTTCGATCCCGTTGCCCGCTGGTCGGCCACCGCCGCCCTGGTGTTCCTCTGGACGGCGCTGACCCTCGTGCTGCGGGCGAGCCTGGTCAAGCCGATCCGTGCATTGTCGATGGTCCTTTCGGCGTTGCGAATGGGGGATTTCTCCCTGCACACCCGTGTGCGCGGGAATGTGAGGGGTCCTCTCGCGGCCGCATTCCGGGAGGCGAATCAACTGAAGACGATCCTCCGTGAACAAAGGCTGGGCGCGGTCGAGGCTACCGCCCTCCTCAGGCGGGTCCTGGAGGAGATCGACGTGGCGGTCTTCGCATTTGACTCGAACGAGGAGCTGCGCCTCCTGAACCGCGCCGGCGAGCGCCTTCTGGGCCAGCCCGCCGACAACCTCATGGGGATGCGCGCCGGCCGGCTCAACCTTGCGGAAGCCCTCTCAGGCACCGCGCCGCGCACCCTCGAGGTACGGTTGCCCGGGGGACAGGGGCGCTGGGAGCTGCGGCGCACCACCATCCGCCAGGACGGTGCCCCGCTGAGACTGCTCGTCCTCTCGGATCTGACGCGCGCACTGCGCGAGGAGGAACGGCACGCGTGGAAGAGGATCATTCGGGTACTCGGCCACGAGATCAACAACAGCCTGGCCCCGATCAAGTCCATTGCGGGGAGCCTGCGTACGCTCATGCGACGACAACCCGCGCCGGCCGATCTGGAAACCGAACTGGCGGGCGGTCTCAAGGTGATCGCCGGCCGGGCCGAGTCGCTCGGCCGCTTCATGGCTGCGTATGCCCGGCTGACCAGGCTGCCGGACCCGGTGCTGGCCCCGGCCTTCGTGGCGCCGCTCGTGCGCCGGAGCGCCGCGCTGGAGACCCGCCTGCCGGTCGTGGTGAAGGAAGGTCCGCCCGCGCAGGTCCTGGCGGACCCGGACCAGTTCGACCAGCTCCTCATCAACCTGGTGCGCAATGCGGCCGACGCCTCGCTGGAATCCGGCGGAGGGGTGACCGTGCACTGGCGGATTCCCAACGGGCGGACCCTCGAGCTGTTCGTCGAGGACGAAGGGCCCGGATTGAAGGACCAGTCGAACCTCTTCGTCCCCTTCTTCACCACGAAGCCGGGCGGCTCGGGGATCGGTCTCGCGCTTTGCAGGGAGATCGCCGAAGGTCACGGCGGACGGATCGTCCTGCGCAACCGCAACCCGAGGGGGGCGGTGGCGGTGCTGTCTCTGCCGCTGGCGCCCGGCGGAAGCGCGTAGCCGGGCTGCTAGCGCTGCCGTCCCAGGTCGCCGTCTCCGGCGGTGACGATGAACTCGACCCGGCGGTTCCGCGCCCAGGCCTCCTCGGTGGCGCCCTGAACCAGCGGATTCTGCTCGCCGAAGGACCTCACGGTGAAGCGGTCCGCATGCAGTCCCGCTTCGACGAAGAAGGCGACGACCGCATCCCCCCGATTCTGGGCGAGTTCCATGTTGTACTCCACCGAGCCCCTCTCGTCGGCATGCGCCTCGAGCCGCAGGTGCACGCCCGGTCGCGCAAGCAGGATCTCGATCTTCCTGCGCAGCGCGGCTGCCGCGTCCTCCCGAACCTCGGACCGGTCGTAGTCGAAGAAGATCCTCTCCTCGAGCGTTCGCCTCTCCTCGGCGGCGCGGCGCGCCCGTTCGCGCTCCGCCCGCTCGCGCTCGGCGGCGCGCCGGCGTTCCTCTTCCGCCTGGGCACGCGCGATCGAGTCCAGCCGTATGCGCTCCAGTTCCTCGGCGGTGGGCCCGGAAGGGGGCGGCGGGGGCGGAGGGGGCGGCGGGGGCGGCACTTCCGGCGTGGTTCTGCCGGCGCAGAGCCTGAGCCTGGCGCCGCAGAACGCCACCGAACCCATGATCCCGAACTTGCGGGACCGGTAGGTCGAGTGTTCGTCGTACAACGCACCCAGTGCGAAGGCCCCGACCCGGACCCCCCCCGCGTCGATCTGCACCCCGGCGTTGACGTCGAACCCGTTGAATTCCGCCATCGCGTGGAGCACGCGGCCTCCACCCAGGCTCCGGTGCAGCCCCGCGCCCCCGAACAGACCGCCGAATTCCGTACTTGCATAGAAGTCGCGGTCGCCGCCTTCCGAGAACATCCCCATGCCCCAACCCACCGTCAGGGTCAGGTCGAGGCCCTCGGTGCGCACGGCGTGCGCGGTGGCCACCGCGTAGGGACTCAGGTTCGTGCTGAATTCTTCGTAGGCCGGGACATCGCCGACCAGCCTGTAGTCCGGGTGTCCGAGGCGGCCGGGCTGCAAGGCCCCGAGGCGATACCTGTCACCGTAGGAAGGCGACGAGACATATCGCGCGCCCACGGCGAGGTCGACCCGTTCAACGGTAGCTGGCAGGAGGGAGGCGCGTGCGAAACCACCGAGCATGTTGCCCCCGTTCTCTTCCGAGTCGTAGTGCTGGATGGTCGCACCCAGTTCGATACGGTCGAAGAGGCCGATTGCGAGGGAGCCATCCGAGTTCCACTTCTGGTGCCGGGCACCTCTGCTCAGCTCTTTCCCGTCGCGGTCGAGGACGATGACCCGATCGAACGAGAGCCTGAAGCCGGAGTAGGAACCGACGACCGCGAGGTGGGGCAACACCGACGCCACGGGAATGTCGAGAAGTCCTGAGCCGTATCGGAGCGTGCTCGGCATTCGGAGATCCTGGCCGACGGCCGGTTGGGCCAGGGCCAACAGAAACAGCGCGGCGGGGGGGGGGGGGGGGGGGGGGGGGGGGGGGGGGGGGGGGGGGGGGAGCCAAAAAAAAAAAAAAAAACCAA
>JAPPNO010000011.1:0-25580 GCA_028873845.1 Gemmatimonadota bacterium | reverse complement strand
CTCGCTGTTTGGGGGGGGGGCGTGTCTGTTGGTCTCCCCCGGCGCGGGGGGGGGCGCCCCCCCAAAAACACCCCCGGGGGGGGCGGCGCCCCCCCCCCCCCCCCCCCCCGCCCATTCGATCAACATCCATTCTCCCTGTGCATCTCTACCGCATGGCATTCCGGAACCAGCTGCGGGTCCGGTGGAGCGGGCCGCGCATCCTGCTCTGGAGGGCGGCCGACAGTTTGGCGCTGTCTGTGGATTTCACCCCGAACGTCCCGGCCTGGGCAGCGCCTTCGCCCCGCTCGACACCGACCGTGTCGGTCGTGACGCTGACCGTTTCGGTCCGGGTACCGACCGTCCGGGTCTCCTGGCTCACCGTATCCGTGGCGCCGATCAGGCGCGTGGTCAGAACCGTTTCGGTTTCCGTATAGGTGTAGGTCCGGGTGATGGTCGTGGTCGCGATGGTGGTGCGGATCGGGGTGATCGTGGTTTCCGAGCGCTCTGCGTAGCCGGTCACGTTGAAATCGACCCGGCGATTGCGCGAGGGTGTGCCGATGGGCGTGGGTCGCGGATCCAGGGGCGCCTCTTCGCCCCGTGACGCCACCGTAAAGCGGCCCGTGTTCAAGCCGGCGTTGGTGAAGAACTCCAGCACCGCGTCGGCGCGCTGCTGTCCCAGCCTGACGTTGTAGGTGTCGTCCCCCCGCTCGTCGGCATGGCCGTCGATGTTGAGCGTTATGCTCGGGTCGGCGCGCAGGATACTCACCTTGTTCTGCAGTGCGGCCGCGGCCTCCTCGGTGACCTCCGACCGGTCGAATGCGAAGAGGATCATCTCCTCGAGCGTGGCGATGTCCGATGCGGGGAAGGGGATGTCGGTGGTGGTGGTGTCAGCGGTGACCACCGTGTTGCGGACCACCGAGGTGTCCTCCGCGACCATCGTGTCCGCCGTGATCACCGTTTCCTGCTTGTTCGGGAAGGAAATCGCCGCCTGCAGGCCGAACTTCCGCGAGCGATAGGTGGATTCGCCGTCGCCGTTCAGCCCGTGCGAAAACGCACCGACCATGACGTTGCCCAGGTCCACCTGCATTCCCGCATTCATCTCGAACCCGTTGTACTCCGCCATCAGGTGCATGAGACGGCCGCCGCCCAAGGCGAAGTGGAGGCCGGCACCCCCGAAGAGCCCGCCCGGACCGCCCGCGCTGTAGAAGTCCAGGTCGGTGCCCGCCGAGAACATGCCCATGCCGTAGCCCGCCGTCAGTGTCATGTCGACCGAGCCGGAACTCACGGCGTTGGCTGTGGCCACCACATAGGGACTCAGGTTGCTGCTGAACTCATCACCCCCGTCGGGGCTCTGCAGCACCCGATAGTCGGGATGGCCCAGGCGTCCCGGCTGCACGTCCCGGAATCCTGCGCCGTAGGCGGGAGACGTCACGTAGCGAGCACCCGCCGCGAGGGCGAAGCGTTGCATCGAGGCCGGCAGCAGCGACACGCGGGCGAAACCTCCGAACATGTTGCCGCCGTTCGCCTCCTCGTCAAAGTGCTGGATGCTTGCCCCTAGCTCGACCCGATTGAAGAGCCCGATGGCCAGAGCGGCATCGGAAAGCCACTTGTCGGTGCCGTCCTTGTGACCCGCCACCCTCCCGGCCCGGTCGAGCATGATCGTTCGCTCGGTGGAGAGTTTGAACCCCGAGTACGACAGCGAAACGGCTCCGTGGGCGAGGACGGACGCGACCGGGATGTCGAGGAGGCCCGAACCGTAGCGAAGCGTGGTCGGCATCCTGAGGCTCTGGGCGGTCACCGCCTGGGCCGACACCATCAGTGCCAGCGCCAGCGGGATCCCGGTCCCAAAACCGGTGAGGTTCAGCTTGTTGCGTGTCAGCGTGAAGTTCTGCCGCATTCCTTGCCTCCGTGTTGGCGGTGGGGGTTCAAAGGGGGAAGGATAGGGCCGCATTTGTCGCTCCGCAATGGGGGTTGGGTGAAGCGGGGCTGGCCGGTATGGGACATTTGCCGACGCAGTCGCACGGCGGTGCCGGAGCGGGAGCGGGAGCGGGCGCGGATTGATGATGTCCGGTGACGTGCGTGCCGTCGCCGGTGCGTCAGCCCCCCGAGCCGGCCTCTCTCAGTGCCTCGATGTCGATCTTCCCCATCGTAAGCAGTTTCTCCATCACCCGTTTGGGGTCGGCGCCCATAAGCTCGCCCATCGCTGCGGGGATCACCTGCCAGGACACGCCGAAGCGGTCGTCGAGCCAGCCGCAGAATCCCTCCCGCCCACCGTCCGAGAGCGCATCCCAGTACCTGTCGATCTCCTCCTGCGACTCGCAGTTCACCACGAAGGAGATCGCGGGGGTGAACTTGAACATCGGTCCGCCGTCGATCCCCTGGAAGGTCCGTCCGGCCAGCTCGAAGACCACGAACGCATTGCCCTTGGCCGGGCCCGCACCCACCGTCGAGACATTCACGATCCGGGAATCGGGAAAGAGCGAAACGTAGAACTCCGCCGCCTCGACGGCTCGGTCCTCGAACCACAGGCAGGTCCCGATCAGGTCAGGCGTCGCCATTGTCGTCTCCTTCCGCCGGAATTTGGCTCAACCCCCCGTCCGACACCGCCTTCTCGCCCTCCTCGCCGAAGTGCTCCGCGAACCAGTCGACCATCCGCCGCCAGTGGTCGAGGAAATCCGCCGCCGTGCTCGCGCGCCCCGCCCCGTGCCCCCCGGCGGTGTAGTGCACCCACACCACCTCCTTCCCCAGACGCCTGAGCGCGTAGTACATCTCGCGCTGGTTCGTCGCGGGCACGTTCCAGTCCCCCTCGCCCGAGAGCATCAGCAGCGGCGTCTCGATGCGGTCGGCGAACATCACCGCCGAGTGCTCGATGTACTTGTGCGGCTGCTCCCAGAGCGTCGCCCCGATGCGGTCCTGCCCGACCTCGGCGGCCGCGTAGTTGCGCGTTGTGATCTTCGGCGAATCGCCCAGGAAGGAGATGATGTTGACCTTGCCGGAGACGTTCGCGGCCGCGGCGAAGCGGTCGGTCTGCGTGATCAGCAGGTTGGTCGCGTAGCCGCCGTAGCTCTGACCGTACACGCCCACCCTCTCCGGGTCGACCAGCCCCCGCTCGATGATCCTGTTGATCGCGTTGGGGACGGCCTTCAGCCACGCCTCGCCGGGGAAGCCCTCCTCGAAGCGCACCGACGGCCGGAACCCGAACCACCCCTGCGCGGTGATCAGGTTCATGTTCTCGTTGAAGCCGTTGTCGAAGTACTGCTCGTAGATCTCGGCGACGAGGGGATACTGCCGCCCGGGTTCGTAGCCGACGGGGTAATACAGAATGCCGTAGAGTGTATTACCGTCCACGTCCAGGTACTCGACGAGTTCGCTGCGGGTCAGCGCGATGTCGTCGAGCTGGGGGTTGGAGGTGGTGAGCCGCCGGGGCGCGAGCGGGTCGGTGGCGGTGGTCCAGATCTCGCTGGGGCGGTCGCCGTCGGACAGGGTGTAAACGAGCGTGCCGCCGTCGTCGGAGATGTTCCAGGAGCGGTAGAGATTGTCGTCGAGGAACAGGGTCTCGATGTCGCCGCCGGCGGTGTCGAGGCGCTTGAGGCCGCGCTGCCAGCTGTCCCGGGCGGAGTAGCTGAAATAGAGGTGGCGGCCGTCGTCGCTCCAGCCCAGGACCTGGCGGCGGGGGCGGGAGTCGTCGTCGTCCTCGAGTTCGAAGAGGGTGCGGAGGTCGTCGGTGTCCAGGTCGAGGAGGTGCCAGGCGTCCTGTGAGCTGAGCAGGAGCTGGTCGCCGGAGGGGCTCCAGCGCTGGATGGAGAAGCGGATGCGGGCGGAGTCGGGGTCGGCCTCGTCCGGGTCGCCGGCGCCTGCCGCTACGTCCGCGCCCTCGTCCGCGGGCCCGCGATGGCCGGCCGTCACATCCACCGCTTCGTCCTCGTCCAGCCGCCGCACGAAGACGGAGCCCCGCTCGTCGTACGCGAAGGCGTCCCGCGCCTCGTTCCAGGTGACGTTCATCCGCTGCTCGCCGGTGTCCCTGAGCGACTCGGGCTCGCTCCCCTCCGCGAGCGCCAGCCGGAACAGCTCGTACTGCGTCCCGTCGCGGCGCGTGTACGAGGTCTTCGTCCGCGTCGCGGTCGAATACGTGATGTACGCCCCGTCTGCCGAAAAGCGCGCCCCCGATGGCGTCACGTCGCTCAGGATCTCTCGCACGTTGCCGTTTGCAGGGGAAACAAGCGCGGTGATCTGCTTCGCGGCGATGTTCCTCACGCGGTCCCAGGCGAGGAAATCGTTGCGGGAATCCTGCACGATGACCGGCGCCCCGGTCAGGGCGACGAAAGGCCGCGCGCGCCTCCGCGGCCCACCCGTCCGGGCGGAGCCCCACCAGCACCTCCGCCCCGTCGGGCGACCACACCAGCGGCGACGACGACGCGATCCGCTTCCCGGATTGCAGAGTCACCGTCCTGCTCGACCCGGTCCCCGCATCGAAGATCCGCAGCCGGTATTCGCCGCCCTCCACGGCGAAGTACGCCAGCCGCTCCCCGTCGGGCGACCACGTGAAGCCGCGGAGCTGGGCGGGGTCTTCGTGCACCCATGTGCGGGTCCCGCTGCGCGTGTCGATCACCATCAGCCGCGAGGTGGTGGGCGAGATGTACGTGGGGTCGCCGTAGCGCTGGTGGTCGATGTCGGTGCGGTCGCGGCGCGTGCGTACGGTCGCGGCGACGCGGCGGCCGTCGCCGGTCACGGCCGCGATGGAGACGCTGCGCACATCAAGGGCGATCTCGGGGGTGAAGAGGCGCTGCTGGGGGTGGGCGGGGAGGGGGGTGAGGAGGGGGGCGGCAAAGGTGAGGAAGAGGGGGATTGCGGTGGGGTGTCGAAGGATGCGCATGGGCCGGGGTTGGTGCGGGGGGGGGTGGTGCGGATGAACGTAGGGTGTGGTGGCGGGGGGGCGAAAGCGGTCCGGATGGTTGCCACCGTACCCAAGGTCAGCGGACGGGTGGACAATTCCAGTCGACGTTGGTATGTCAACTGCAGTCGACAAAATGACAACTACAGTTTACCTCAGGCCAAGCTACCGCCTACTAGTGCCATATCACACCTCACACGTCGGGTAGAAGCGCTTGACGCGTGCGTCGTCCGTGCTGAAGGACGCGCCGCCACGTCTTGACCGCACCCGCCGCACCGTCTCGTGCAAGGCGCCGCACCTGACTTTGGGAGGCGCGACCCCGCCGACGGCCTGTCCCATTTTGACATGCTCCTGTCCCGGGTTTTGCCGCGGCGGCGGGTGGGCGCCCGATCACGCCCCCGCCTCCAGCGCTGCGAGCTCCAGCGGCAGCGGGACCGCCGAGTCGACGAAGCGGGGGGCGCCGTTGGAGAGGCGGTCGGGGGGTGGGGCCGGGGGCTCCGGCAGTATCCGGATGACCTCCGGCAACGGGGGCGAGCCCCCGAGCACCGCACCCTTGCGCGTGAAGAACGCGGCCTTGCCGTCACGGTCCAGCGCCAGCCGCGCCCCACCCTCGTGGACCAGGCGATGGTGCCGGCGTAATTTCGGCCTCTCAGGACGCGAAGCGGTCCCCCACGCTGCGAGAGCGAGAATCCAAAACCGTCCATAGTCGGATCGGCCTGTGATCGGACGATTTGGGACGCTGACGGTCGGATGGGACTGCGAACCGGCGAATCGGGCCACTCAAACCCGGATAGGGACTCGAAACCAACGCCCGCCCGCCGCGGCGGCAAACCTAGGGACAGCCGCATGCTCGATTGGGACGCCTCGCCTCGAATGACCCCGCCCTGCCTGGCGTCAGGTCAGTCGAACCCCCGCTCCATCCCCGCCGCGAAGTCGGCTCGTCGTCAGGACGCCAGCGCCTCCCCGGCATTCGCCGACCTCCATTCCTTCGCCCGCAACCGCAGGGCCCTGGCAACGCACAGGAACGAGGCTGTCCAGGTCCAGAAGCCCACCAGAAATGGGGGAGGAAACAGCCAGCCGACCCCGCCGGTCTCAATCGAACCCCACACCATGGCTACGACCGCCAGACCCACGGCACCCACGCCCACCGCCCCCACCCACCGCCCCAGCCATCGCCTGCGGGAAGGACGGCCGCGCCGGAGCACCGGCACCGTCATCACCATCGCCAGGTTCATGACGAGGAACATCACCGCATCGGGCAGGTCGCCTGTCAATTCCCGGAGCAGCTCGTAGCCGTACGTCGATACGAAAACCTCGTGCACCGGCAGAAACCACGAAGCTGCGTACATACCCCACCCCGCGAAGAGCCAGCGCCGCCACCGCGGCCTGCCCGCCTTCGCGAACTCCCTCGACAGCGTCGCCGTCTCACCCAGCTCACGCCGCGCGATCGCGAACGCCGTCGCCGGCGCCAGCGCCGTGTCCAGCTCCAGCTCCAGATCGAAGCGCGCGCGCAGGTGGTCCTCCAGCTCATCCAGCTCGCACGGCGCCAGGGACGCCTGCCGCTCCTGGCCCTCCCGCCACCCGAGTACCGCCTTCTCCAGGTCAAACATTTCGACCTCCTCCCCAAGACATCTCCAACGCTCCGTGCACCGCCCGCCACCCCGCCCGGTCGCGCGCCAGCTGGCCCTTTCCGCGATCGGTCAGCCGGTAGTACTTCCGGCGCCGCCCCTCGTCGGTCAGCTGCCAGCGGCCGGTAATCAGTCCGTCCCGCTCCAGGCGGTGAAGGACGGGGTAGAGCATCCCGTCGGACCATTCCACCTCGCCGCCGGAGAGCAGCTTGACCTGCTTGAGGATCTCGTAGCCGTAGCTCTCGCCGCCCGTCAGGATGGAGAGCACCATCGGGCGCGACGAGGCGGCCACGAGTTCCTTGTAGACCGGTTTCTTCATCGAATCCCTCCTGTACCTCTCAGTACGATATACCTTGTCATGTAAGGTATACGATGCAGTCGGGCAGGACAAGGTTGCCCGTGTGACCTTCCGTCACCCGGCCGCCAGGACGAAGACGGCCCACCAGCGCGGCGTGGACGGCGGGCTCGGTCATCGCGCCAGGATGGTTTGGGGGCGGCCAGCGCGCTCGAACCCGCGGCTCGGACATCAGAGGGTGATGTCTCCTCCCGGGTCGCGGCCGCGGAGGCGGGCCAGCGCCGCTTCGGCCTCCTTCAAGCGGGCTTGGCGCAGGTCTTCGTCCAGGGTCGCCGCGTCCCATTGCGGCTCATCATCCGAGTGGGGGACCCGCAGCACGCTGCCTTCCCGGACATCGGCCGGCAGCCGTGCCAGCGTCACTTCCGCGTGGTGTCCGCCGTCGTCGGCCACCAGGACCGCGAGCGGCCTGTTCACGCGGTCGACGACCCATATGCACGTCTTCCTCCCCCCGCCGGCCACACTCCCTTCACCCGGGCGAGTCAATAGCTGTATGCGAGCACGGTCGCACCCTTCGAGTCGTACAGCGTTGCGGTGTCTCCGTCGTTGTTCCAGACGGCCCGGCGCCGGCCCATGTAGAAGCGCTCGCCGTCGGGCCGGCCGGAGCCGGTGTGGACCACGACCCGCCCTCCGCCCTCGATCGTGGCTCCCGCGGGGAACTGGAAGCAATGGTTCGCGAGGTCACAGAGGCGCCACCCCCCGATCGCGATCGCCTCGCCGGCCGAATTCTGCACGATCACGTATTCGCCGTTGGGGTTCCGGTGATCGTTCCCCGGCGCGTCGGCCTGGACGGTGATCCGCAGCTCGGCGGGCGAAGCGGGCGCCCGGGCCGCCGATCCCGCCGTTGCCGCCCCTGCCGCCACCGCCTCCGTCCCCCTCCTCCATTCCCCCGCCCGGGCGGAGGCAACCTGTTCTCCCTGCACGACCAAGTAGCCGCCATCGCCGAACCCGCGCACCTGCACATGCCCGTGCAGATCCGTTCGGAAGGTCTCGCGGGCCGTGGCGGCGTAGGCATCGAGCGCCGCCCGCCTCGGATGCCCATAGCTGTTGCCGCGTCCCACCGAAATCACGACGACCCGGGGCCGGGCCGCCTGCAGGAATCCCCAGGTAAACCCGTTGTCGCTGCCGTGGTGCGGCGCCTTGAGGAGCGTGAGCCCGGGCACGACGCCCAGTCCGACCAGGTGCGTGAGCTGGCGCACCTCCGAGTCGCCGCTCAGCAGGGCCGTGAAGTCGCCGAAGCGCAGCACCAGGGCGATCGAGCGGTCGTTGAGTTCCGCCGTGCCGCGCGGCAGGAGAGGGAGCACCTCGAGGGTGGCCGATCCCAGAGCGATCGTTCGCGGCGTGGCTTCCAGGTAGGTGATTTCGGGCCTCGCCTCGAGGGCCGCGACGAGGTCCCGGTAGGTGGCGGTCGTGTGCGGCTCCCCGTTGTCCATGAAGAAACGCACCGGGATCGACTCGATCACCCCGCGCATCCCACCGATGTGATCCGCGTGGGGGTGCGTCGCGACCATCAGGTCGATCCGCGCAACCCCCAACTCGCGCAGCAGCGGGACGATGTCGCCACGGCCCGCGTCGATCAGCGCGGTCTGGCCCCCGGGCGCCTGCAGGAGGACCGCGTCGCCCTGCCCGACATCGAGGAAGGTGACGCGGAGGATGGTGTCGGGTGGGGTGGGGGCGGTGGTGAGGCAGGGGCGGGTGACGGCGGCGAAGGGGGAGAGGACGGTGGCCGCGGCGGGGGACGTGGCGAGGGCGGCGGCCGGAGCCGTGAAGCCGGCGGCCGCGAGGAAGGAAAGAGCGAGCCACCGCGCCGGAAGCGGCGGTTGTCTGGCCGCGGGCGTTGCCATGGTCGGTTGGGACATGCGGGGTAGTGTAGGGGGGCCAGGCCGAAGCGACCAGCGCATCCGCGCACCATTGCGTCCCGGCCGGCCGCCGGCAGTAGATTGCCCGCGAGGGACACGATCGCCCGGCAACACCGTGGGCCCGGTCCGGGGCGCGCCCCCGGCTCACCCCGCGAGGCGCACCGGCAAGTCCGGCCACCCGCCGCCCAAGGGGGCACAAGATGCAATTTCGACGTGGAGCCGCCTTCATCCTCCTCGCTCACCTGTCCCTTCTGCCTGTCACCACCATTGCCTGCGGCGACCCCGCCGCCCCGGTCGACGAGTACGACTGGATCGACGTCCTCCTGGAAGAGGAGGCGCTGGTCAAGGCGGGACTCGCCAACCGTTCCTTCAGACAGTTCGATCCTTCCAGGGACGGGGATCCCCGAAAGGCGATCGTCATCGACTTCCACGGCGGACTCGCCATGTGGGCGGAGTTCGCGGAAGACGGCCGCGCTACGGACGAATGGGAGGTCTCCGAGGACAGCTACTGGATTCAGAGGGCGGCGGGGAGATACGACATCTACAGGCTCAACTTCAGTCGGCCGAGGGTCCGGCGCACGCTCCCCGAGGAATGCGAGGACTGCATCGACGTGTCGGGCCTGGCGATTCTCGTCAGGGACTACGGAAACGCGGCGCGGATCAACTTCATCCTGGTCGACGCCGACGGCAACCTGCCGCTTCCGTTCCCCGTCTTCCATTCCTGGACGCGGTTCGAGGAGGACGAGACGGTCCAGTAGGGGCACCACCGAACAGGGGTGCCACTCAATTGACACCCCTTCCCCCCCGGGCGAGCTTTCAGGGCTGTCATTTTGGCGCCGGGGATCCCGGAGCGGCGCCACGGGTTCAACAGGGGGTCGGATACGCACCATGCTCAAATCATTTCGGGGCCGGATCGTCGTTATCGTGCTGGCGGTCGGCATCTGCGGCTACTACCTGTGGGCCCGCGATCTCAAGCTGGGACTCGACCTTCAGGGCGGGATGCACCTCGTCCTCGAGATCGACGATCCGGACGGCACCTTCACTGCGGAGCGCCGCGATTCCCTCACGGAACAGGCGCTGAAGATCCTGCGCACCCGGATCGACGAATTCGGCGTGGAGGAGCCGATCATCCAGAAGCGGGGCAGCGACCGCATCATCGTGGAGCTCGCCGGGCTGGACGACGATGACCGGGCCAAGGAGATCATCAACCGCCAGGCCTTTCTCGAGTGGAAGCTGGCGCTGCCCGTGACGGAGGTGCAGGATGCGCTGCCGCGGCTGGACCGGGCCATCGTGACGGCCCTGGGAGAGGACTCTCTGCGGGCCCTGGGCGCCGAGACCCGGGTGCAGCAGGCCGACGAGCTTTCGCCGGAGCTGCTCCTCTTTCCGGAAACCGGCGACACGGCCCGGGCCGGCGACACCGTCGTGACCGAACCCGCGCCGGAAACGGAGGCCGCCGCCGACACCGTGGCACAGGACGAGGAAGAGGACGAGAACCTGCTCCGCCCCTTCACGGGCCTGCTGCTGACGGGAGGTTTCGACGACAAGGGACGGATGGTCAGCTACAACGTCGACGAAGCCAACGTCGAGAAGGCCACGATGTACCTGGCCCTCGAGGAGTTCCAGCGCGCGCTCCCGCGCAACGTCAGCCTGCAGTGGTCGATGGACCCGCTCGCGCAGGGGGGCCGCTTCTACCGCGAGCTCTACGTGCTGCAGGAGGATGCCTTCCTGACCGGTGATCAGCTGCAGGACGCCAGCGCCACCCGGGACCAGCAGTTCAATCAGCCCGAGGTGCTCTTCGAACTCAACCGGCGCGGCGGCCGCATCTTCGAGCAGGTCACCACCATCCACGAGAAGGAGCGAATCGCGATCGTGCTGGACGAGGAGGTGGTGAGCGCCCCGGTGGTTGAGGGCCGAATCCGGAACCGGGGGTCCATCAAAATGCGGGGAGCTCAGATGGCGGAGGCCGCGGACCTCGCGCTCGTTCTCCGGGCGGGGGCCCTGCCGGTGCCGCTGCGGATCATGGAGGAGCGCACCGTGGGCCCGTCACTGGGCCAGGACTCGATCGACCAGGGACAGATCGCGGGGATCGTGGGCATCGTCCTGGTCATCGCGATCATGATGCTGTACTACCGCGCGGCCGGCGTGCTCGCGGTCGTTGCGCTCGGCATCTACCTGCTCCTCGTACTGGGCGGGCTGTCGGCGCTCGACGCGACCCTGACGCTGCCCGGGATCGCCGGCCTGATCCTCTCGATCGGGATGGCCGTCGACGCGAACGTGCTCATCTTCGAGCGAATACGGGAGGAGCTCGAGGCCCGCCGTGCGCCCCGCACCGCGGTCGACGAGGGCTTCGGCAACGCGGTTTCCGCCATCGTCGACGCCAACATCACCACGCTCATCACGGGCCTGATCCTCTTCCAGTTCGGAACCGGGCCCGTGCGGGGCTTCGCGGTCACGCTCTGCATCGGGATCGTGGCCTCCTTCTTCTCCGCCATGTATGTGACCCGCACGCTCTTCCTGATGTACCTGTCGGGCAAGCGCGGTTCGGATCCCATCAGCGTCTAGCGTCGCTCAAGACGATATCTCACGGACTGATACGGCCATGTGGCTCTTTCACAAATCGAAGTACGAATTCATCAGGCTGCGCCGGAAGGCGTACGTCGTCTCGGGCGTCGTCCTGGCGCTGGGGATCACGGGCATCGGAATGAACGTGGTGCGCACCGGGACCTGGCAGAACTACGGTGTGGATTTCACCGGGGGGGTACTGGTCCAGATCCGCTTTGACCAGGAGACCAGCGACAGCGACCTGCGCGAGGCCCTCGGCGGGGTGAACGCCCCTCCGATCACCCGCTTCGGCCAGGAAAACGAGTTCGTCGTGCGCGCCCCGATCGACGAGGAGTCGAATCTCGACGAGGTGGCCGACGACATCGCCGCGCAGGTCGCGGTCACCTACGACCGCGACGGATTCGAGATCGTGCGGCGCGAGTCGGTCGGGGCCAAGGTCGGCGAGGAGCTTCAGGGCCAGGCGGCCATGGCGATCCTGTTCTCGTTCGTCCTCACGCTCCTCTACATCGCGATCCGCTTCGAAATCCGTTTCGGCGTGGCCGCGATCATCGCGACCGCGCACGACATCCTCATCACCCTGGGGCTCCTCGCCCTCTTCCGGGTCGAGATCTCGCTCCCCACCGTCGCGGCCATCCTCACCATCCTGGGGTATTCGCTGAACGACACCATCGTCGTCTTCGACCGGATCCGCGAGAACCTGAACAAGCGCGGCGGCAGGCGCGAGGACCCGTACCGCCTGGTCAACCGTTCCATCAACGAGACGCTTCCCCGCACGGTGCTCACCTCGGGCACCACCCTGGCCGTGCTCCTCTCGCTCCTGATCCTCGGCGGCGCGGTGATCCGTCCGTTCACGCTGGTCCTGATTCTGGGCGTGCTGATCGGAACCTATTCCTCGATCTTCATCGCGTCGCCGGCGCTGCTGGAGATCCAGAGGCGCTACGGCACGGCGGACCCCCGCGAGAAGGAGAGGAAGCGGGCCGCTCGGAGGGCCGCCGCGGTGTGAGGTTCGCGGATTCCCACTGCCACCTCACCGACCGTGCCTTCGGCGGTGACCGCGCCGCCGTGCTCGCGCGGGCCCGGGAGGCTGGAGTGCGCCGCATCGTGACCATCGCCTCGGACGCCGCCGACTCCCGCGCCGCCCTCGCGCTGGCCCGAGCCCGCGACGAGGTGTGGTGCACGGCGGGGATCCATCCGCATTCGGTGAACGGCGCGGCTGACGCGGACGATCTCGGCGCCGTCCGTGACCTGGCCGCCCACCCGCGCTGCGCCGCCATCGGCGAGACCGGCCTCGACTACTATTACGACAACGCGCCCCGCGACGCGCAGCGCCGGAGCTTCGCCCGCCACGTGGAGCTGGCCTCCGAGCTGGACCTCCCCATCGTGGTCCACTCGCGCGAGGCGGTCGCCGACACAGCCGCGGTCATCCGCGAAAGCGCCGGCCGCGTGACCGGCGTGCTCCACTGCTTCACCGGCCCCGCCGAGCTCCTCGAGCTGGCCATGGACGCCGGCTGGCACGTCTCCTTCACCGGCATCGCCACCTTCAAGAGCTTCGACGCCGCCCTGGCGCGCGACGTGCCCCGCGACCGCTACATGATCGAGACCGACGCGCCCTACCTTGCCCCCGTGCCGAAGCGGGGCCGCCGCAACGAACCCGCCTTCGTGCCGCACGTGGCAGCCGCACTGGCCCGAATCCGCGGTGAGACGCTGGAGCAGGTGGCCGCGGACAGCTGGGCCAACACGCTGAGTTTCTATGGGATGAAAAAGCCTGGCCGCGCGGAGGAACCCCGGCCCGGCGAAGATTTCCAGGAGCGCGGCCCCCGCCCATGAAGACGCAAGCCAACGCTCCCCGCCCGCGCATCCGCGTTCTGCCGGACCACGTCGCCAACCAGATCGCGGCCGGCGAAGTCGTCGAGCGCCCGGCGTCGGTTGTGAAGGAACTCGTCGAGAACGCGCTGGACGCGGGGGCCGGCGCGGTGAGGGTATCGATCGAACAGGGCGGCAAGGGCCGAATCCGCGTCGCCGACGACGGCTGCGGCATGATCCGCGAGGACCTGCTGGTGTGCCTGGACCGCCACGCGACCAGCAAGATCCGCCGCGCCGAGGACCTGCGCGACGTCCACACCCTCGGCTTCCGGGGCGAGGCGCTCCCTTCGATCGCAGCCGTGTCGCGCATGGTGATCGAGACCGCCCCCGCGAGGCAGGCCATGGGCAGCCGCCTGCGCGTCCTGGCGGGCCGGATGCAGGGGGTGGACGATGCAGCGCGCCGGCCGGGCACCACCGTCGACGTGCGCAACCTCTTCCTCAACACGCCCGTGCGGGCCCGCTTCCTGCGCGCCGCCGGCGTCGAGACCCGGGCCGTCTCGGAGGTGCTGCACGCCCTGGCGCTGGCCAACCCGGACACCCGTTTCGTCTTCGAATCGAACGGGCGCACCGTCTTCGACCTGCCCGCGGGACGGACGCTGGCGGCGCGCATCGGGGCGATCTGGAAGGACGCCGGCGCGGCCGGGCTCATCCCGGTGGCCACCCGGCGCGGCGGCATGCGCCTCTCCGGCGTGGTGCAGCGCCCGGACAGGGCGCGGCCAGGGTTCCGCCGGGCCCACCTCTTCGTGAACGGGCGGCCCTTTCGGGACTCGGCCGTCCTGGCGGCCGCCGACCGCGGCTACCGCACCACCGTGTCCGAGAACACGCGTCCGTGGCTGTTCCTGTTCCTGGCCGTGCCGCGCGGCGAGGTGGATGTGAACGTGCATCCCGGAAAGGCCGAGGTGCGCTTCCAGCAGCCCGGCCGGATCGAGGACTTCGTCGAGGCGTCGGTGCGCGAGACGCTGGAGGGGGTCGAGTCGGCCGCGACGTGGGGGGAGCCGCGGCCGCTCCACGTGGTGCGGGAGGGTGGGGGGCCGGAGCCGGGTGTGGAGTCCGCGGAGACCGCGGAGGGTGCGGAGGGTGCGGGGGACGAAGACGCGGACGACGTCGCACAGATCGGCCTCTTCCGCCCCCGGGCCGCGCAGGCGGAGGACGCCGCGGCGTCGGAGGAGGTGTTCATGCCCCGCGCTCCCCGCCCCGCGCTGTTGCAGATCCACAACAGCTTCATCCTGGCCGAGACGCGGGACGGGATCATCATCCTTGATCAGCACGCGGCGCACGAACGCGTCCTCTACGAGCGGATCATGGCCGGTTTCGAGGGCGCCGGGAGCGAAGGCCAGCGCCTCCTCTTCCCGTTCACCGTTCGCCTGACCAGGCCCGAGCTGGAAATCGTCGAGACGGTGTCGGAGCCCCTGGCCCGGCTCGGCTTCGAACTCGAGCTCTTCGGCTACAATGCGGTTCTCGTGCAGTCGGTGCCGAGCCCGCACCCGTACTTCAACGCCGAGCAGTGCATACGCGAGGTGATCCGGGAACTCCTGCACGGCTCGGACCTCCTCCGCTCGGCCGGCAACCAGAACGAACGGGTGGCCATGAGCTTCGCCTGCAAGGGCGCGATCAAGGCCGGCCAGAAGCTTGCCCAGGAGGAGATGCACGAACTCTTCGACCAGCTCTTCGCAACCGAGCTTCCCTATCACGACATCCACGGCCGCCCCACCGTGGTACGCCTCGGGCTGGGAGAGCTGCGGAGGAAGTTCGGGCGGTCGTGAGCACGGGGGGGCCGGTGCGTCCCGGATTCCTGGCCATCGTCGGATGCACCGGCGCGGGCAAGACCGCGCTCTCCCTGCTCGTGGCGCGCGAACTGGACGCCGAGATCATTTCGATGGACTCGCGGCAGGTGTACCGCGGCATGGACATCGGCACCGCCAAGGCCAACGCGCGCGAGCGGGCGCTCGTCCCCCACCACGGCCTCGACATCCGCGACCCCGGCGAGCGCTACAGCGCCGGCGAATTCGGCCGCGACGCCCGCCGCTGGATCGCGGAGATCCGGTCGCGGGGACGGGTGCCGCTGCTGGTGGGCGGCACGGGATTCTTCCTGCGCGTCCTGACCGACCCGATCTTCCGCGAACCGCCGCTCGACCGCGACAGGCGGGCTGTGCTGGAGGAGCTGCTGGGCACGATGGAGCGCCGGGAACTGGAACGCTGGGTGCGCGTGCTGGACCCCGAGCGGGCGCCGGTCTCGATCGCGGGGGGATGCCAGCGCATGCTCCGAACACTGTCGGTGACCCTTCTGACGGGTGAAAAGCTGTCCCGGTGGCATGTCCGTCATCCCACCGAGGGGAAACCGCTCTCGGGCGTGGTGTGCCGGCTGCGCGTGTCCGCCGAGGTGTTGGGGGAGCGAATCGGGCGCCGGGTGCGAGCGATGATGGCGGCCGGATTCGTGGACGAGGTCGGGCGGTTGCTTGACGCAGGCTGCACCCCGGACGACCCCGGCATGAACGGCGTCGGGTACCGCGAGATCGCCAGCCACCTGGCCGGCGCGATCACCCTGGACGAGGCGGCCGAGCGCATCCGGCGGTCCACGCGCCGGTACGCGAAACGGCAGCGTACGTGGTTCCGGCACCAGCTGGGACCGGGCGTGGTCGAGGTGGACGGCGCGGCCCCGCTCGAAGCGCAGGCGGCCACGGTGGTCAAGGCGTGGCGCGAACGCACCCGGGCCCCGGTTGCCCACCTCGCCGCTGCCGCCTCAGCGGCAAACGCGGAGCCCGCGCACCCATGAAGATCGGGATCACCTGCTACCCCACCTACGGCGGCTCCGGCGCCGTCGCGACCGAGCTGGGGATCGGCCTGGCCGACCGGGGCCACGAAGTCCACTTCATCTCCTACGCCCAGCCCTTCCGCCTCTCGGGGTTCCGCGAGCGCGTGTACTTCCACGAGGTGGAGATGGAGCGGTATCCCCTCTTCGAGCACCCGCACTACACGCTGGCGCTCGCCGCGGCCATCCACGACACCGCGGTCCGCGAATCCCTGGACCTCATCCACGTCCACTACGCCATCCCCCACGCCACCTCCGCCTGGATCGCGCGCGAGATGCTGGAGGAAAACGGGGGTGCGCCGCTGGTTACCACCCTGCACGGCACCGACATCACGCTGGTGGGACTGCACCCCTCCTTCCATCCCATCACGCGCTTCTCGATCATGCGCTCGCAGGGCGTCACCGCGGTCTCGGACTTCCTGAAGGAGGTGACGGTGCGGGACTTCGGCGTGCCGGAGGAACGGATCGAGGTCATTCCGAACTTCGTGGACACCGAACTCTTCCGGCGCGGCCGCGACCCGTGCCACCGCGAGGTGTTCGCTTCGGCCGACGAGAAGATCGTCATGCACGTCTCCAACTTCCGCCCGGTCAAGCGGGTGGTGGACGTGGTCGAGGTCTTCGCGGGGATCCGGGGCGAGATGCCGGCGAAGCTGGTCATGGCCGGTGACGGTCCGGACCGTCCCCGCGCGGCCGAGCGGGCGCGCCAGCTGGGCGTCGAGCGCGACGTGGTCTTCCTGGGCAAGCACGGCGCCATCGAGGAGCTGCTCTCGTGCGCCGACCTGTTCCTGATGACGAGCGACCGGGAATCGTTCGGACTGGCGGCGCTCGAAGCGCTCTCGTGCGGGGTTCCGGTGGTGGGATACGGCGTCGGGGGCCTGCCCGAGGTGGTGCCGGACGGCGAGGCGGGGTTGCTGGTCGGAGTCGGGGAAGTCGGTGAAGCCACCGCTGCCGCGAACGACCTGCTCGGCGACGTGCGGCTCTGGGAGCGCTTCAGCGGGGCGGCGCGGGCGGTGGCGGTGGAGCGGTTCGGCCGGTCCCGCGTGCTGC
Organism: Gemmatimonadota bacterium; assembly: GCA_028873845.1. Taxonomy (GTDB): domain Bacteria; phylum Gemmatimonadota; class Gemmatimonadetes; order Longimicrobiales; family Gaopeijiaceae; genus Bin94. The sequence continues at coordinate 8,590 of JAPPNO010000011.1, read as the reverse complement.
CGCGGTACGAGCAGTACTACCAGGCCGTGCTGGGGGGCTCACGGTGAGCATGGTGGCGGCCACCCGGGTACGGGGAACTGCCGGCCCCGGGTGTCGGCGCGCGAAAGGACCGGCCGGGACGTGACCTGGTACGAAGGGATCGTGCTGGGCCTCCTTCAGGGGGCCACCGAGTTCCTGCCCGTCTCCAGCTCGGGCCACCTGGTGATGGGCCAGACCCTGCTGGGACTCGAGGTGCCGGGAATGTCCTTCGAGGTTGCGCTCCACGTCGCGACTCTGGTGTCGGTGGTGGTGGTGTACCGGGTCAGGATCGGGGTGCTGCTGGCGGGCGTGGGGCGCCGCGACCGCGAGCAGATGCGGTACGCCGGCCTGCTCGTTCTGGCCTCGGTGCCGGCCGCGATTGCGGGCATCGGGTTCGGGGACTTCTTCGCGTCGCTCTTCGACAGCGCCGCGGTGACGGGCGTTGCGCTGCTGGTCACCGGCTGCGTGGTGTGGTCGGCGCGCGGGGCGCTGGCCCGGGGCCCCGCCGGCAAGCCGGGGATCGGCACCGCGCTCCTGATGGGGCTGGCCCAGGCCGCGGCGATCGTGCCGGGGATCTCCCGTTCCGGCGCGACGGTGGTGGCCGCGCTGTGGCGGGGTGTGGACGCGCGCGAGGCGGCGGCGTTCGCGTTCCTGATGTCGGTGCCGGCGGTCGCGGGCGCGGCACTGTTGAAGGTGCCGGAGCTCGTCGCGGGGCAGGGGGGTGGCGGGGTGGCGGCGGAGGCGGCCGGGGCATCCGCGGCGGTTTCGGTGGCCGTGCTCGGGGCGGCGGCGGCGGTTGCCTGTGTGACGGGCGTGGCGGCCATCCGGGCGTTCCGGGCCATGCTCGCGAGCCGGTCGCTGCACCGGTTCGCACCGTATCTGTGGGGTGTGGGCGCGGCGTTCCTGTGGTTGGTGAGTGGACGGTGAGGGACGGAAACGGGGAGGTGCGTGGACAGGTGGGAGCCGGTCCCGCCCTGCTCATCGCGTGGGAGGGGCGCTCGGCCGAGGAGTGGGCCGCGCGGCTCCCGGCGGAAACGGTGGAGTTTCACCGGACGGTCTCGTCCACGAACGACCGTGCCAGCGTGCTGGTCGGACAGGGGCGACGGATGCCTGCGGTGGTCGTGGCCGACCGGCAGAGCGCGGGGCGGGGGAGGCGGGGGCGGGGCTGGGTTTCGGACTCGCCGCTCGGGCTGTGGTTCACGGTGGCGTGGGAGGTGGGCGAAGGCGTCGTGGGGGGGTTGCCGCTCAGGGTGGGGCTGGGGGTGGCGGGGGGGGTCGAGTCCGTGGTTCCGGGGCTGCGCGTCGAGGTCAAGTGGCCGAACGACCTGCTCGTCGGCGGGCGGAAGCTGGGCGGAATCCTCTGCGAGCGATGCGGAGGCCATGTGCTGGCCGGAGTCGGGCTGAATCTCAACCAGGAGCCGGCTGACTTCCCCGCCGCGCTGGCGGACACCGCGACCTCGGTCCGGCTTGCGGCCGGGCAGGGCGTCCCGCGCGCCCGGGTGCTGGCGGCGGTCCTGGACGCGCTCACCGCGATCGGATTGCGCCCACAACCGGAGATCCCCGCCTGCGAACTGGCGGAGCTTGAGGCACGCTCCCCCCTTGCCGGTCGCGGTTTGAGGATCGACGGGATTGTGAGACATTCTTCGGGGCGCCCGCGCGCCGTCGAGGGACTTCCGGTCACAGCCGGGCCGGTTCTCGCCGACGGTTCGCTGGAGGTGCGAAACGACGCCGGCACGAGGCTCCGGTTCATCGCCGGGACCATCCGTCGGCAGGGCGGAAATTCCGGGAGCTGAGCATGGCTTGCCAACTGGTCGCCGACGTGGGGAACACCGACACGGTCTTCGGGCTGCTGGCCCTCTCCGGGCGCGAGGTTCTCGCCCATTGGCGAGTCAGCACGGGGGCGCCGCGCACCGAGGACGAGTACCGGGTCCTCCTGCGAGCGCTCCTGGACGGGGGTCCGGTGGAATCCGGCCCCATTCGGCGGGGCGTCATCGGGTCGGTGGTGCCCGGCGGCGACCGCACGCTGCGCCGGGTGCTCTCGACCATTGTGGAAGGACCCGTCATTCAGGTGACCGCCAGATCCGACCTTCCGATCACGATCGACGTGGAGGAACCGCTCACGGTGGGCGCGGACAGAATCGTCAACACGCTCGCGGCGCGGATCCGGTTTGGGCGCGACACAATCGTCGTCGACCTGGGCACGGCGACCACCTTCGACTGCATCACCGCCGAGGGGGTCTTCCTGGGGGGGGTGATCGCGCCCGGGGTCAGCGCCGGACTCGACTGGCTGGCGCACAGTACCGCCAAGCTGCCGCGTGTCGAGCTGGCGCCGCCCGCCGAGGTCATCGGCCGCCGCACCGAAGCCTGTATCAGGAGCGGCGTGTTCCATTCCGCGGTGGGCGCGGTCGACACGATCGTCGAACGCATCAGGGAGAGTTGGGAGTCGGAGCAGATCCTGGTGGTGGCGACCGGTGGTTTCGCGCCCGTGATCGGGCCGCACGTCTCGACGGTGGACCGGGTGGAACCGCTGCTCACGCTTGAGGGGCTGGGGATCGCGGGGGCGCACCTGGACCGCTGACGGCAACCTGGACCGCCGACGGCAACCTGGACCGCCGACCGTGGACCGCCGACGGGGCGGACCGATGACGGGGTTGACGCACGGGAGTCTCCGTGCGAAACTCATTCGCCGTTGTTAGCACTCGCACTCCATGAGTGCTAACAACGCAATCGAACTCCCCATTACCAACCGCAACACACACATCCAAGGAGGAGCGCATGTCTGCCGCAGACCGGATCAAGCCCCTGGCGGACCGGGTGGTGGTCAAGGCCCTGGAAGAGGGCGAGCAGATGCGGGGTGGCCTGTACATCCCCGACACCGCCAAGGAGAAGCCGCAGGAAGGCGAAATCGTCGCCGTGGGACCCGGCAAGGTCAACGACGACGGAAGCCGCAGCCCGATGGAGGTCAAGGCGGGCGACCGGGTCCTGTACGGAAAGTACAGCGGCACCGAGGTCACCGTGGACGGGGACGAATACCTGATTCTTCGCGAATCGGACGTCCTGGCCATCGTCAACTAACACCCTTCGGGAGCGCCATCGCCGCGCTCGCCGAGCACATACCAGGAGACAAGCGAAATGGCAGCGAAGGAACTGGATTTCGACATCGAGGCGCGCAGACGGCTGAAGTCGGGCGTGGACCAGCTCACCCGGGCGGTCAAGGTCACCTTGGGGCCCAAGGGCCGCAACGTGGTCATCGACCGGAAGTTCGGCTCGCCCACGGTCACCAAGGACGGCGTGTCCGTGGCCAAGGAGATCGAGCTGGAGGACCCGGTCGAGAACATGGGCGCCCAGATGGTCAAGGAGGTCGCCACCAAGACGTCCGACGTCGCGGGTGACGGCACCACCACCGCCACCGTGCTCGCCCACGCCATCTACGGCGAGGGACTCAAGAACGTGACGGCCGGGACCAACCCGATGGGCATCCGCCGGGGCATCGACCGGGCCGTGGATGCGGTCGTGAAGGCGCTCGCCGACACGTCCACCGAGACCAAGGGCAAGCGGGAGATCGCCCAGGTCGGCGCGATTTCTGCCAACAACAACATGGAGATCGGCGAGCTGATCGCCGAGGCCATGGAGAAGGTCGGCAAGGACGGCGTCATCACCGTCGAGGAGGCGCGCGGCCTCGAGACCGAGCTGGACACGGTCGAGGGCATGCAGTTCGACCGCGGCTACCTCTCCCCCTACTTCGTCACCGATCCGGAGCGGATGGAGGCGGAGCTCGAGGAGCCGATGATCCTCATCCACGACAAGAAGGTGTCGTCCATGAAGGACCTTCTGCCGATCCTGGAGAAGGTCGCGCAGATGGGCCGCCCGCTCCTGATCATCGCCGAGGACGTCGAGGGCGAGGCGCTCGCGACGCTGGTGGTGAACAAGCTGCGCGGCACGCTGAAGGTCGCGGCCGTCAAGGCGCCGGGCTTCGGCGACCGCCGCAAGGCCATGCTGCAGGACATCTCGGTCCTGACCGGCGGCCAGGTGATCTCGGAAGAGGTCGGCTTCAAGCTGGAGAACGCCGTGGTGAGCGATCTCGGCACCGCGAAGCGGGTCGTGATCGACAAGGACAACACCACGATCATCGACGGGGCCGGAGGGGAGGACAAGATCCACGGGCGCATCGAGGAGATCAAGGTCGCGATCGACAAGTCCACCTCGGACTACGACCGCGAGAAGCTCCAGGAGCGGCTGGCCAAGCTGGCCGGCGGCGTGGCCGTCATCAACGTGGGCGCGGCCACCGAAACCGAGATGAAGGAGAAGAAGGCGCTCGTCGAGGACGCCCTGCACGCGACCCGCGCAGCCGTCGAGGAGGGCATCGTTCCGGGTGGCGGGGTGGCGCTTCTGCGGGCCCAGGCGGCGGTGGACGGCCTCGACTTCGACCGCGAGGACGAGCAGGTCGGCGCGAACATCCTGCGCCGCGCACTCGAATCGCCGATCCGGCAGATCGCGGAGAACTCGGGCGCCGAGGCGTCGATCGTGGTCGCGAAGGTGCGCGACGGCGAGGGCGGCTACGGCTACAACGCCCAGACCGACGACTACGAGAACCTGGTGAAGGCCGGCGTGATCGACCCGACCAAGGTCGTGCGGAGCGCCCTGCAGAACGCCGCGTCCATCGCGAGCCTGCTGCTCACCACCGAGGCGGTGGTCGTCGAGCGCCCCGAGGACGAGAAGCCGCCGATGCCGGGCGGCGGCGGCGACATGGGCGGGATGTACTAGGCGCACCACAAACCCTCCCACGCGGGTTGGGTGGGATGGGAGAAGGTTGAATGGAACGGGGTTCGGGCGCTGCGGCGCTCGGGCCCCGTTTCCCGTTGGTGCGCGCCGGGGACGCGGTTTGAGCCTCCGCTCTCCTGCGCCTGTCGTCCTCCTCGCGCCACCTCGACGCGCAGCAGTCCGGGGACGGGGTGACCGGGCGCGCACGATTTTTCGGTGCGGGCTCGCTCGCTGCGGGGAGCCGCCCACCTTCCCTCTCCTCTGGTGCTCATGCGGGTTTGTCCTTGGGACTTCTTGGCCCACCCTTTCACCCGCGTGGCAATCAGGGCACTTTGGGCCCTGCGGCCCCCCGCCCCCAGCTCACGCCACCCCCACCGGAGGAAACTCCCGTGAAGATCTCGCGCGCCATCCCCCTCTGCCTCTTCACCCTCCTCACCGCCATCCCCCTCGCCGCCCAGCAGGTCGGCCCCGCGAACGGCACCCTGATCGTCGCCGGCGGTGCCCTCTCCGATCCCGCGGTCTTCGCCCGGTTCGTGGAGCTCGCCGGGGGCCCGTCGGCGCCAATCGTCATCATCCCCACGGCGGGCGGGGGCGACAACTACGATCAGTTCTTCCGCGGCCGCCGTCCCTTCGAGCGGGCGGGCGCGACCGACATCACCATCCTGCACACCAACGACCCCGAGGTCGCCAACACCGACGCCTTCGTCGAGCCACTGCTCGAGGCCCGGGGCGTGTGGTTCACGGGGGGGCGCCAGTGGCGGCTGGCCGACGCCTACCTGGACACGAAGGTCCACGATGCGCTCCGGGAGGTCCTGAACCGGGGCGGCGTGATCGGCGGGTCGTCGGCGGGCGCGTCGATTCAGGGGTCCTACCTGGTGCGGGGAGACACCCGCACGAACACGGTCATGATGGGGGACCACGAGGTCGGGCTCGGCTTCCTGAAGGGCGTCGGGATCGACCAGCATCTGCTGCGGCGGAACCGCCACTTCGACATGGTCGAGGTGATCCGCGCGAAACCCGAGTTGCTGGGGATCGGGCTGGATGAGAACACCGCGATCGTCGTGCGGGGCGACCGCTTCGAGGTCGTCGGCCAGAGCTACGCCGTCATCTACGACCACAATGCGACGCTCGACGGGGGCGGACTCTTCTACTTTCTCGCGCCGGGGGACCGGTATGACATGGCGGCGCGGCAGGCGTTCCGTCCGAGTGGCGACGAGCAGCCGCTGGGGAGGGTTACGGGGACGCCGTGGCCGCCGGGGAGGTAGGCCACATCCGGAGCACCCCCGTGTCCCGGCTACTCCGGTGCCCGGGCGAACTTGTCCGCGGGTTTCGAGCCACCGCCCATCGCATCCCCGTTGGGTGACGCGGGGGTTTCCCCCACACGCGGTGCAGCTCGGCGTACTCCCACCTCGCCGACGCCCTGGGTTAGCTTTCCCGCCATGCAAAACCAAACCATCCACATCTCCCTCCCCGACGGCCGCTCGGTCGCGCTGCCCGCCCGCGCCACCTCAGCCACCCTCGCCGCCGAGATCGGCCCCGGCCTCGCCCGCGCCGCCCTGGCCGCGGTCGTCGACGGCGAGATCGTCGACCTGAACCGCCCTCTCTCCGATGGCGCCACCGTCCGCCTCCTCACCGACCGCGACCCGGAATCCCTCGGCGTGCTCCGCCACTCCGCCGCCCACGTCCTTGCCACCGCCGTGCGCGAACTGGTCCCCGGCGCAGGGATCGGCTTCGGCCCCGCCATCGACGACGGGTTCTACTACGACTTCGACGTGCCCGAGCCCTTCACCCCCGAACAGGTCGAGGCCATCGAGAAGCTCATGGCCGGGGTCGTGCAGTCCGATCATCCCTTCGAGCGACAAGTCGTAACGAAGGCCGAAGCCCGCGACCTCTTCGCCGACGACCCCCTCAAGCTCGAACGGCTCGCCGAGTTCGATGAAGACGAAGTCATCACCGTATACGGCGACGGCCCCTTCCTCGACCTCTGCCGCGGCCCGCACATCCCCAGCACTGGCCGCCTCAAGCACTTCAAGCTGCTCAGCGTGGCGGGCGCGTACTGGCGTGGCGACGAACGCCGCCAGATGCTCCAGCGCATCTACGGCACCGCCTTCTTCAACAAGAAGGACCTGCGCACCCACCTGCACCGCCTGGAGGAGGCGAAGAAGCGCGACCACCGCGTGCTCGGCAAACGCCTCGACCTCTTCTCCATCCAGGAGGAGGTGGGTCCCGGTTTCGTGCTGTGGCACCCGAACGGCGGCCGCGTGCGGCGCATCATCGAGGACTTCCTGCGCGAGACGCTCGTCGAGCACGGCTACGAGATCGTCTACACGCCGCACGTCGCCAGCGAGGAACTCTACCGCATCTCGGGCCACCTGGACGTCTTCGCCGACGACATGTTCCCGGCCATGGACGACGACGGGACGCGGTTCCGCATGAAGCCGATGAACTGCCCCCACCACTTCATGATCTACCGGTCGCAGGTCCGCTCCTACCGCGACCTGCCGCTGCGCTTCGCCGAACTCGGCACCTGCTACCGCTACGAGCGCTCCGGGACGCTGCACGGCATGCTCAGGGTCCGCTCCTTCACCCAGGACGACGCGCACATCTTCATCCGCGAGGACCAGATCGCCGAGGAGTACAACCGCCTCCTCGACCTGGGCGACTACCTGCTCAAGGTCTTCGGCTACGAGTACCGCGCCGCGCTTTCCACCCGTCCCGAAAAGGCGATCGGCGACGCGGCGGTGTACGACGCGGCCTCCGACCGGCTGGCCGAAGTGTTGCGCGACCGCGGCCTGGACTACGAACTCGATGAGGGCGGGGGCGCATTCTACGGCCCCAAGGTCGACATCCTGGTCACCGACGCGCTGGGAAGGGAATGGCAGGGCGGGACCTTCCAGCTCGACTTCCTGATGCCGGAGCGTTTCGGGCTCGAGTACGTGGGAGCCGACAACCACCGCCACCGCGCCGTGGTCATCCATCGCACGCTGCTCGGGTCGATGGAGCGCTTCATCGGCGGCCTGATCGAGCACTACGGCGGAGCGTTTCCGCTCTGGCTGGCTCCGGTGCAGGTGCGCGTTCTGCCCGTCTCCGAGCAGTGGGCGCCATCGGCGAGGGAGCTGGCCGCGCAGTTGGAGGAGGTGGGGCTGCGGGTGGAGACGGAGGAGCGCGACACGCTCGGGTACCGGATCCGGGCCGCGGAGACGCAGAAGGTTCCGTACATGGGGATCGTCGGGGAACGTGAGGCGGAGGCCGGGACGGTCTCGGTGAGGATGCGGGGGGCGGGGCGGAAGCAGGTGAACATGGAGCGGGGGGACTTCGTGCGGCGGTTGACGGAAGAGGTCGCCAGCCGCACGCTTGGCGTCCGCGAATAGGTACGACCGGCGGTCGCCCATAGCGGTCGCCCATAGCCATTGACTTCCCCTCCGGCCCTCGTTACCCTCCAAAGCTGTCCGCTTCCCGCCCACCCCACCCGAAGTTCCTCCTTGGAACCCTCAGGTCCGGGCCCCGGGCAGAGCGAACACACCGCTTCTTGAAAATCAGGGTAGAAGGAAGGAAAGTGCCTTAGGTCGCTCCGGCCGGCCACGACGGCAGGCAGCCCCTCGCAGGGCCCGGCCACGGTGGACCCGGCGGAGCGTACGTGTTGGAAAGGCGAGACGGTGAATGGACCGGTCCGAACGAATGCGCCGGACACGGATGGAGGCAGGACGGCCATCCGCGCCCGGCCGACGGAAGAGGGCTGGTCAAGCGAACAAGTGCGCACGGTGGATGCCTTGGCACAGACCGGCGATGAAGGACGTGGCAAGCTGCGAAA
>JAPPNO010000069.1 GCA_028873845.1 Gemmatimonadota bacterium | reverse complement strand
GACCTGCTCACCTTCTCGTCACATCCACTGCGCTTCTGCGGCGCAAGCTCCTAGCCCGGAGGCAACATGGAGTACAGACTTCATCCGAACGGATCACACGGAGCGTGTTCGCCGGATTCTATGGTCCATAAGGGCTTGAGCCCATGAGACAGCCCATAGGCCCACAAGTGATCCCAATACATCCATTCCCCACCCGGTTCCAATCCTCTGGGTTGTGACTGGAGTGTGAATGGTAGTGGTCGTCAAAGAACAGGTCCAACTCAAGCCAATCTACAAAGATGCGGCATTGGTACTCCTGCTGTTCAGGGTAGGTCGTCCCGCTAGTGGACATGGCTACGAGCGCCAACAGCACTCCCGTCGCCACGTACCTCGCCGCAGTCGCTGTAGCAGTCATCACGACACCGGCGAGTGCTTTCCGAGGGTTACACACGGTCGTGTTGAACATCATAGCATCTCCTTCAGTTAATTCCCGGCTAGTTCGATCCGGCCTCAAGACCTCGGGCAACGGCTGGCGGGGCCCGCCGGGGTTGCGGCACCGCCATGTCAACTACTTTGAACCATACAGCCCATTACCAACGTTCGCAAGCCCCAAGTTGTCACCCAAAATGTCGACCGCCTGTGCCAGCGCTTCCCCGGTGCCCAGCCCGAATCTGTGTCTTCACCGGTTGAAACCGTTCTCTTGCTGACGCCCGCCCGAGCAGCTGCCGCGTCATTGGATAAGGGGGACACAGTGTCCCCCTTTTCCTTCGCCGCACGCCGATGAGGCGGCACCCGGTCGGCCAGCGAGCATCTCGACCACCGCCCGGTGCTCCGCCGTCATGTGCCTACGATGCGCGTTCTTCCGGACCACGATGAACACCGCTATCGTCACTTCGTGTCCTGACACCTTCGCCAACAGTTTGCAGCATGCCGCAGCCGGTTCCTCTCAGCGTCGCCGGCCCCCCACCCCCCCCTACAACTCCGAAACCCCAACCGCCGTCACTCCCGAGCCCATCGGCAGCCGCCCGTCCCCGGCATGCACAAGATACCCCGGACCGCACCGCTCCCCCAAGTCGCTTCGAAACCTCCTGATCCCCCGCACCATCCCGGGCCGCGGAGTCGCCGTGGCCTTCACATCGATGGGAACGACCGTGCCGCCGGCCTCAACGACGAAATCCACCTCCGCTCCGGCGGCCGTGCGCCAGAAGTACACCTCCGGGCGCTCCCCACGGTGAGTGAGCGTCTTCACGATCTCTCCCAGCACAGCCGCTTCCATCAACGGACCCGCCAACGGACCGGACGCTGCATGGTCGGGATCCTTCAGGCCCGTCAGGTGACAGAGCGTGCCGGGGTCGGTGAAGTAGACCTTGGGGGACTTCACCAGGCGCTTGCCGATGTCGGCGAGCCAGGGCCTGACGATGATGATCTGGTAGGTCGCTTCCAGGATCGAGAGCCACGCCTTCGCCGTGTTCACGGCCACGCCCAGATCCCGGCCGATGTCGCTCAGGTTGAGCAACTGGCCCGTGCGTCCGGCGATCGCCCGCAGGAAGCCGCGGAACCGGCCGAGGTCCCCGACCTGCCGAAGGCTCCTCACGTCCCGCTCGAGGTACGTCTGGATGTAGCTGGAGTGCCAGAGTTGCAGGTCGCGCCCCGGATTCGCCACGAGTTCCGGGTAGTCGCCTCGCAGGATCCGGCTCCAGAGCTCCCTCGGCGACAACGGCTCCCCGGTGCCGGTACTTGAATCGGCCTCCCATGCCAGCGGCGCGCGCAGATTGCCGCATGCTTCACGCCACGACATGGGCAACAGATGGAGAATCGCCGCACGCCCGGGGAGCGATTCGGTGATTCTCTCATTGAGAAGCAGGTTCTGGGACCCGGAGAGAAGGAATTGGCCGGGGCAGCCACGGTTCTCGTCGATCCTCTCCTTGATGTAGGGGAGCAGTCCCGGAGCGAACTGGACCTCGTCGTAGATGACCGGCGGCGGGAAGCGGGCCAGGAACGAGCGCGGATCCTCCTCGGCCGCGGCGCGCACGTCGGGGAGTTCGAGGGACAGGTAGGCGTAGTCGTTCCCGAACAGATGCTTCAGGAGCGTGGTCTTGCCCGACTGCCGGGGGCCGGTCAGCACCACGGCGGGGAACTCCGTCACGGCACGTAGGAGAACCGGCTCCAGGGATCTGTTCAGGTAGTTTTTCACGACGCTAATTCCGGCAAATTTGCATTTTGATTGCAAATATGCACGAAAATATGATGATTCGCTACCCGCCCCCCGCCACCGCCCGCAACAACCCCTCCAGCAGCCTCCCCAACCCCTCCCCCGCCCCCGCCCCATGCGCCATCACCTCCTCATGATCGATGGCCCCGTCACCCAGCCCCGCCCCCGCGTTCGTCACCACCGAAAACGCCATCACCCGCTGCCCCCCCGCCCGCGCCACGATCGCCTCGGGCACGGTCGACATCCCCACCACATCCGCCCCCGCCGCCCGCAGCGCGCGCACCTCCGCCGGCGTCTCGAAGTTCGGTCCTCCGACCCACCCGTACGTCCCGCGCGCAAGCGGAACACCCGCCTTCAGCGCCGCCTCCTCCGCCATCGCCGTCAGCCCCCGATCGTACGGGGCGCTCATGTCCGGGAACCGCTCCTCGCCAACGGCCACCGGCCCCACCAGCGGCGCACGAAACCCCAGGCTGATGTGATCGTCCACCAGCATGATCGATCCCGGAACCAGGTCGCGCCGGATCCCGCCCACCGCGTTGGTCAGCACCAGCGTCTCCGCACCGACCGCCCGCCCCACCCGCACCGGAGCGGCCACCACATCGGCCCCCACCCCCTCGTAGAAGTGGAAACGGCCCGACTGCACCAGCACCGGCACTCCCGCGATGCGGCCGACCACGAAACAGCCCTCGTGGCCCTCAACTGAAGTGCGGGGAAAACCCGGCAGCCGGTTGAAGTGGACGTGGACGGCGTCCTCGACCCTTTCCGCCAGCCCACCCAGCCCCGACCCGAGCACCAAATGAACCGTGGGCCGCAAGCCGGCCTCCTCGGCCACGATCCGAGCGCACTCACCGATCCGCGGCCCGCGCACCCGGTCCCCCTCAGCCATTGCCCCGCCCGCCGCGCATTCCCCACCACCACGCCCCTCGCGTCCCCCTCAAATCAGCACCCCCGCGATCGCCGCCGTCATGAACGCCGCCAGCGACCCCCCGATCATCGCCCGCAGACCCAGCCGCGCCAAATCCTTCCTCCTGCGCGGCGCGATCCCGCCGATCCCCCCGATCTGGATGGCGATCGAAGCGAAGTTGGCGAACCCCGACAGCGCGTACGTCGCGATCGTGGCGGACCGCGCGCTCAGCGTCTCCCGCCCCATCTCCTCGGCCAGCCCCAGGTAGGCCACGAACTCGGTCGCCACCGTCTTGAGCCCCATCAGCGATCCCACCCCCGCAGCGTCCTCCCACGCCACCCCCATCACCCAGGCGATCGGCGCCAGCAGCCACCCCAGGATCCCCTCGAGCGACAGCCCCTCGATCCCCACCAGCCCCCCGCCCCACCCCAGCAGCGCGTTGATCAGCGCGATCATGGCCACGAAGGCCAGCAGCATGGCCCCCACATTCAGCGCCAGCGACATCCCCTCCCCCGCCCCCCGCGCCGCGGCCTCGATCACGTTCACGTCGGGACGCTCCAGTTGCGTCTTCAGCTGCCCCGCGGTCTCGGATTGCTCCACCTCGGGCACGATCAGCTTGGCCACGACCAGGGCGGCCGGCGCGGACATGACGGACGCCGCCATCAGGTGCCCCGCGATCTCGGGGAAGAACCCCACCAGCATCCCCGCGTAGGCGGCCATCACGCCGCCCGCCACCGTGGCGAAGCCGCCGGTCATGACCGCCATCAGCTCGGATTGCGTCATGCGGTCCACGAAGGGTTTGACCAGCAGCGGCGCCTCGGTCTGGCCGACGAAGATGTTCCCCGCGGCCGACAGCGTCTCGGCGCCGCTCGTCCGCATGGTCCGCTGCATGACCCAGGCGATCCCGCCCACCACCCGCTGCATGATTCCGAGGTGGTAGAGCACCGTCATGATCGACGCGAAGAAGATGATCGTCGGCAGCACGTTGAAGGCGAAGAAGGCCCCCGTGCGCGCTACCTGCTGCCCCTCCGCGACGAAGCCGCTGTTGCCCGGCTCGCCGGTCCCCACGGGGACGTTGTTCCAGACCAGGTCGCCGAAGAGGAAGCTCGCGCCCTCCAGCGTGAAGCCCACCGCCGCGAGGATGACGTCGTTGGCGGTGTCGAAGATCCCGGAGCCGAAGGGCGTGCGCAGGATGAAGAGGGCGAAGATGAACTGGAGGGCGAGTCCCCAGAGCACGATCCGCCAGGGAATCTTCTTGCGGTTGATGCTGATGGCCCACGCGCCCAAGGCGAGGAGGGCGACGCCGAAGAGTCCCCGCAGGCGGGTGAAGAGACCGGTCCCGGATCCGTCCTGGGCGACTTGTTCGGCGGCTGTGGCGAGGGGGCCGTCCGCCAGGGGGAGGGCCGCGGTGGCCAGGAAGTGGGTGACCGCGTCGAGGGGTGGTGACATGGGATTGGGCCCGGGAACGGGGGAGAGATGACCGATGGGCGGCCCGCGGAACCGTAGCAGGATAAGGGGAGAGGGCGGTCGGGGCCATTGCGAGCCCTGAGGAGATGCGGAGACACGCGGGTCTTGGCTATCGTTTGACTGCACCGCCGGCGGCAGGACGGACTGCGTGTCGGACCGGCGGTGGAGGGGAAACGAGAAAACGGCTGACCACCGGGGACAACGATCACGGATGGAAACAACCATGACGGACAAGCTGATTGCGCCTCGCGGCCGATCATGAATTCGACGCGATCGTCACGGTCGATCAGGGGTTCGAGTACCAGCAGAATGTCGCGGACCTGCCGATCCCGGTGGTCATTCTGATCGCACAGCGCACACGATTGCAGGAATTGAGACCCCTTGTCGCGGAAGTGATCGCCTTGCTCCATGGCGATCTTGAGCCCCGCATCTACCGCGTGGTGGCCTGATCGCGCTTCAGCCACCCCTGCCAAAACGGCAGACCACACCCAATACCTGCCAAAATGGCAGAACGTCTCGGAATTGATTTCTGCTTGCCCCGGTTGCAGTTACAAGATTTGACGGCCCTGGTCCCGCCGATTGACTCCCGCTAACTGGGGGAGGGGTGGACCCGCCGCTCCGCGAGCGCCTTCTTGAGCCGGTCCTCGTCGGGTCTCT
>JAPPNO010000131.1 GCA_028873845.1 Gemmatimonadota bacterium | reverse complement strand
GGCGTCGGCGCACCACCTGCTGGTGGACCCCGGCATGGGTCCGTCGTGGAAGGTCTGGAACACCAGCTACTTCATGTACATGGCGGTGCTGGCCACCATGATCCACGGCTTCACCGTACCGGCCGGAACGGAACTGGGGATGCGCCTGCGGGGGGCCACCCAGGGGCTCTTCGGATGGCTCAAGCGGGCACCCTGGGGTGACCCCGGGTTCAGTTCGCTGGCGTTCTCGATCGTCGTATTCGGCTTCGTGGGCGGGATCACGGGGGTCACCTTCGGCACCGAGCAGATCAACATCATCGCCCACAACACACTGCGAATTCCGGGGCACTTCCACGCCACGGTCGTGTCCGGCACCGCGATGGCCTTCATGGGTATCACCTACTACGTGATCCCGCTCATCTTCCGGCGCGAGATCGCCTTCTACCGGCTCGCGAAGATCCAGCCCTACCTGTTCGCCGTCGGCATGCTCATCTTCTCGATGGCGATGACCTTCGCCGGCACCTTCGGGGTGCCGCGCAGGCACTGGGACATCGGATTCAACCAGGCACTTTTCCAGCCCGGGTTCTCGCCGGCCGTCAACCTGATCATCGGGGTGATGGCGGTGGGCGGGCTGATCGCGATCGTGGGCGGCGCACTCTACATCGTGGTCACGGTGGTCTCGGTCTTCTTCGGAAAAAGGATGGCAGCCGACGATTCCGGGCTCGGGGCGACCGGCCGCGGTCTGCCGCCGGGAATCACGAGTCCGCCCCGGGCGCTCAAGCCGGAGGACAAGGAGGCACTGAAGCCGTCGGGCCGCCTGGGTCCGGTTCCGGGAACCATGGTGCTCGTGCTGATTTTCCTGGCCGCGTTCATCACCTACTACTTCGTGAATTGGAAGTTGCTGTCGTTCCTGTGGGAGGTCGGATGAGGGCGAAAACGCCGGCGCGCGAAGGCATGCAACTCCCCTCGCCGAACGCGGTGCGTGGCGCCATGATCGGGGTTCTGGGGCTACTGGCGATCACCATCGGCTGGTGGGCCCTGGCGCTGTGGCCTGTCGGCGGAGTTCCTCCGGCGTGGCTGGAACGGGCCCGCGCGGTGTGTTTCAACACGGGCCCGTCGGGGCTTCCCGATGCATCCGGATGGCTGTTGCTGATCGGACAGCCGATCGGGATGCTCGCGGTGCTGATGGTGATCGCGGGCGACGCCGTGCGGGCCGGGGTGCGGCGGGCGTTCGCCTCGTCGGCGGGGCTGCTTGGGGTTGCGGGCGTGGTCGGCGTGCTGCTGGCGGGGGTGGTGCTGGCGGCCTTACGGGTTGCGGATGCGCCCCGCGACGCCGAGTGGCTGGCCGCGGCCAACGCGCGGGTGCCTGCCTCCTATCCGCGCCTGGACCGTCCGCTTCCGGAGGTCGCGGGCCTGGTCGACCAGCGCGGCGACACGTTCAACTGGCAGCGTGTCGCGGGAAGCCCGGCACTCCTCACCTTCGGTTTCGGACACTGCGCAACGGTATGCCCCATGACGGTCATGAACGCGCGCGAGGTCCAGAGCCGGTTTCACGCCGAGGGGCGCGAAATGGCTCTCGTCGTGATCACGCTGGATCCGTGGCGGGACACTCCGGCGCGGCTTCCGGCGCTGGCGACACAGTTCCATCTGAGCCCGGGCGGGGAGGGAGCCGAAGCGCGTATCGACTCGTACCTGCTTTCCGGCCCGGTCGAGAAGGTCAACGCCGCGCTCGACGCCCTCCAGGTGGCGCGGGAGCGAGTCGCGGACACAGGCGACATCGTGCACCCCGCGCTCGTCTACCTGCTGGACGCAAAGGGAACGATCATCTACGCCGCGAGCGGGCACGCCGACCTGATCGAGGAGTTGGCGCGCAGGGGAGCGGGACCGGACTGATCAGGGTGTGGCGGCGGAGACATGCGACCGCCACCGGGATCTCCGCCAGACGTGCAGCACCTGCGAGCATCGAGGGCGCCGCTCCCCCGGACCGGGCGCGGCGCACGCCCGGCTACCCACGCAGCAGATCCTTCGCGATCGTCTGCAGCTGCATGTTGTCGGTTCCCTCGTAGATCGTGCCGATCTTCGCGTCCCGGTAGAGCTTCTCGACCGGGTATTCCCGGGTGAACCCGTAGCCGCCGTGAAGATCGATGCACCGGGAAGCGACCCTCTGAGCCATGCGGGACGCGAACATCTTGGCCATCGCCGCCTCGCGCAGGAAGGGCTCACCCTGCCCCTTCAGGCGGGCCGTGTTGTAGACCAGCAGCCGGGCCGCCTCGATGTCGGTGGCCATCTCGGCCAGCTGGAACTGCACCGCCTGGAATTCAGCCACGGGGCGCCCGAACTGCTCGCGCTGCTGCACGTACCTGACCGTGTGGTCGAGCGCCCCCTGCCCGAGGCCCAGCATCTGCGCCCCGATCCCGATGCGCCCTTCGTTCAGCGTCTCGATCGCCACCTTGTAGCCGCGCCCCGGTTCCCCCAGCACGTACCCGGCGGGTACCCGCACGTCGTCGAGTACCAGCTCCGTGGTGGACGACGCGCGGATGCCGAGCTTCTCCTCTCTCTTGCCGACCGACAGGCCCGGCATGTCCCGTTCGACGATGAACGCGGTGATCCCCTTGTATCCCAGTTCCGGCTTCACGTTGGCGAAGACGATGAACAGACCGGCCTCGGCCCCGTTGGTGATCCACATCTTCCTGCCGTTGAGGACCCAGTCGTCGCCGTCGCGGACGGCCCGGGTGGCCAGCGCGAAGGCGTCGGAACCGCTTCCGGCCTCCGACAGGGCATAGGCGCCCACCGTGCCCGTGGCCAGCCGGGAAAGGTGCCGGTTCAGTTGTTCCTCCGTGCCCCACTTGACGAGGGCGTTGTTGACGAGGGTGTTCTGAACGTCGACCAGCACCCCCACCGAGGGGTCGATCCGGGAGAGTTCCTCGACCACGAGGACCGCGGTGAAGAAGGAACCGCCGATGCCGCCGTGGTGTTCCGGAATCTCGATCCCCATGAAGCCGAGTTCGAAGAGCAGGGAGATGAGATCGGAGTCGAGCCGGTGCCCCGCGTCCATTCGTGGCACCCTCGGCGCGACTTCGGATTCGGCGAACTCGCGAACCGCGTCGCGGAATGCGGCCTCGTCCTCGTTCAGCGTCGTGAGCGCGGGAGAGTGGGTCAGCGTGGTCATACCCTCTCCATGGCGGGAGCCTCCCCGTGGTTTGGCCGCATGCCCGGCAGCCTGGTCCAAATGTACGGAACCTTCACGTTAAGGGGATGATAATCTAATCGTCGCCCGGAGGTTCCACACGGCGGCAGCCCGCCCGGTCGCGGCAGCGAGGTGCGGCAGCGCGGTGCGGCCGCCCGCTTGACGCCCTCGCCTCCTGCGGCTTTTTTTCTGTCGCTCCAGGCTGAAAGTCCGGCGGAATTGAACGAAACCCAGCGGAGACGGCGATGTCCGAGATCCCGGAAGGGCTCAAGTACACCAACGAGCACGAATACCTGAGAAGCTCCGACGAACCCGATGTCTTCCATGTCGGGATTACCGATTACGCCCAGGGTGAACTTGGCGACGTGGTGTACGTCGAGTTGCCCGAACCGGGAGACGTATTCGCTCCCATGGAGAGCTTCGGGACGATCGAGGCGGTCAAGGCCGTGAGCGACCTCTACTGCCCGCTGGCCGGCGAAGTCGTGGGGGTCAACGAGGCGCTCGACGCGGATCCCGCCCTGGTGAACACCGATCCCTACGGGGAGGGGTGGATGATCCTGCTGCGCATCGACGATCCCGACGAGTTGGACGAGCTGCTGGACGCTGACGGCTACGGGGCGCACATCGGCGAATAACAACGGCCCAGTCCAGACAGCCCGTGGAACAAACCGGCGCATCGCCGCTTCCGGTGGCCGGCCGGCTCCGTCCGCGGACTGCGGGAGAAACCCAATGCCCACCCCCATAGATCATCATCCCGACTTTGCCGCCCGCCACCTCGGTCCGAATGCGGACCAGGTCCGGGAAATGCTCTCGGTAGTCGGCTGCGACACCCTCGACCAGCTCATGGAGGAGACCGTGCCGGACGCGATCCGGCTCGGGAAGGCGCTGCGGATCCCGGAGGGCGTTCCGGAAGCGGAACTGCTCGCCCGGCTCAGGGAGATCGCCGGCGCGAACGAGACGTGGCGCAGCTACCTGGGCATGGGCTACTCGGGCACCATCACCCCCGGGGTCATCCAGCGGAACATCCTCGAGAACCCGGGCTGGTACACACAATACACACCGTACCAGGCGGAGATCGCGCAGGGTCGGCTGGAAGCGCTTCTGAACTTTCAGACCGCGGTGATCGACCTGACCGGGATGGAGATCGCGAACGCCTCGCTGCTGGACGAGGGCACGGCGGCTGCCGAGGCCATGTTCATGGTGCTGGGCAAGGGGCGAAAGCGGCGCGGCCACGTCTTCCTGGTGGCCGAGGACTGCCACCCCCAGACGATCGCGGTGGTGAGCACGCGGGCCGAACCCCTCGGGGTCGAGGTCCGGGTGGGGCCGAGCGGGGACTTCGCATTCGACGAGTCGGTCTTCGGTGCGCTGGTGCAGTATCCCGCCACCGACGGGGGCGTGCACGACTACCGCGCGCTATGCGGGGAGGCCCGCGCGTCGGGTGGCCATGTGGTCGCGGCCGCCGACATCCTGTCGCTGGCGCTGCTCACGCCGCCGGGCGAATTCGGGGCGGACGTGGCGGTGGGGAACACACAGCGCTTCGGCGTCCCCATGGGATACGGCGGCCCCCACGCGGCCTATATCGCCTGCCGCGAGAAGTTCAAGCGGCAGCTCCCGGGGCGGATCATCGGGGTATCGGCGGACCGGCACGGCAACCCGGCCCTGAGGATGGCGCTGCAGACGCGGGAACAGCACATCCGGAGGGAGCGCGCGACCTCCAACATCTGCACGGCGCAGGTGTTGCTGGCGGTGATGGCGGGGATGTACGCGGTGTATCACGGGCCCGAGGGGCTCCGGCGCATTGCGCAGAGGATCCGCAAGCAGACGGCGACGCTGGCGCGGGGGCTCGAAGCGGCCGGGAACGGTCTGGCCCACACGACATTCTTCGACACCTTGCGGGTGACGCCCGCGAACGGCGCGGACCGGGTGCTGGCCGATGCCCGCGCGGCCCGGATCAACCTGCGCGACTTCGGCGACGGAACCCTGGGCGTTTCCCTTGACGAAACCGTCACGCCCGCCGACGTCGACGACCTGCTGGGGGTGTTCGGCGCGGGCGGCTCGTCCAGGGAGCTGGCCGCCTCGTTCGAGCCGGAGAGCTACCCTCCCCACCTCGTGCGCTGCAGTCCCTTCCTGACCCACCCCGTCTTCAACAGCTGCCACTCCGAGACGGAGATGCTGCGCTACATCCACCGCCTCGAATCGCGCGACCTGTCGCTGAACACCAGCATGATCGCACTCGGTTCCTGCACGATGAAGCTGAATGCCACGACCCAGATGACGCCGGTGACGTGGCCGGAGTTCGGGGGACTGCACCCGTTCGCCCCGCGGGAGCAGGCCAAGGGATACGCCCGGATCATCGCCGAACTGGAGGCGTGGCTGGCCGAGATCACCGGTCTGCCGGCCGTGTCGCTGCAGCCGAATTCGGGAGCGCAGGGCGAGTACACGGGGCTGCTGGTGATTCGGGCGCGGCTCCGGGCGCTGGGCCAGGCGCACCGGGACGTCTGCCTGATCCCCTCGTCGGCGCACGGAACCAACCCCGCGAGTGCCGTGATGGCCGGGATGAAGGTGGTGGTCGTGCGCTGCGACGACCGCGGCAACGTCGATGTGGCGGACCTGGAAGCCAAGGCGGCACGGCACGGCGACCGGCTGGCCGCGGTGATGGTGACCTACCCCTCCACGCACGGCGTCTTCGAGGAGGAGATCCGCAACGTTTGCGGGATCGTGCACCGCTACGGCGGCTACGTGTACCTGGACGGCGCCAACCTGAACGCTCAGGTCGGACTCTGCCGTCCCGGCGACTACGGGGCGGATGTGATCCACATCAACCTCCACAAGACCTTCGCGATTCCGCACGGCGGCGGCGGCCCCGGCATGGGGCCCATCTGCGCGACGGAGGAGCTCGCCCCGTACCTGCCCGGCCACCCGGTCGTGCCGGTGGGGGGCGCGGAGGCGATCGGCGCGGTCGCGGCGGCCCCATGGGGGAGCGCGAGCATCCTGCTCATCTCGTGGGCGTACATCGCGCTGCTGGGCCGCGACGGGGTCACCGAAGCCACGCGCACGGCGATCCTCAACGCCAACTACATGGCGATGACCCTCGAGGACCACTTCGACATCCTGTACTGGTGGGGCAGCGGAAGCGGCCGCGTGGCCCACGAGTTCATCGTGGACCTGCGCCCACTGAAGAAGGCCACCGGGATCACCGAGGAGGATGTCGCCAAGCGCCTCATGGACTACGGCTTCCACGCCCCCACGATGGCCTTTCCGGTCCCCGGCACCATCATGATCGAACCCACCGAGAGCGAGTCCAGGGCCGAGCTGGATCGGTTCTGCCAGGCCCTCATCTCGATCCGGGCCGAAATCCAGCAGATCGAACTGGGCCTCCAGGACCGCCTGGACAACGCGCTCAAGAACGCCCCGCACACCGCGCGCGCGGTCACGACCGAGGGCTGGGAGCACGGCTACACCCGCGAGCAGGCCGCCTTCCCGGCGCCCTGGGTCCGCGAACACAAGTTCTGGCCGTACGTGGGGCGCATCGACAACGCGCTTGGCGACCGCAACCTTGTCTGCTCCTGCCATCCCGTCGAGGCCTACGAGGCCCCGGAGGCGGCGCATCGCTGAAACACCCCCAAAAACGGAGGAGTCCCCTTGGCCAGACTGACATTCCACGGCCAGTCCACATTCACCATCGAGACCGACGACGGCACGCGGCTGGTCATCGACCCGTTCTTCGACGACAGCCCGGTCTCGGACATCAAGCGGTCGGAGGTGGGCGCGGTGGACTACATCCTGTGCACCCACGGCCACTTCGACCACTTCGTCGACGCGATCCCGCTGGCCCGCGAGACCGGCGCCACCCTGATCTCCACCTTCGAGATCGTCTCCTTCGCCGAAACGCAGGGGATCGCCAACGGCCACCCGCTGCACATCGGCGGCGGCTTCGACTTCCCCTTCGGCCGCGTGAAGATGACCCCGGCGATCCACGGGGGGCAGGTCCACGGCGATGCAACGGGCCAGTTCACCACAGTCCCCGGCGGCTTCCTGCTGCACATCGACGGCAAGCGCATCTACCACGCGGGCGACACGGCCCTCACCCTCGACATGCAGCTGCTGCGCGGCAAGGTGGATGTGGCGATCCTGCCCATCGGCGACAACTTCACGATGGGACCGGAGGACGCCGCCACGGCCGTCGGTTTCATCGAGCCCGGGGTGGTGATCCCCATGCACTACGACACCTGGCCGCTGATCGAACAGGACCCGGAGCACTTCCGCGCCCTCGTGGGGGACCGCGCCCGCGTCCACGTCATGGCGCCGGGAGACGTGTACGCCACCTGACCCGGCCCTGCCCGCCCGCTCCCGCCTCGTCCGCATACCCTTCGGTGAACGGCTCCACCCCCCTCGCCTGGCGCGTCCTCGTCGACGAACCGCTCCCCGGGCCCGCCAACATGGCGCGCGACCATGCGCTGGCCGAACTGGCCCGACCCGGGACCGGCACGCTGCGCCTCTACCGCTGGAGCCCGGCCACGCTCTCGTTCGGGCGCAACGAACCCGTCACCGTCGGGTACAGGGAGCTGCTGCGGCGCCACCCGGAGTTCGGGGCGGTGCGGCGGCCCACGGGAGGCCGCGCCGTGATCCACGACCGGGAGCTCACCTACGCGGCCGTGCTACCGGTGGGTGCGTGCGGGGGACTGCGTGCGGCGTACCGCAGGATCAACGAGGCGCTGGTGGCGGGGCTGCGCGGTCTCGGCGTGGGCGCCGGTCATGCCCGCGGGCGTGCGCTGCCGCCGGAGTCGGGGCCGTGCTTCATGGAGGCGGCCGACGGCGAGGTCGTGGTGGGAGGGCGGAAGCTGGTGGGGAGCGCCCAGGCGCGGATCGGGGGGAGCATTCTGCAGCACGGGTCGCTGCTCCTGGTCGCGGACCAGAGGGCGCTCTTCACCGACGCGCCCGCGAAGACGGACCTGAACGGGGGTCACGGGGGTATGAATCGCGGACGCTTCCGGCCGACCACCCTGGCCGGGGTTCTGGGCGAGGTTCCCGCCTGGGATCGACTCGCGGCGGCCCTGTGCGGCGGGTTCGAGGCGGTCTTCGGGGGAAGCTGGAGCCACGGCGAAATGTCACGACGGGAGGCGACACTGGCGGCGAAGCTCGAAATGCGGTACGGTTCGCGTGAGTGGACGTGGCGGCGATAGCGCGCCATGACCCGGAACGGAATCCGCCCCTTGCCGGATTCGGTCTTTCGCCGTTTCGTCCCAACGATTTGACAGCCCCGCTTGCCGGGCACATAATGGCAAGCCTTGCAAAACGGACCCGAGGGTCCCAGACTCCATGGTCGCGCCAGGGGGCGTGACGAACACTCACACGGCTTGAAAGCGGGAGGAACGGTTGGCCAGCATGATGAACATCCACAGCATACTGCCTCAGCTTCCGGGAGTGGACGCTCCGGAGCGCACCTACACCGAACAGCTGGCCGAGGCCTGGGCCGGCTCCGGAATCATGCGGTATCCGCTCGTCACCTGCATCGTGGTCGGTGTCGCGGTGATCATCTGGAAGTTCTTCGACATCCTGATGAAGGCCGGTGCGACCAGGAAGATCCTGCGCGAGGTGGACGAGTTGCTCGCCCAGCAGCAGATCAAGGAGGCGCTCGAGCTCACCCGCGAATCCAACTCGCCCGCCGCCAACATCCTGTACGCGGGTCTGGAGCGCCGCGACGAGGGAACCGAGCGGGTCATGAAGGCGATCGAGAACCAGGGGCTGATCGAGCTCTCCAAGCTGGAGAGAGGCCTCGTGGTGCTCGCGACGCTCACCAACATCGCGCCGCTCATGGGCTTCCTCGGCACGGTGATGGGCATGATCGAGGCCTTCCAGGCGATCGAGTTCGCGGGCGAGGTGGACGCGCAGACGGTGGCCCGCGGCATCAAGGTGGCGCTCTACACGACGGCGGCGGGACTGGCCATCGCGATTCCGATCAGCATCGTCCACAACTACTTCGTGTCCAGGATCGACCACCTGGTCATCGACATGGAGGAGTCCGCGCAGAAGATGATCGACGCGCTGTTCGTCATGCGGGCGGGGCAGGAAGCCGGGGACTGAGCGTCCACAAAGCCAGACGGTGGTGATGCCCCGCCCGCGCATATCGGGCAGAGGGCCTCGCCGCCCCCATCGGGCAGCCCGCGCCGGCGCTCCACAACGGAGTGATCCGCCGCGGGCTGCCGGTGCGTTCAGAGGTTTAGCCGGGCTGGCTTTTCTGGTGGTTGCGGGGGTGAGCCCGGTGCCCGGCGGAGGTGTGGCGGCACAGGTTGGCCGGGCTTCCGATGGCGCGTCCACGATTCCCGATTCGATACGGCGTGACCTTGCCGACGGGAGGTACTGGAAGGCCAGCCGGGCCCTGCACGTCCACCTGGCCCCGCTCGCCTCGGCCGCGGTCGAGGACCGGATGGTGCTGGCGGAGGCCGAAGCCGGGTGGAGGAACTGGGAGGGGGCGGTCGCCGCGCTGGTCGGGGACGGGAGCGATACCGAGGGTGCGCCCCCGCGCTTCTGGTACCTGCTGGGAACGTCGCGCGCGCGAACGGGGGACCATGCGGGGGCCGTCCGGGCACTGACCCGCTTCGTCGCGGTGGTGCCCGCCGATGCTCCGGAAGGAGTGGCCGCCCGGTCGCGCATTGCACGGGGGCTGGCGGAGACGGAGGCGGCGGGCGAGTCCGTGGAGGCGGTGGAAGCGCTGCGCGGGCTGTCGTCGCGGTTGGGGGACTGGACGGCGCTCGCCGTGGCGGGGAGGCTGGCCCGCAGCGGCGGGGGGGCCGCGGTGCGGCAGTTGCTCGCGTCGGTCGCCGAGCCCGCGGTGAGCAGGCGGGGGTGGCGGCTCGAGACGGACGCGTGGGCCCAGGCGGGGGATACGGCGCGGGCCCTGGAGGCGCTGATGGACGTACTGGCGCGGGGAAGGGAGAGCGGTGCGTCCCGCACGGAAACGCTGGCGCTCGAGTGGCGCTACAGGCTGGCGGGAGGGGACTCGGCGGGGGCGGTTGCCGCGATGGAGGGGCTGCTGCGCCGCACCACGCGGGGGGCGGCGGCCCTGGAAGCGGCCATGGCCCATTGGAGGGTGGCCTCGAACTCCGGGCCGGAGGTGCTCCGTACGGTGGCCGGGGCGCTGGGCAACGGAGGCGAATTCGGCACCGCGGTGCGCGCATGGAGGCTGGTGGAGCGGCGGGGAGGGGCCTTGACAGAGCGCGACCGCGCCGCACTGGCCCGGGCCTACAACGGCAGCGGTGACCGCGACGGCGCGGTTCGCGTGTACCGCGAGCTGGCCGCGTCCGGAGACCCCGCCGTTGCCGCCGCCGCGCTCCGGGCGTGGGCTGCCATTCGCACCCGCCAGGGCCGGCACGGCGACGCGCGCACCTTGCAGGACAGGCTCGTGGAGCGCTTCCCGTCGAGTGCGGAGGCGCTGGACGTGATCTTCTTCCGGGGCGACGATCACCACGACGCCGGCCGCGTCGACCAGGCCATCGACCACTACAGGCAGGTCGTCTCCATGTCGGCGTCGGCGAACCGCGCGGGGCTCGCGCGCATGAGGTGGGGGCAGCTCCACCTGCGGCGGGGGGAGCTGGGCGCCGCTCTGGGGGTCTTCCAGGGCTACCTGGAGGAGTTTCCCGGCGGCAGGCGCTGGGAGGAGGCCAGCTACTGGGGGGCGCAGGCGGCCGCGGCGCTGGGAGACACCGCCGAGGCGCGCAGGCTGCGGACCCGGATCCAGCGGGTAAGTCCCTTGTCTTACTACGCCTTTCTGTCCGCCCGGACCGAAGGGGCCGCCTTCGCACCCGACCTGCCCGCAGGCCCGCCGCTGCCCGATCCGGAGTGGCTGTCGCGCGACCTGGAGACACTCGCCCTCTTCGAGGAAGCCGGCCTGGAGGAAGCAGCGGACGCGCACGTCGCCGCGATGAAGGACGCGGCCGCGGGCTCCGATGAGCTTCTCCTGCGACTGGCCGTCGCCCTCAACGAAGCCGGGCGCACCCTGGACGCGATCCGGCTCGGGCTGGAGCTCCGCCGGGGCGGCCGCCCCTGGGACCTCACCCTGGTGCGCGTCGTCTACCCCTTCCCCTTCCGGGAACTCGTGACCTCGCGTGCCCGCGAGCTGGGGCTCGACCCCTTCCTGCTGGCCGGTCTGATCCGCCAGGAGAGCACCTTCGTGCCGGACATCGTGTCGCCGGCCGGGGCGATCGGCCTCACCCAGGTCATGCCGGCCACGGGGAGACAGGTCGCGGGCGCGATCGGGCCCAGGGGCTTCCGCACCGAGATGCTGGAGACTCCGGAACTCAACGTCCATCTGGGCACGCACTTCCTCTCGGAACTCTTCCGCCGCTACGACGGGGTCATACCCCTGGTCCTGTCGGCGTACAACGCGGGTCCGACCAGGGCCAACCGCTGGCGCCGCCTTCCGGAAGCCGAGGACCCCCACCGCTTCACCGAGCGCATCCCCTTCGCGGAGACGCGAGGGTACGTCAAGAGCGTGACCCGGAATTGGGCGCTGTACCGGTGGCTCTACGGAGGCGGCGAATGATCGACACCCAGTCCCTCACCCGCCACTTCGGCGACAAGGCCGCCGTCGAGAACCTCGACCTGCATGTGGAACCGGGCGAGATTCTGGGCTTCCTGGGACCGAACGGCGCCGGCAAGAGCACCACGGTCAAGATCCTGACGTGCATGATCAAACCCACGCGCGGTTCAGCGTGGGTTGCAGGCTTCGACGTCGAGCACGATCCCATGGAGGTGAAGCGGCGTCTCGGGTACGTGCCCGAGGCGGGAGCGCTGTACGAAGCCCTGACCGCCCGCGAATACCTGACCATGGTGGCGAACCTGCGCGGCATCGAGGGTGGGTACGCCGAGAGGAAGGTCAGCGAACTGCTGGGCCTCTTCGACATGCTCGACGCGCTCGACAAGCCGTTGTCGGCGCACTCGAAGGGGATGAAGCAGAAGGTGCTGATCAGCGCGGCCCTGATCGGCAATCCCGAGGTCCTCTTCCTCGACGAACCCCTGAACGGGATCGACGCCAACGCCGCGCTGGTGGTCAAGGAACTGCTGCGCGAGCTGGCCTCGCAGGGACGCACGATCCTCTTCTGCTCCCACATCCTCGAGGTGGTGGAGCGCATCTGCACCCGGATCGTGATCATCGACCAGGGGCGCAAGGTCACCGAAGGGACCGCCGGGGACATCGCGGCCGAGACCGGCACCGAATCGCTGGAACAGGCGTTCGCGCAGTTGACAGGCGTTCGTGACACGGCCGAGGTCACGCGCGGGCTACTGTCGGCGCTGGGTGCCCCCGAACGCGCGGACGAGGGCGGACAGCGGACGGACCGCCGGGCGTGAAGCCGGTGCGGTGGGCGGTCGAGGCGCTGGGCGCGGACTACGCGCAGTGGCGCGTGCTCAGCCGGGTGATGCTCAAGACGGACCTGCGTTCCTCGTCGGCGATGCAGTTGGCGGGGTCGCCCGAGAAGTCGCGCGCGAAGGTCCCCTGGCCCATCCTGCTCATGTATGCGGTCTACGGCATGTTCCTGGCGCTGGTGGCGGCCGCCGTCCCGGGGGGCTACCTGTCCGCGTCGATCGTGCTCCTCATGGTCTCGCTCATGGTCGCGATGGCGATCCTCATCGACTTCCAGTCCGTGGTGATCTCGCCGAACGACTATGAGATCCTGGCACACCAGCCGGTCTCGTCGCGCACCTACTTTCTCGTCAAGCTGACCAGCATCCTCCTGTACACCGGCATCATCGGGACGCTGATGGGCGGCTTCGCGACGATCGTGTTTCTGTGGAAGTTCGGCCTGCCGGTCGCGCTGGGATGGCTCGTGGCGCTGGCGGGAACGGTGGTCTGGACCTCGCTGGCCATGGTGTTCGTGTACGCCCTGGTCCTGCGCGTCGTCAGCCCGGCCCGTCTGCGCCGCGTGCTCGGCTACCTGCAGCTGGTCATGACGATGGCCATCTTCCTGCCGATCATGCTCGACGACACGCTGGAGGGCTTGGTGATGAACTTGGGCGAACCCCCGGCGGCGATGCTGGCGCTCCCCTCAACCTGGTTCGCCAGCGTCCTTCCCCTTGCCGGGGGAAGGTGGAGCGTCACCGGTGTTCTGGCCGTGATTGTGGGCTTCGGGAGCATTGTGGCGCTCTTCGACTTCGTGGGTCACAGGCTCTCGCTGTCGTACGCCGAGCGGCTCGGCGTGATGCTGGCCGACAGCCGGCCGGAGCGGAGCCGAACCGGACGGAGTGTCCTGGTGACACGCTGGTTCTCGTCCGAGCTGCGCGTCGTCTCCACGCTCGTCCGCGGGCAGTTCCGCAATGACATGAACTTCCGCCTGGCCGTGCTCAGCATGCTGCCGATCACGCTCCTCTACGTCTTCATGTCCCTGGACGACGGAGGCCTTCCCGATCCCTTCCTCCACCTGGGCTACGAAGCCCGTGGCCTGGGGCTGATCCACTTCGCGGTGCTGGGAATGCCGTTGATCCTCATGGAGAACCTCTTCAGGAGCGAATCCTACAGGGCCGCGTGGATCTTCTTCTCGACGCCGGTGGACCGCGCCAGGCTGATCGGCAACGTGGGGAACAGCGTGGCGATCTTCTTCCTGCTTCCCTACCTGGCCATGTTGGCAGGTGTCTTCCTGTGGAGCTTCGGCAACTTCTGGCACGCGGTGATCCACGCCGCCGTGCTGGGGCTCCTCGCCCACCTGGCATTGCAGATGCTGCTGCTCGTGGCGCCCCGCCTGCCCTTCTCGGAACCGGTTCGCAAGGGCGCCCGGATCGGCGCTTTCATGGGGGCCGTGCTCCTTGCCATTCTCGCCCTTGCCCTCCTGCCGCTCCTCCTGTGGGTGTACGGGCAGGCGACATGGACCGCGGCGGCGATCTTCGTGCTGGTGGGCGCGGCCGTGCTGGTGCCGCGGATCGTTGTGCGACAGATCCGTGGGCGCGTCGAGCGGCTGGAGTTCACGGGGTGACGCTTGACGCCTCCTGCACTTCCCCCCATCATGGAGCCGTCAGTTTGGCACGGCCCGATCGGGTCGTCCACCGCAGTATCAATTCAGTTTCCGGAGGATGGCTGAATGGCCAAAGGAACGGTCAAGTGGTTCAACGACGCCAAGGGTTACGGATTCATCTCCCGCTCGACGGGTGACGATGTGTTCGTACACTTCAGTTCAATTCAGGGTGATGGGTTTCGCACCCTTGCGGAGGGGGAAGAGGTGGAGTTCGAGCTCCGGGAGACGGAGCGCGGCCTGCAGGCGGCGAATGTGACCCGCGGCTGACCGGTCGCGGGCCATGGCCGGGGCGGCTTGACGACCCCGTCCGGCCGCGGGGGTCAGTGCAGGATATTGCGGGATCGAAGGTGCGCGATCACCGCTCCCGTCATCAGGGGCCGTAGCCGGTAGCGAACCTCGCAGGCGGGGCCGGCGGGATCTCGCGGTTCCGCGTTCGGGGGCCGGGATGCCTCGATGAAGTGATTCTCCTCGAGGGACCCGAGCGTGTGCGCGCACTCCTCGGCCGAAGCCCGCAGGACCTCGCAGTACTCGCCCGCGCTCAGCGTCCCATGATCGAGGATGGCCTTGAGGGCGAAGCTCCGCGTCAGGTCGAACATATCGGTCGGGGGGCTCAGCGGCTCCAGCGGGCGCACGAGGAGGCTGCCTTCGACCGTCGTGAAGTCCGCGGAGCGCAGCCAGTGGAAGAGCGCCAGGCGAATCGACCCCAGCGCTGCCCGGTGGAGGCGTTCGAAGTAGTTCTTCTCGATCAGCTGCTGTTGCCGGTCCGTCGCATGCAGGCGGCGCGCCCGGGTGCGCAGGGCGTCCGCTCCGGCCCGTGGCTCGACGTACTGCAGCGGCAGCCCGCTTCGCAGGTGACGGGAGGTGATGGCCTGCCGCAGTTCGTCGGGGGTGAGGGGCTCCAGGGCCAGTTGTCTCGTTTCGCCCGCCATTTCCGGCGCGCGCGTGCGAACCAGCTGCCATGCGGACGCGGTCATGGAGAGGACCCAGAAGATGCTGGATTCGGTGCGCGAGACGAAGGTCATGAAGCGCCGGAAGAGCCTTCCGCCCCGGGGCGCGCGCATGTGAAGGTGCTCGATGCCTTCCAGGATCACCAGCCGGGGGACCGATTCGTCCGTTCCAGCCGTCACCCTCGTTGCCAGATCGTCCAGGGTTTCGGCGCCGTCGAGCCCGAGCCACGGCGCGATCCGGGCCGCGAGGGCCGCCTCGTCGCGGCAGCGGTCATGCAGAATGCGTCGTACGCTTTGCTGCGATTCGTATGACAGACGTGCCGAGACGACGTTCAGGAAGCTGGTGACCCCCGTTCCGGGCCGGTCGATGACGATCAGGCAGCCGGGTCCGCCCGCCTTCCAGCGCTCCCATGAAGCCTCGACCTCCGCCAACTCGTCGTCGCGCCCGGCCAGGAACTGGGGGTCGGTCAGCGGCTCGAAGGCGAAGAGGCGCTGGTAGACGACCGGGAGGGTCCGCACGAACTCCGCCGCCGAGGCAAGCGTGTCCCCGGTCCGCTCCAGGGTCCGCCCCGGCTGGGGACGGATGCCCAGCGCGCTCAGCACGCGCCCGAAACGACCGGCCAGGGCCCGAATGGCGTCCCATGTCCGGCGCGCACTCTCCCCGGCACGTCCGCGCCACTGCTTCCAGTCCTGCGCGACTTCGGTCGCCAGGTAGGTGCGCGCGTCGAGGTAGCCGGCGCGCAGCCGGTCCGCGGTCACCCGCCGGATCAGGCGCACCGCGCCTTCCCCTATTTCGGCGCGAACGCGGTGTGCCGCCGCCTCCTGTCCGGTCCGCAGCCCGGCCCTGGCGGACTCGAGCCTGTCGCCGGCGCGGGAGAGACCGTCGGTGACGAGCACGCGGGCGGCGCCCGGGTCGCCGGCTGCCCCGTCAGCCAGCTCGGCGAGCGCGGCTTCGTACCCATAGTCCGAGACGACCCCGAGCTCCCTGACGGCCTTGCCGACGCCACTCCACGCCTCCTCGATCGCGGACGGGGCGGTCCGGATCCTCTCCATGCGCAGGGTGTCGAAGGCCTGCACGGCGAGTTCCCGGGTCTGGACCAGGCGGGCATCGTCGGCCGGGCGCCGAATGACTTCGTCGGAGTCCGGCAGATCGTGGAGGGTGACTTCCGGCAGCTGGCGACACATCACAACCAGGTCTTCCACTGCCTCCTCGGCGTGCCTGGCAACGTCCCGCAGGAAAGGCGCGGGGTCGTTGAGAGTGGCGGTGGGTCCGCTCAGCCCGGCGGCGGTCCGCTCCCGCTGCGACGCCAGGGCGCGGCGCAGTCCGTCGTCGTCCTCCGGCAACGTCTCCGTGCGGGCCATGCCGTCGTCCAGAGTCGCCCCAATCCGGTCGAGGACGGCATCGACGCTCCGGTTCGTCTCCCGCCAGTGACCGGCCAGCCGGGCGCCGATGGCATGGGCCGCGGCCTGCATGGCCAGGAGACCCCGGTGCAGCTCCAGCCTCGCCGCCGACTGCCTGGCCCACTCGTCCCAGCGGCCGGCCGGTCCCTCATCGTCCCGAGCGGGCGGCGCCGGTGCCGGTCCCGGAGCCACGAAGGTCCCCGCCACGGCCACCGTTGCCGCGAGAACCCCGGACGACCGCGCCAGGTCCCCCCCTGTCCCCCCCCACCCGTCCCGAAGCGCCTCCAGTTCCCCTTGCAGCGCTTCGCCGGCGGCCAGTCCCGCACTTGCGTCCTCCCCCTCCGCCTCCACCTCCCCCCCGCCCCGTCCCCTCGGTGGCAGGAGCACCGCCCTGGTCCACACCGCCCAGGCCCGCTCCACCCGTCCCAGCCACCCCGCGCGGCCGCGCTGGCCGGCCCGGAACGAACGAAGCTGGCGCGGGAGCACTTCGCAATCGAGGTGCCGGCGCGCAAGCGACCGCACCGGCACCTCGCGGGTTTCGATCTTCCACACGACGGGGCGCAGCAGGCGCGCCCAGAGCCGTTTCACGTCCGTCCCCGGCCCCAGCCCGGCGGCGGTGGCGAGCGCGTCCGGCGACACCGGCGACTCGGCCGCCTCCGGCAGTTCCCGCAGAGCCTCGCGCGCCTCGCGGCCGGCCGCGGCCAGGGACCGGTGCAGCGACACCGCGATACTTCCGTGGCGAAGCACGAGGTGGAGGGGTTTCAGCACGTTGCGCGACACATCGCGGCGGTACTCGGCGAGCGCACCCCCGCCGGACCCGGGGCCCGTCCCGTCCCCGTCCTCCTCCGCCCCGGCAAATGCGGCCAGGGCCCGCTCGTGGGCGGCGAGCACCTGCTCCAGAGTGCGGCGAATCCTGCCCCAGTCCCGCTCCTCGTAACGGCGCCACGCGGCGGCAAACGGCTCGTGAACCGCCTCGGCGATGCGCGCGACGATCTCCGCGTCGGTCATTCGGGTGGTCCCGGCCGGGCCCGTCCGCCCCTTGTCGCCGTCGCTCACGACGCCACCGTGTCACCCGCCCCGGGCGTGCCCGACACCGCCAGCGGATACCAGTCGTGCTCGGGAGCCAGCCCGGCCGCGCGGAAGCCGTCGCGCGCCCGTTCGGTGATGTCGCTCCTCAGCAGGAACTCGAAGCGGGGGTCCAGAACATAGGCCCGCACCTTGACCCGGGTGACGAAGGTGGTGTGGAACTCGTCCTCGATGAACACCTGGATGGGCTTCTCGAGGAAGACGTACTTGGAGTTCACCGCGGCCTCGAAGGCGATCTCCTTCGCCGCGCGCTCGTCGACCCGTCCCGGCAGGTAGAGGTTCGTCAACACCTGGCAGTTGAGTTCTCCCGCGTTCGCGTTGGCCACCTGCTCCTCGACGACCTGCGAATTCGGCACGGACACGAAGTCGTCGTCGGCCGTCACGATGCGGGTCGAGCGCAGGCCGATCGAGACCACCTCGCCGTAGGTGCCGCCGACGGAGATCTTGTCGCCCACCTGGAACGGCTGGTCGAAGACGACGATGAGGCCGCCGAAGACGTTCTTGAGGAGGTCCTGCGCGGCGAACCCCAGCGCCACGCCCAGCGCCGCGCTCGCCGCTAGAATCCCCTGCGCGTCGACCCTGAAGATCTGGCGGACGATCAGATACGCCGCGACGCCCCAGAGCAGCATGCGCGTGATGGGGATCAGCCACTTGAAGGTGAGGCGCCTTCTCACGCTCCGTTCCGCCAGCGTCTCCAGGATCCAGATCAGGCCACGGATGAGGAAGCGGAAGAGGATCAGCACCAGGATCGACCAGAAGATCGCGAGACCGAGGTTCGTGACTTCGTCGCGGGCTTCCTCCAGGTCGATCCCGCCCGTCTCGGTGGGCGCGGCACCCTCGGTCCCGGCGGCCGGCCGCGCGGCCTCCATCGAGTCCAGGCGGGCAAGGATGCGCTCCTGGGCCGACATGATGCCGGTCAGCGTCACGGCCAGCGAGTCCTGGGCGGTTGCGGGAGGGGTGCCGGGTTGTTGTGGGGTCGCGGCCGGTGGCGAGAGCTGTACCCCCGCGGCCGTGATGGAGTCTTCCGGGGTCGGGGCCGCGGGGCCGGTGGGGGAAGCCGGACCGGATGACGCCGGGGCTCCCGAATCCTGCACCGCCGGTTGCCCGGCCGCGGACTCCCGGTTTTCGCCGGAGTCGGAGTCCCGCTGGCAGCCGGCCAGCAACAGGGCGCCGACGAGCCAGGCCAGCCGCGGCGTCCACGCGGAGCCTCGTGCCTGTTGCGCGCCACGCCGCTCCGGGCGCTCGCGGGAAATCGGCCGCGTGCCGCCACGTCTCGTGCGGGGCCGGCGTGTGTGCATGGTTCGCTCGCTTCGGGTTGCGTCGTCACCGTGGGGGACTCGTTATATTGCCCCGCCGGCTCGGTACGCAAGTCCCCGGGAACCCCGCCGTCCCCGGATCCTGCGGGCACCCGAGGCGCCAGCCAGCCCATGGACATCCCTCCCAAGACCGCCCCGCGACTCTTCCTGATCGACGCCTACGCGCTGATCTACAGGTCGTTCTTCGCCTTCCTGAACCGCCCGCTCACGAACGCGCGCGGCGAGAACACGTCCGCCCCCTTCGGGTTCGCCAACTTCCTGTACGGCATCCGCGACGAGCACGATCCGGACTACATCGCGGTTGTGTTCGATTCGGGCCGCAGTCATCGAACCGAACTGTTTCCGGAGTACAAGGCCACCCGCGAAAAGATGCCGCAGGAGCTGCGCGAGAGCCTGCCGCGCATCCGTGAACTGGTCGAGGCATTCGGCGACCGCGTGATCGCGGTGGAGGGGTGGGAGGCCGACGACGTCATAGGGACGCTGGCCGCGCGTGCGGTCGAGGAGGGGCTGGAGGCGGTGATCGTTTCGGGGGACAAGGACTTCTTCCAGCTGGTGCGGCCGGGGGTGCATCTGCTCAACCCGGGGCGGGGCGGTCCGCACGGGGTGGCGGCCAACTGGGTGGACGAACGGAACGCGGCGGAGAAGTTCGGGGTCGCGCCGGACCGCGTCGTGGACTACCTGGCGCTGGTGGGCGACAGCTCGGACAACGTGCCGGGCGCCCCGGGGATCGGTCCCAAGACGGCGCGCACCCTGCTGGAGACGTACGGCGGCGTCGAGGAGATACTGGAGCACGCAGGCGAAGTGAGGGCGAAGCGGCCGCGGGAGTCGCTGCTGGCCAACCGGGAGCAGGTGGTGCT
The DNA here is from genome assembly GCA_028873845.1 of Gemmatimonadota bacterium. Classification (GTDB taxonomy): domain Bacteria; phylum Gemmatimonadota; class Gemmatimonadetes; order Longimicrobiales; family Gaopeijiaceae; genus Bin94. Next base: position 30,376 of record JAPPNO010000131.1, on the reverse strand, counting down.
GTCGAAGGATCTCGTCACGATCCGGACCGATGTGGAGGTCGATGCGGACCTGGAGGATCTGCGGGTCTCGGAGCCCGACAACGAGCGGCTGCGGGCGCTGTACGTGGACCTGGAGTTTCGCACGCTGCTGGAACGGCTCGACCGGGAGAGCGGCGGGCCGGCGGGGGAGGAGGCCTGCTCGAGGGCCGAATACGTGCTGGTCACGGATGTGGAGGAGGTGGTGGGGATCGCACGGGCATGCAGGGAGGCCGGAGCGATGGCCGTGGCGGTGCTGAACGACAATCTGCAGCCGGTGCGGGGAAGGGTGGCGGGGATCGCGGTGGCCGCGGAAGCGGAAACGGCGTACTACCTGCCGCTGGCGCACGGCGGGGCGGTCGCCCTGGAGTTGGGAGACCTCGACGCGGGACGCAACCCCAACCTGCCCGGCCTGGGCAGTAAAGCCCTCGCGCCGCTCCGTGGCGTGCTGGCCGACCCGTCGATCACCAAGGTGGGGCACGATCTCAAGCGGTCGCTGATCGCATGCCGGCGCGCAGGTGTCGAGCTGGCGGGGCCGCTGCGGGACGTGATGGTCGCATCGTACGTGCTCGACCCCGGCCGCCGCCGCCAGGACCTGGCCGCGCTCGCCACCGATTTCCTCGGGCGCGACGCTACCCCCCCGGCGAGCGTGCTGGGAACGGGGAAGAAGCGCCGTGCCTTCGCCGATGTCCCGGCCGCGGAGGCCCTGGCCTTCGCCTGCGAACAGGTGGAGTTGCCGCTGCCCCTGTGGGAGCGGTTTGCCGCCAACCTGGCGGCGCAGGGCATGGAGGAACTCTTCGACGAACTCGAGACGCCGCTGATCCCCGTCCTTGCCGGCATGGAAATGAACGGCGTGGGGATCGACGCCGCATTCTTCGCGGAGATGAGCCGGCGCCTGGCCCGGGAACTGCGCCTGATCCGCGAGGACATCCACCGCGTCGCGGGAACCGAGTTCAACATCAACTCGACGCCGCAGCTGCGCGAAGTGCTCTTCGAGCGGCTGAAGCTGCCGGTCATCAAGCGCACCAAGACAGGCCCCTCCACCGATTCCTCGGTGCTTGAGCGTCTGGCCGTGGACGGCCACCGGCTGCCGCAGCTGATGATGGACTACCGGCAGCTGGAGAAGCTCAGAAACACCTACGTGGACGCGCTTCCGGCGCTGGTCAACCCGGAGACGAGGAGGATTCACACGACCTTCAACCAGACGGTCGCGGCGACCGGCCGTCTTTCGTCCTCCGATCCCAACCTGCAGAACATCCCCATTCGCACCGACATCGGCCGCGAGATCCGGCACGGGTTCGTTGCCGCGCCGGGCACGCTGCTGGTGACCGCCGACTACTCCCAGATCGAACTCCGCATCCTGGCCCACTTCTCGGGCGACGACGTCTTCGTGCGTGCCTTCAGGGAGGGCAAGGACGTCCACCGCGAGACCGCGGCCGTGATCTTCGACGTGCCCGTGGAGGAGGTTGCGGGCGGCATGCGCGACCGGGCCAAGACGGTGAATTTCGCGACCCTGTACGGCCAGGGTCCGTTCTCGCTCGCACGGCAGCTCGGCATATCGATGGACGAGGCGAAGCGATTCATCTCGCAGTACTTCGAGCGCTTTGCCGGGGTGCGGCACTTCCTCGACGAACAGGTGGCGCAGGCGAAACGGCTGGGCTACGTGGAGACCCTGATGGGGCGGCGGCGCTTCGTGCCCGAACTTCGGGCGCGGGCCTGGAACGTGCGCCAGTTCGGGGAACGGGTTGCGCAGAACACGCCGATCCAGGGGACGGCGGCCGACCTCATCAAGGTCGCGATGATCCGGCTGGCGCGCGTTCTGGAGGACGCGGCCGGCGTGCGCATGCTGCTGCAGGTGCACGACGAGCTGGTCTTCGAGGTCGAGGAGGGACGCGTGGAGGAGGTTACCGGAACGGTCGTCGAGGTGATGGAGTCCGCCGTGGAGCTGAAGGTGCCGTTGCGCGTGGACACGGGGTCCGGGAAGACCTGGTACGACTGCAAGGGGTGAGGTGAGGGGACCGGGCCGATGCAGGGGTCCGGAAATGGGTGTCGGGGGCCGTGCGGACAGGGGGCCCGAATGCCGGAGGCTTCGGTCCGCGGCTCCACGGGGTTCCCGTCGAAACTCAGTCCCGAATTGCTATGTAGGCGCCCCGTTTGAGGGCCGATCTTGCCCGTCCACAACAGTCACCGGGGACCAGCCGGCAGGAACCGCACCGGGGAGTCGCGCGGCCGGACCCGCAATCGCAGACGGAGGATCGACCGTGAGCCGTTCGGTAAACAAGATCATTCTGGTGGGCAACGTGGGGAGCGACCCCGATGTCCGTGTCACGAGCTCCGGGGTCAAGGTGGCCCGGGTTTCGCTCGCCACCAACTGGCGGACCGGCGGAGAGGAGCCGGAGGAGCGGACCGACTGGCACAGGGTGAACCTGTGGGGAAGGCTGGCCCAGGTGGCCGAGGATTACGTGTCGAAGGGGGACCGGCTGTACGTCGAAGGCTACTTGCAGTACGACTCCTACGAGCGCGACGGGGTGACGATTCCGACGGCGGAGATACGCGCACGAGAGATGATCATGCTGACTTCGCGCAACGGGCAGTAGCGGGCGGGGCCCGGTGTGACGGACAGGCTGCCAGCCCGCCCGGGCAGGGAGAGCTCAACCTCAACCGCCCTGGGAAGGGTCAGTTCGTGATCCAGAACCCCGAAAGGGAATCGCCCTGTGGGCTGTCCCGGAGCTTTTCGAAGGCGCGGTTGCGTATCTGGCGGATGCGTTCGCGGGTCACGCCCAGGAGCGAACCGATCTCCTCGAGAGTGCGCTCCTCGCCGTCGTCCAGCCCGTAGTAGAGGTAGAGGATCTTGCGTTCGCGCTCGGTGAGATAGCTGTCGAACATGGTCTCGAGGTAGTGGCGGCGGGCCGTCGCCTCCACGTCCTCCTCGATCTCCGTGCCGTCCGCCCCGGCGAAGCGCTCGCCGAAGCTGGCGCTGTCCCGGTCGCCCCGGTCGAGGGGGGCGTCCAGGCTGAGTTCGGCGGCGGCCACGCGGCGAAGCGCGCGCACCGTGTCGAGGGGCTCGCCCATCTCGCGGGCAAGCTCCTGGTCCGTCGGGGTGCGGCCCAGCTGCTGGGTGAGCGCGGTGTTGGTGCGCGCCAGACGGGCCAGGTTGGAGTTCTGGTTCAGGGGAATGCGGACGGAGCGGGTCTGCTCGGCCAGCGCCTGGAGCACGGTCTGGCGGATCCACCAGACGGCGTACGAGATGAACTTCACGCCCTTGTCGGGATCGAACTTCTTGACCGCCTTGAGGAGGCCCTCGTTCCCGATGCACACCAGCTCCGCGAGACCGAGCCCGCGGCCCTGGTACTTCTTCACATAGGAGATGACGAATCGGAGGTTGGCGGTGACCAGACGTTCCGCCGCTTCCTTGTCACCTGTTCGAGCTCGCCTGGCCAGAGCCCTTTCTTCTTCGGGGTCCGAAATGAGTGGGTACCGCTCCACGTCTTGGAGATACTGATCGAATGAATCGAGGCCTCGCGAAGCTCCGAACAATGCCGTCCTCCTGGAAAGATGGTTTGCCCTGGCCAGTTCCCCGGTAGCCGGTGTGCCGAAACTTGTCGTGCGGTGGCGGGAATCCGCTTGTGTACGGTTGTGGATACCGGGGAAAGTGGAACCATTGTACCGCGATCGGGGATTCAAGTCAAATGTTTTCGGGCCGGATGTCGGGATTTCGGGGTCGCATGGAGCGAGAAGGTTCCGTGGTTCCGTCTCCCTCGGCCCGCGGCGAAAGCACTCCGCGAGCGGCCAGCGCGGATGCATCGCCGGTCGAATGCCGGGGGGATTTTGTCCACGGGCTGCTAGCGGTTGCCGAGGATGGCCCTGGCGGCGCTTGCGCTCCGGCTTCGGCGCGCCTGCAGATCGCCGAATGCGGTCAGGAGACTGACGGCGTCGTAGCCGATCCTGAACCGAAGATTGCGAAGTCCGCCAGCCTGTAGCGGCGCGGCCAGATCGACTCTCACGACCTGCCTGGCCCCGGGCGGAAGGGCGATGCGCAGCCCGGCACCCACCGCCCCCTTGAGGCCCGTATCCGCGCCGAACGGAACACCTCCGTGCCAGCCGCTGCCCACATCGCCGAAGAGGGTAAGTCCGACATCGAAGAGGCCCGGAATGGTGCCGAGCACGACCCTGTCCTCCAATTGGACCACGACCCTGCGGCCCACCGGCAAGTCCTCCCTGCTGTAGCCTCGCACTCCGCCCGTGCCGCCGAGCGTGAGTTGAAACGGGAGCGACGTATTCCATCCTCCCACCCCCGTGAGACCCAGCACCAGCGTGTGCCGGGGCGTCCCGGCGGCGGCGCTTCCTTCGGCCCGCCGGCCGGGTTGCCAGTAGAAGTGGGCGCCGGCCTCGCCGAGCACGTCGCGCAGGCCGCCGCCGCCCCCGATAGGGCGGGCCGCTTCGATCGCCAGCTCGGAATTGACGACCCAGCTGTCACCGACCGCTCCGCCGAACAGCGAGACCCAGCCGCGCAGTTCGTGGTAGTCGTCGTCCGCGGCCCAGGTGGGCGCGCCCAGGGTGGTGGCGATGGTGACGAGCGCCTGGGTGCCCACGGGTACGTCCTGGTTGGCGCGCAGAGCGTCGAGCCCGCGCCTGGTGACGAAACCGATGTTCCGCTTGCCGGCCATGAAGTCGAGGCGGGCGGCGCGCCGCCGGTTAACATGAGGAAGCAGCACCTCCGCGGTGGCGGCGTCCGCGGTATCGGGGTTGGAAAAATCGAACCCGGATACCACCGTGACCCCGCCGGGGTAGTCGTCAAAGGAGATGTCCTCCCAGGAGACCCCGGCACCCACCACCGTCAGGTCCCCGGGCGTGCCGAAACGCCGCGCAAGCATGGTCGCCGCGCGGGTGGCTTGCATGGGCAGATTCACATGGGTGAAGTCCGATTCGGCCGGAACCGAATAGCGGAACAGGTCTTCCCGGTACGAAAGGAACTCTACGAACGCCCAATGACCCACCTCTCCGACGAACGGGTACGTAAGCGATTCGTGAAAGAACCTCCCCGTGCGGGTTGTCCCGCCGCCGATCCTGCCGTCCATTCGCGTCCCGGCCAGGCGCGGCGTTCGCAGTTCCAGCCCCAGGTCCCGCCTTTCGTCCCGCTCGATGAGGTAGGCGCCGAGCAGGGTACCGGTGCCCATCAGGTTCTCCTCGGTGACCGAAACGTGCGTGAGCCGGAGGCGTTCGTCGAAATCGGCACGGATGTCGAGCTTGAGCGTCCACTTGTCCCGGGTGTCGACGACGACATGGACCTCGGTTTCCGAGACCGCCACGGGATAGACATCGGCATCCGCGATGAAGGAAAGGCCCCTCAGGATGCGCGCGGACTCCTCGATCAGGAACGGGTCGAAGCAGTCGCCTTCCTTGAACAGCAGTTCATTACGGATCAGGCCCGGCCGGGTGCGGCGGTGGAGCCTGCTGGCGACCCAGTGGGCGAAACGGCCGACCCGGTTTGCGCCCTGGCCGGAATCGGGCACCGGCGGATAGATGGTGTGGTTGTCGACGAAGATCTCGCCGATGACGGGACCGTCACAGGCGCTGTCGCCCGCGGCGACGCTCGCTTCCTGCGCGGAGGCGGTGACCGGAAACCCCGCGCACGCCGACGCGAGGACCGCGCCGGCGGTGCGGCGGAGGATGGCGGCTCGCCGAGGAACCCTCGGGGCATTCCTCACCGCTCTCGGCACTCGCGCCGGGGTGGCCACGCGCCGCGGGCTCCGGTCATGGTCTTCATGCGGTATTCGGTGTTCGGTACCCGGGGGTGTGGGAGTGGTCACCTGTCAAGATGGTTAGAGCGCGAAGGGCGTCAAAGGGTTCGCCCGTTGACGGGGCTTCGCCGCTACGGATAGGATTCCAACCCGGAAAAGCCGGCATGGCCTCTGCGATAGCCGGCCCCGCACAGCACTGGAGACGATTCGTTGTCGACATTCGAGAGCGACGCGCTGGTCTATCACGCGGAGGGCCGCCCGGGGAAGATCGAGGTGGTTCCCACCAAGGCGGTCGCCACGCAAAGGGACCTGACCCTGGCGTACAGCCCGGGCGTGGCCGAACCCTGCATGGCCATCCACGACAACCCGGAAGAGGTCTTTCGCTACACTGCGCGCGGCAACCTGGTCGCGGTGGTCTCGAACGGGACGGCGGTCCTCGGGCTGGGCAACATCGGCGCTATGGCGGCCAAGCCGGTCATGGAGGGCAAGGGTGTCCTCTTCAAGAAGTTCGCGGGGATCGACGTCTTCGATATCGAGATCGACACGGAGGATCCGCACGAAGTCATCCGTTTCTGCCAGATGCTGGAGCCGACGGTCGGCGGCATCAACCTCGAGGACATCCGCGCGCCGGAGTGCTTCCTGATCGAGGAGACGCTCCGCGAGACGATGCGCATCCCGGTCTTTCACGACGACCAGCACGGCACCGCCATCATCGGGGGGGCGGCGCTGGTCAACGCGCTCGAGATCACCGGACGGGACATCGGTGAGGCCAGGTTGGTGTTTGTGGGTGCGGGGGCGTCGTCGGTTGCGACGGCACGGCATTGCCTGCGGCTCGGGGTCCGGCCCGAAAACCTGGTCATGACCGACCGGGTGGGCGTGATCCACGAGGGCCGCAAGGAGGGGATGAACGCGTACAAGGCGCAGTTCGCCACCGAGCGGCCGGTGCGCACCCTCGCCGAGGCGATGGTGGGGGCCGATGTGGTCATCGGGCTGTCGGCCAAGGGGCTGATCGACTGCGCGATGGTCGAGTCGATGGCGCCCGCGCCGATCATCTTCGCCCTGGCCAACCCCGATCCCGAGATCACCCCGGAAGAGGTGGCCCGCGTGCGCGACGACGCGATCATGGCCACGGGCAGGTCGGACTACCCGAACCAGGTGAACAACGTGCTCGGCTTCCCCTTCCTCTTCCGGGGCGCACTGGATGTGCGAGCGCGCAGGATCGACCAGGGGATGATGCTCGCCGCCACCCGCGCCCTCGCCGAGCTGGCCCGCGACGAGGTGCCCGAGTCGGTGGTGAAGGCCTACGGCGACGACGGCTTCGAGTTCGGCCCCGAGTACCTGATCCCCAAGCCGTTCGATCCGCGGGTGCTGCTGCATGTGTCGCCCGCGGTCGCGAAGGCGGCGATGGATTCGGGTGCAGCGCGCACCGACGTCGACCTGGAGGAGTACAGGGACCGTCTCGAAGCCAGCCTCGGACCGGGCCGGGAGGCGATGCGCAGGATCCTCGGCCGCGCCAGGAAGGAGCCCGCGCGCATCGTGCTGGCCGACGGCTACAACGAACGCGTGCTCCGAGCGGCCGCGCAGGTCATGGAGGAGGGGACGGCCCGCATCGTGCTGATCGGCAAGACCGAGAAGATCCACCGCTTCGCCGACGAGCTGGGGATCGACCTGCGCGGGGTGGAGTGCATTCATCCGCCCGCGGTCGAATCGATGCGCTACGAGTACGCCGAGGCCTTCCACCGGCGGCGCGAGCGCAAAGGACTCACCCTCGCCGAGGCCAGGGCGCGCGCGTACCAGCCGGTGTACTTCGCGGCCATGATGGTTGCCGCGGGTGACGCCGATGCCATGGTGGCGGGAATCGATTCGAACTATCCGCAGATCCTGCGCCCCGTGCTTGGAGTGATCGGCACCTCCGAGTCGGTGCGGAAGATCTCGGGGCTCCACATGGTGGCGTTCCGGGACCGGGATCCCCTTTTCTTCGCCGACACCACCGTCAACATCGACCCGGACCCGGAGACGCTTGCCGAGATCGCCGTCTCGGCCGCCCGCTTCGTGCGCGACCTGGGTATCGAACCGCGCATCGGCATGCTGTCGTTCTCGAACTTCGGTTCGGTCCGCCATCCGGAGGCGGCGAAGGTGCGCGAAGCGGTGGACTGGATCAAGCGCCTGGCGCCCGAAGTGCTCGTGGACGGAGAGATGCAGGCCGACGTGGCGGTCGACCCGCACATCATCGCGACGAAGTACCCGTTCAGCGATCTGACCGGGCCCGCGAACGTCCTCGTCTTCCCCACCCTGAGCGCCTCCAACGCCTCCTACAAGCTGTTGGCGCAGCTGGGAAACGCCGAAGTGATCGGCCCCGTGCTGCTAGGGATGAAGAAGCCGGTGCACATTCTGCAGCGGGGATGCAGCGTCCTCGATGTCGTGCACCTGATCGGGATCGCGTCGGTGGACGCGCGGACATGACCCCCCCGGTGGGGTGGAAGTCGGGAGCCCGGCGCCCCATCGGTGGACGCCCGCGTGCGAGGCGGACACATTATCGGGTTGCCCCGTCTCGCCCGGCGCTCCGGGCCCGACACTCGCTGACCGAAAAAAACAGGCCAATTCGGAGGCTTTAGAAGGTGGACCTTACCGCGCAGGGATTGGCCCCCGGGGGCCGCGTGCGCCGGAATCTCTCTCCCGCGGAACTCTATGAAGAGACGCTGCGGCTGGGGACCGGCAGACTCGCCCACGGGGGCGGACTCGTCACCAACACCGCGCCCTACACCGGGCGCTCACCCAACGACCGCTTCGTCGTGCGCGAGGCCGGGTCGGCCGGCATCATCGACTGGGGGGACGTCAACGTTCCCATCGGCGAAGAGCACTACGCCCGCCTCAAGGCCGAGATCGTCGGACGCCTGAACGGGCGCGATCTGTACGTTCGCGACGCTCGGGCGGGGGCGGACCGGCGCTACGGGATCAACGTGCGCGTGATCTCCGAGAGCCCGTGGCACGACCTCTTCGCCTACAACATGTTCCTGCGGCTCGATCCCGGGGAGGAAGACGGCTTCGCCCCCGATTTCGTCGTCTATCACGCCCCTTCCATGCAGGCCGACCCGGCGCGTCACGGCACCAACTCCGGCGCCTTCATCGTCGTCCACTTCACGGAGCGGGTCGTGCTGGTGGGCGGCACCCCGTACGCCGGCGAGATCAAGAAGTCCATCTTCGCATCGCTCAACTTCCTGCTGCCGGCCCGGGGCGTCCTTCCCATGCACTGCTCGGCCAACATCGGCGAAGGCGGCGACACCGCGCTCTTCTTCGGGCTCTCCGGCACGGGAAAGACCACCCTCTCGGCCGACCCGGACCGCCGCCTGATCGGCGACGACGAGCACGGCTGGAGCGACGACGGCGTCTTCAACTTCGAGGGCGGCTGCTACGCCAAGACGATCCGCCTCTCGCCCACCGGCGAGCCCGAGATCTACCAGGCGACGCGCATGTTCGGCACGATCCTCGAGAACGTGATTCTCGACGAGCGCACCCGCGAGATCGACTACGACGACGGCTCGATCACCGAGAATACGCGCGCATCCTACCCGCTTCACTTCATCGACAACGCGGTGGCGTCGGGGCGGGGCGGCCACCCCGATAACGTCGTCTTCCTCACCGCCGACGCCTTCGGGGTGCTTCCTCCGATCGCGCGGCTGAGTCCCGAACAGGCCATGTACCATTTCCTGTCCGGGTACACGGCCAAGGTGGCGGGCACAGAGCGCGGGGTCACCGAACCCCGGGCCGCATTCAGCGCCTGTTTCGGGGCGCCGTTCCTGCCGCAGCACGCCACGGTCTACGCGGACCTGCTGGGCGGGAAGCTGCGAACGCACGGTTCCCGGGCATGGCTGGTGAACACCGGATGGACGGGGGGGCGCTACGGCGTCGGCAGCCGCATGAAGCTGGCGTACACGCGCGCCATGGTCACGGCCGCGCTCAGCGGCGATCTCGACTGCGCGCCGACGACGGTGGATCCGGCCTTCGGTCTGAATGTGCCGACGCAGGTGCCGGGAGTGCCCGCCGAGGTGCTGCAGCCGCGCGGCACGTGGGCCGACGGAAGCGCCTACGATGCCGCCGCCGCCGAACTGGCTGATATGTTTAGGAGGAACTTCGAACAGTTCGCGGGCCGCGTGCCGCGGGAAGTGAGGGCCGCGGGGCCCGCTTGAGGGGACAGCACGGGTTTCTGCCACAGGCTTCACAGGGAGGACCATGGGTCGACCACGATTCTGGCGGTTCTGGCCGGTCGCGGTGCTTGTGGTGCTCGCTGCCTGCGAGCAGGCGGAGAAGCTGCAGGACCGGTTCCGCGACCTGACCCCGCACGAGACCTACCAGGCTCAGTTGGCCGAAGCCGGACTGGCCGAGACGGCGCTCGGGAAGGACTGGGCGCGCGCGGGTGAGAGTGCCCTGGAGGACGCGACCACCATCGCCCTCCCCTTCCAGGAGACGGGCCACATCACGCCGGAGCGGCCGTCGGCGGTGGGCTACCGGATCAACATACCGCGCGGTCGCAAGCTCACCTTCGAGGTATCTCTCGATTCCGGAGAAGACACCCGCCTCTTCATCGATCTCTTCCGGGTGCCCGCGAACGAGGAAGACGCATTCCGGCCCGTGTTTTCGTCCGACTCGGTGTCACGCACCTTCACGCACGAACCGTGGCGGGGGGGCGATTTCATCCTGCGCGTCCAGCCGGAGTTGCTGAGGGGCGGGAATTACCGAGTGACGCTGCGCGAGGAGGCCCAGCTGGGGTTCCCGGTTGAGGGGCGCGGCATGGGGTCGATCCAGAGCGTCTTCGGGGCCGAGCGGGACGGGGGGCGCCGCGAGCATCACGGCGTCGACATCTTCGCACCGCGCGGGACGCCGGTGCTGGCCGCCACCGATGGCCGGGTGAGGCGTGTCCGCGAGACGCCGATGGGCGGCAAGGTCGTGTGGGTCCGCGAGCCCGTGCACGAGGCCAGCCTGTACTACGCCCACCTGGACAGCCAGCACGTGAGCAACGGCCAGATGGTCGAGCGCGGAGACACCGTGGGCTTCGTGGGGAACACGGGGAACGCTCGTACCACGCCGCCCCACCTGCACTTCGGGCTGTACCGGCGGGGGCCGATCGACCCGTGGCCGTTTCTGGATCCGCCGCGCACGGAGCTTCCCGAGCTGACGGCCGACCTGGAGTTGCTGGGAGTCCGTGTGCGGCCGGCGAACGATGGGATCCGGCTGCGTGCGTCACCGGGGAGGCGGGGTGAGATCGTGCGGGAGCTGGATCCGGGGGTGCGGCTTCGGGTGCTCGGGGCGTCGGGCGACTGGTTCCGGGTGCGGCTGCCCGACGGGTCGGACGGGTTCGTGGCGGCGCGGCTGATGGAGAGGATCGAGGTGGAGGTGACGGCGGAGGGGGGTGGGCGGGGGTAGGCGGAGGATGGATTAGTGAACTGTGGTTGACAAAATGTAAAGCACAGTTGTCACGATCTGCGCCCAGACAGATACTGCAGCCCGAGCCACACCACCGCGGCCACACCCAGCAGGAAGAACCCGGCGACGGACGGACCCAGAGCTACCCCGACCCCGCTCCAGGCAGTGGGTGCGGTCGGCGTGCCCGCCCTTGCCATGGCGTTCGCCACAACGCGGACACCGATCAGGCTCCCGAGCACGCCCACGCAGGCACCAAGGACCCCGAGGACGAGAATCGAGTGCGTCCGCAACGGACTCCCGGGACCATCCGAGCGAATCAGTTCGGCGATGCTGCGCGCGATCTGCACGAGCATGAGAAGGACTACGATCCAGAGGGGGTACTGGATGAGTCCCAGGGATTCGATGAAGGCCATCAGGATTCTCCTCTGTGTTCGTTGTCGACTGAAGGGTCGGAAGCAAGCGCCAGGTGCGGCCGCGCCTGTGCGAAGAAGCGGGCGATCCGGCGTTCGGCTTCTTCATCGGTCAGCAGGCGAGGCGTAAGCGCGAGCCACCCGAAGAGGCCGAACACCGCCGCGGCGAGACCGGTGCCGGCAACCGTCGCCATCCGGGCGACGGCCTCCAACACCGGCGGCTCCCACATCGGCTCCGCCCACATTTGGGGTTCGAGCGGCGCGAGAGTCACGCGTCCCACCCAGGCGGCGCCCAGCGCTCCGAGCGCGACCGCGGCGACCACCAGACCGGCCTGCCGGGTCCACAGCAACCGACGTTGCCGGGGCCGAAGGTCCCCGTGGACCAAAAGCTGAATCACGGCCCAGGACAGGTTCGCGGCGAGCGCGGCGATCACGACCGCCAGCGGCCAGATCACGAAAGCCGGGACAAGGGGAACCCCGGATCCATACATCGCAATCACAGCGATGAAGCCGGCCAGGGTCGCCGCCAGGGCCACCCCCAGCACGACCGCCCTGTCGATCCACCCGGTCGCGCCTGCCCAGCGCCCCAGCGGGGGAGCGTGACGGGCCTCAAGGTCCGCGAGCGCCCGGTCGTCGGGTACGGCTTGCCGCAGCGCGGCGCGGCGGGCCTGGCCCGGAGTCCGGCCACGCCGCTCAAGTTCCGCCTGTAGCGCCCGCACGTCGGCGTCGACCTCCTCGATCAGGTCCAGGCGGCGCCGCGGCGGGACCTTCAGGCCGCGTTCGACGCGCTTCAGCGGGTGTTCACGCGACATGAGTGCCCCGGATCAGACCGAAGAGCGCTTGAAACTGCCGCTCGAGCTCCTCCGCTCCGGCTGCCAGTTCCGCGCGCCCCGCAGCCGTCAGATGATACGTCTTGCGCCGCCGACGCTCTCCGTGCCATTCGCTCTGCAATCGGCCCTCCGCTTCAAGCCTGTGCAGGATCGGGTAGAGGGTGCCGTGCTGGAAGGAGAAGGCCCCGCCGGTCCGTTCCTCGACGGAGAGCGCGATCTGGTAGCCGTGCGCGGGTCCGTGGTCGAGCACCGCCAGTACGAGGAGCTCGTTGATTCGCTTGGAGAGAGTGATCTGTTGCACGTTGGTGTCGCCTCATTGGCAGGTTGGTCGCGGGCTCGCCGCAGGGCCGCCGCGTAACAGGACCGGGTCGCGTCTCATTCCCGCCGAAGCCGGTGAAGCTGGATGTGGGGAACGTCCAGTTCGTCCAGCCGCGCCCCGAGCAGGTAGTCGTCCCCGACCTCGTAGAGCCAGAAATACCCGTCGAACCGGACTTGCCCGCGGAACCGGCCCTCGTGGTCGAAGGCGTCGAACACGGTCGCGTCCCGCATTCCGGGAAGGGGGGCTCGCCGGACCCACACGTCCCCGTGCGTGCCGACGGTCAGTCCGAATGCGGCCGGAACCAGATCGGGTGTTTCGGGTGTGGGTGGTGACGGTCCCATGGGAGGAAGCCGCATCGCCATTTCCAGTGCGGCATCGACTTCCTGGTCCGTCGGGGGCCGCCGGCCGTCCCGGCGATGGATGATGCGGCGCAACTCCCCATCGGGGCTCCACACTTCAACCGAATACTCCGGGTTGTTCACGATCGCGACGCTCATCGGAGAGCCTCCGGAAGCGAACCAGGTGCCGAAGGAGAACAGCACGCCCCCGTTGGGGCTGACGAAAAGCCCCAAGGGCTGCTCGGTCCCGCCGCCGGCGATGCGCACGAGCCGGGCGACTCGGCGGGACCCCCAGCGGCCACGGACATCGGGCTGGACGGGTTCGCAAAGGAGTAATGACCCATCCGCCAGAAGCGAGATCGGGCCACAGGCGGTACGATCGCGGCCGAGCAGGCCCACGAGGTCGATCGCCTTCTCGCCGGCGTAGTCTCCGTTGGGGGCGAAGTAAAGGTGCCGATCGCCGGCGTCCACGAGCAGCGTGTCACCCGGCAGACGCACGAAGGTCGCGGCGTACTCGAATTCTCCCGGCCCCTCACCTCGGCCCCCGGCGGTTCTCAGGTGTCGGCCCCCGCTGTCGAAGTAGCGCAGTTCGGCAACCTCACTCTCCAGGATCGCGATGTGCCCGTCACTCAATCGAGTGGCCTGGATGACGTTGTCGAACATGGCCGGGGGGTCGGCCGATGCCCCGCCGATCGACAGGAATGGCTCTGCGTCCACCACCCAGCTGTCCTCGGGGGACGGGAAGCCGGTGTTCTCGGCGATGGGGATCCCGGCGGAATCCCGCGTTTCGTGGATGAGGTCCGACGCCGGGGCGGATTCGGTCTGGCAACCGGTGACGACGGTCAGCCAGGTGGCGACGAGTGCCCCGGTGAGGTGGGGTTTCCGCTTCATGGTCCTCTCTGCTCCCTCCGTGCCGCCGACAGACGCCCGTCGTACCGAACTGGTACCGGCGACCGCGTGCACGGCCCGTCTCGCCGCGCCGACCGGTTCCCAAGGGGCGCTCGGGGATCCGATTATATATCACAAGTCTTTATACTACAAGTCCGACGTGGCGGCCTTCACGGAGGTGCGCGTAACTTTCGTCTCTGCGAGCGACAGCTCGCGGCTGACTTCACTACTCAACAGGGACCGAGGCTGCATGAGGCGTTGGATTTCCCTCTTGGCCCTTCTTCCGGCCATTTCCTGCTTGCAGGACCGGGACTCCGATCCGCGAGGCCGCGATAGCGCCGGAACCCGCGACGGCGTAGAGGCCGGCCAGGACCCGGGATCGACCGACCCCGTCTGGCAGGTGGCCCCGGAACCCGCCCTGCTCCTCGGACTGCTGGAAGGCCCGGACGCACACCTCTTCTCCCAGATTCGCGGTGCCACCCGTCTCTCCACCGGGACGGTCGTCGTGCTGGACGGCGCCTCCAGCCAACTGCGCGCCTTCTCGCCCGACGGCACCCACCTGTGGACGGCGGGCGGCCCCGGTGAAGGCCCCGGCGAGATGCGCAACCCGACGCACGTCGAGACCCTTCCCGGCGATACCCTCCAGGTGCAGGACGGTCTCTCCAGGATTCGCTACGCCGCCGACGGCGCGCTGATCGCCCACGTACGGCTTGCGGTAGGGGACCTCCAGAAGTTCGGCCGGTACTATGCCTCCGAGTGTTCGGTCCCGAGCTTCGTCGGGGACCACGTGCTCGCGTGCACAGGCAGCGACTTCGACCCGGCCCGGAAGCCCCGCGAAGCCGGGCCGTGGCGACTCGAGGACGAACTGGCCGTGTTGCCCTGGACCCTGGACTCGATCGACCGTCTGGGCGTGTTCCTGAAGGAGGTGGGCTGGGCGGTACCCTTCGAAGGACTCCCGCGTCTCCCCGAACAACTGGTCGTGCTGAGCGGCGGGATGGGATACGCTCCCCCGCCCATGGCGCGGAAGGGGGTCTTCGCGGTGGGCGGATGGCCGCGCAAGCTGGTGGTGGCGGACGGGTGGGGAGATGTGGTGCACGCCTTCGACCTTGCGGCCGACAGTGTGCTCCCCGGCGCGACCATCCCCGTCAGACATGCCCGCCGACCTCCCACCACGGATGAGCTCACGGCCGCTTGGGAGGCCGTTTCCGCGCGGAGAGTGGGGTCACCCGAGCACATCCGGGAGCACCTCCCCGCGCCCGACTCGATACCGAACATCGGTCATCTCGTGGTCGACGAGCTGGGCATGGTATGGGTGGGGTCGTACCGGGCCGAAGCGTCCGCGCCGCGATCCTATCACGTGTACGCCACCGAAGGGCCGTTGCGGGCCCGCGTGACGATGCCGGCGGGCGTGGAGGTCCTCGAAATCGGGACCGATTACGTCCTCGGGCTGACTCGCGACGAGCTGGATGTCGAGCGCATCGTCCTGCTCACGTTGGCGCGGAGCTGACGGACGCGCGTCGAACCCCGGGCAGACCCGCCCCCCCGGTTGTATCTTCGGAGTCCCCATCCCCGGAGAACCCCATGCCCCGCCAGCACTGGCTCATGAAGAGCGAGCCCTACGTCTACTCGATCGACGACCTCGAACGCGACGGCACCACCCATTGGGACGGAGTCCGCAACTACGCCGCCCGCAATCTCATGCGCGACAGGATGCGGATCGGCGACCGCGTCCTCTTCTACCACTCGAATGCCAAGCCGCCCGGCGTCGCCGGCATCGCCGAGGTGTGCCGCGAGTCGTACCCCGACTTCACCCAGTTCGACGCGTCGAACAAGTACTTCGACCCCAAGGCGACCGACGAGAACCCCCGCTGGTTCATGGTGGATGTCCGCTTCGTGGAGAAGTTCGAGCGCGAGGTGGCGCTGCCAGAGATCCGGGCCACACCGGAGCTGGCCGACATGGTGCTGGTGAACCGCAGCCGGCTCTCGGTGCAGCCGGTGACGGAAGCCGAATTCGAGTTCATCGTCGCGATGGCGGAGAATCGGTCGTGAACTCGCGGCGTGCTTCGCCGGCAGGCCGTGGAGAAGACCCCGGCTTGATTCAGGGGCTGCTCGCCCTGATCGGTGGCGTGACCATCTGCCTTGCCTGCACGGGCGCGGGAGACGATCCCCCCCAGGCGGAGGATGCGGAGGGCGATTCGGCGGACACGGAGTGGGAGCTCGTCGAGGATCTGCGGCTCGACGGGAACGCCGAGGACTTTTCCGTGGTATCGCGGGTCTACGTCGGACCGCGGCGCGAGATTGTCGTGCCGGAGCCGCAGGATCGCCGGTTGCGCCTCTACGATTCGACTGGAACGCTGGTGACCATGATCGGACGGAGTGGGGACGGACCAGGAGAATTCCGGTACGTGGGTCCCGTCTTTTGGACGGCGGACACCTTGGTTGTGTGGGATGCGGAACTCAACCGCGGAACGTACCTGCTGCCGGATGGGACTCTGATCCGCACGGAGGCCGGCCGGTTCTTTGGCCGGGACTTCCGTGCTGCGGAAGCGGATAGCACCTATATCCGCTTCATCCCCGCAGCCGTGGATGCCGAGGGTGCGAAGCTCGGGGACGCCTATCTGATGGTCCCGGCCGGCGGCGGGAACGTGGTGGGGGGAGCAGTGTTTCTGCGGGTGTCGCGCGGTGGGGAACCGAGCGTTGTAGCCACGCCGCCGCGGCCGGACGATGAACGTTGGAGCGTCACCGTATCCGGCCTCAACAACCCGGTTCCGTTCGCTTTCCGGGTACGGGCGGGAATCGCGCCGGATGGAAGCCGGTTCCTGTTCATGACAGCCGATCAATCGACCCTCGACCCCGCCTACAACCTGACGCTGGTGCGCCCGACCCATGACACGGTCTTCTCGCGGTCCTATCCGTACCCTGGCGAGCCGATTCCCGATTCGGCAATGGACCGGGGCATTGCCGAGATGGTGCCTGAAAACGACCTCGCGCGCCGCTTCAGAGCCATTGCCCGCGAACGCGCGCCCCTGGTGTACCCCCCGGCTGCCGTCACCCTCGGCCTCGACGGGACGATCTGGGTCGAGCTGCGCCGCACCGACCGCGGAACGCCCGTGCATGTGCTGAGCGAGACGGGCGACCCGATCGGCTCTCTGCTTCTGCCGGTGCGGTCGCGCATCCGGCAGGCCAGCATGACGCACCTGTGGGTGACCGAATACGACCCGCTGGATCTCGCAAGCGTGGTTCGCTACCGGGTGATCCGGCACCCCGGCACGGGTCCCCGGGGAGGGATGGAAGAATGACGACCACCCCACGCCCCCACGCCGGCAACTACATAGCCGGTGAGTGGCTACCCGGTGATGCCTGCGAGAGGCTCGCCGTCACCGACCCGGCCACCGCCGAGGCGCTTGGCTCGGTCCCCCTCTCGGGCCGGACCGAGGTGGACCGCGCCGTCCAGGCCGCCCGCGCCGCCTTCCCCGCCTGGCGCCGCACCCCCGTGGTCGAGCGCGCCCGCGTCCTCTTCCGCCTGAAGGCGCTCCTCGACGAGCACCACGACGACCTCGCCGTGAGCCTCTCGCGCGAACACGGCAAGAACGTCCCCGAGACGTGGGGCGAGGTGCAGCGCGGCATCGAGAACGTGGAGCACGCGGCCGGGATGCCCACCCTCATGATGGGCGACACCCTCGAGGACGTCGCGCGCGGCGTCGACTGCGAGACGGTGCGGCAGCCCATCGGCGTCTTCGCGGTGGTCACCCCGTACAACTTCCCCGTCATGATTCCGCTCTGGTTCTGGCCCTACGCGGTGGCAGCGGGCAACACGGCGGTGCTCAAGCCGAGCGAGCAGGACCCGCTCACGCACCAGCGCGTGGTCGAGCTGGCCGCGCGGGCGGGGCTGCCGCCGGGCGTGCTGAACGTGGTACACGGCCGCCATCAAGCGGTCGTGGCGCTGATCGACCATCCGGATGTGGCGGGCGTGTCGTTCGTGGGGTCGAGCCGGGTGGCGAAGATCGTGTACGCGCGGGCGGGGGCGGCGGGGAAGCGGGTGCAGGCGCTGGGTGGCGCGAAAAACCACATGATCGTGCTGCCGGACGCGGATCCGGAGATGGTGGCGGATGCTGTGGTGGGATCGGTGTTCGGGTCGGCGGGGCAGCGCTGCCTGGCGGGGTCGGTGGTGGTGGGGGTGGGGGACGCGTACGGGCCGATGCGGGATGGGATCCTGGATGGGGCGGCGGGGTTGCGGATGGGGCGGGGGCTGGACGAGGGGGTGGACATGGGACCGGTGATTTCGGGGGGGCACCGTGACCGGGTGAACGGGTTCATCGACGAGGGCGAGAGGGATGGTGCGCGGCTGGTGATGGATGGCCGCCGGGCGGAGGTGACGGGTTATCCGCGCGGCCACTGGGTCGGCCCCACCGTCTTCGAGGACGTGACGCCGGAGATGCCGATCGGCCGCGAAGAGGTGTTCGGTCCGGTGGCGGGGTTGGCGCGGGCGCCGAGCCTCGAGGCCGCGCTGGAGCTCTTGGGGAAGAGCCCGTACGGCAACGCGGCGTCGATCTTCACCAACTCGGGCCGTGCGGCGCGGGAGTTCCGGTACCGGGCGGGGATCTCGATGATCGGGGTCAACATCGGGGTGGCCGCGCCGATGGCCTTCTTTCCGTTCGGGGGGGCGCGGAACTCCTTCTACGGGGACTTGAAGGCGCAAGGGCGGGACGCGGTGTCGTTCTACACGGATCAGCGGGTCGTGATTTCGAGGTGGTAAACCGCGGTTGACAGAATGTGAACCGCAGTTGACATGATGAAGTCTTGGATCATCCCCAAGCGACGGCTATACTGTATGACACAGAAACTGTGAGGCTGTGTCCATGCGAAACATAACCGTGTCCGTTGACGAGGAAACCCATCGCCGCGCCCGGGTCCGAGCGGCGGAATTGGACACGTCGGTGTCGGCGCTTGTGCGGGAGTTCCTGCGGCGTCTCGCGCCCGGCGACCGGCGGCAAGGAAGACTGGAGTCGCCGCCCCTCGAGTCCGCGCTTGAGCGCAGGCGCAGACTGTTCGAAGAGGTCTTCACCGACTTCGACGCACGCGGGGTTGGGCTGCACATGGCCGACAACCTGCCGCGGGCGGCGCTCCACGACCGTTCGGCGATCGGTTCCGAAGCGGATCCGGCCCGTCGCCCCGACACCGGCGGCTGATAAACCGGGGTGCGCTTCGTCGACACGAACGTGCTGCTCTACGCGGCAAGCATCCTCCCCGAAGAGGAGGCCAAGCGTCGTCGTGCGCGGGAACTCCTGGCCGAGCCGAATCTCGCCGTTTCGGTGCAGGTACTCCAGGAGTTCTACCACCAGGCGACCCGCGCCACCCGACCCGGACGACTCTCCGACGACGACGCGTTGCGCTTCCTCGAGCCGGTGCTGGAGATGCGGGTCCAGGCCGTGACGCTCGGCGTGTTCAGGAGTGCGCTTTCGATACGCCGGCGCTTCGGTCTCTCGTATTGGGATGCGGCCATTCTCGCCGCCGCCCGCACGCTCGGTTGCGACGCCGTCTACTCCGAGGACATGAGCGCGGAGCAGGACTACGGTGGGATTCGGGTGGTCAACCCCTTTTGAACACCCAACCCCGGCAGTCCTTGGATGAGGCCGGGGGGATGTTTGGCCGACGGGTCCGCGAAACTGGACGGGACGCGCCCGGAGCGCGAATATGACTCGCCTCTTTTCCAGCAGGAACCTGACTGACAAGCGACGAATCCACGCATGAGCACTTCGCTGCAAGGTACAACAGACCCGGCCGCGATCGATGGCCGACAGGACGATATCCGCCGGGGCCGGAAGCCGGCAACGGCATCCGGCAACCGCACTTCCCGCAGCGCCGACATCTTCAACGAGCAACGCCGTCACCTCTTCGACTGCGTCAGACCCCTCTACGATGACCCCCTCGCCATCGCCGCAGGCTCCGGCTGCCGCGTCACGGACTACGACGGCCGCGAATACCTCGACGCCTTCGCCGGCATCCTCACCACCTCGCTGGGCCACTGCCACCCGGCCATCGTGGCCGCCGTCCAGCAACAAGCCGCCCGCGTCGGCCACCTGTCGACCCTCTACGTCAACCACCGCCAGGTCGAAGCCGCCCGCGCCCTCGCCGACATCTCACCCGGCGACCTCGACCGCACCTTCTTCCTTAACAGCGGCACGGAGGCGATCGAGACCGCCCTCGCAACAGCACGACTCCACACCGGCCGCACCGAGATCATCGCGCTGCGCCAGGCGTACCACGGCCGCACCAGCATGGCCGCCGCGCTCACCGCGCACGCCCCGTGGCGCGTCCTCCCTGGCACCGTGACCGGAATCACCCACGCGCTCTCCCCCTACCCCTACCGCGCCCCCTTCGGCGACGCCTCCGACGAGGAACTGGTCGAGATCTACGCCCGCGACCTGATCGAGGTCATCGAGACCACGACCAACGGCCATCCCGCCGCCTTCATCGCCGAGACGATCCAGGGGGTGGGAGGCTACATCGTCCCCCCACGGGGCTACTTCCAGCGCATGGCCGAGATCATCCGTTCATACGGCGGCCTCCTCATCGCCGACGAAGTGCAGGCCGGATTCGGGCGAACCGGCACGCACTGGTTCGGGATCGAGCACTGGGATATCGTCCCCGACATCATGGTCATGGCCAAGGGGATCGCGGGGGGGATGCCGGTCGGGGCGGTCACCACCACGGCGGAGATCGCCGGGAGCTGGCGCGGCAAGACCATTTCTACCTTTGGCGGCAATCCGGTGTGCATGGCCGCCATGGTGGCGACGCTGGGGGTCATGCACGCAGAGGATGTGAGGACCCGGGCGCGCGACCGGGGCGGACAGCTGCGCAACGCACTCGACGCCCTGGGCGCCCGCTACAACTGGATCGGCGAGGTCCGCGGAATGGGACTCATGCAGGCGATCGAACTGGTCGAGGATCCCGCCACGAAGGAACCATCGCCGCGCCTGGCGGGGAAACTGCTGCACGCGGCCCGCGACGAGGGCCTGCTCATCGGAATCGGAGGGCTGCACGGACACGTGATCCGGCTCGGGCCCTCGCTGCTCATCGAGGAGGAAGAGATGGAAGAGGTGACGGCTCGCCTGGAGCGGGCGTGCGCGACCGTGGAGGCCCGACGATGATCGCCGGACTTTCGCTCGGCACCTGGCTCCTCATGGCCGCGAGCACCGTGCCGGGCGTCATCCTGGTCGTGGCCGCCTATCTGATCCACCGCGACGCCGACATCCGCAAGGCCGGCGGGGAGAAGGCCGATGGGTAACGCCGGCGCCAACACCGCCATCATCGCGGTCCTCATCGGCTACTTCTTCATCCTCATCGGAATCGGCTGGTGGGGCAGCCGCGAGAGCCGCTCGGTCAAGGGTTTCTACGTGGCGGGCAAGAAGCTTCCCTCCTGGGTGATCGCCTTCTCATCGAACACCACGGGAGAGAGCGGTTGGCTCCTGCTGGGCCTGACCGGGATGGGGTACCTGGTCGGCTTCCACGCGCTCTGGGTGGTCCTGGGCGAAGTGATCGGGGTGGCGCTCGCGTGGTCGCTGGTTGCACGCCCGTACAAGGAGTACACCGACCGCTACGACGCGATCACGGTCCCCGACTACCTGTCCGACCGCTTCGCCGACCGTGCACACATCATCCGCTTCGTAAGCGCGATCATCATCTTCAGCATGGTCTGGGCGTACACGTCCGCGCAGCTGACCGCGTCGGGCAAGGCATTCTCGTCCTTCCTGGGGACGAGCTACGAGGGCGGGGTCCTGATCGGGGCGGCCGTCATCTTCCTGTACACCAGCATCGGCGGGTTCAAGGCGGTGGCGTACAGCGACGTGCTTCAGGGCGTGCTCATGTTCCTGTGCCTGCTGGTGCTGCCGATCGTGGGGATCGTGCACGCGGGGGGCTGGGGAGAACTGATGGCCGCAATCGGGGCGGCGGACCCCGCGCTGCTCAGGCCGATGGGCGAACACGGGCTGACGCTGACCGGGGTGATGAGCGCGGTGAGCTTCGTCGGGATCGGGCTGGCGTTCCTGGGAGCGCCACAGCTGCTGACGCGCTTCATGTCGGCGCGCAGCCGGGGCGAGATCCTCGGGGGCGGGGTGATGGCGGTCGTGTGCATGATCGTCTTCGACATCGGAGCGGTGCTGACGGGGATCGCGGGACGCGCTCTCTTCCCGGGCCTGACCGACCACGAGACGATCCTCCCGGTCATGTCCACCGAGCTGTTTCCGGCGATCGTCGCGGGGGTGATCCTGGTGGTGGTGCTGGCGGCGATCATGTCGACGGTGGACTCCCTGCTGATCCTGGCCTCATCGGCGGTGGTGCGGGACGTGGTGCAGAAGGTCTACCGGCCGGACTACCCGGACCGGAAGCTGTCGCTGATCGGACGGGTGCTGACGATCGTGATCGGGCTCGGGGGACTTGCGGTGGCGCTGCCCGAGAGCCGCATGCTCTTCTGGTTCATCCTCTTCGCCTGGTCGGGACTGGCCTCGGCCTTCACGCCGGTCGTGCTGTGCTCGCTATTCTGGAAGGGGACGACGCGTGCCGGCGCGATCGCGGGGATGATCTCGGGATTCCTCACGGCGGTGATCTGGACGCTGGCCGTCAAGCAGCACTTCTACGATCTCTACGAGATGATCCCCGGCTTCGCGGTGGGGTTCGCGGTCACGATTGTCGTGAGCCTGTTCACCGAGCCGCCGGAGGATGCGGGCACGGTGATGGACGACGTGAAGCGCGTGGTCGGGGGGCCGTTTTCTGCGGGGGAGGGGGACCCGGAATCCGTTTAGGAGCGGATCATGGCCGGCCTAACCGGCCTCCTCCACCACCTCCGTGAAGTCGATCCGGTAGTAGGACCGTTTCGACGGGCCGCACCGAAACAGCGTTGCCCATACGTCTTCGGCTGTGACCGGCCCGGCCAGTTCGCACTCGCCGAGGGTCGGCAACGTGAAGTCGACTACGCGGGTTTCGGGATCATCGAAAGGAACCTGAATGCCCGATCCCTTGGTCACGTAGTAGCACGGTGATCCCGTATCGTCCAGCCACCACAACTCGCACGGGTCCGTTTCCGTCTCATAGATCGTTATGGTCGCGTGAACGATGTTGGACTGGGTGTCGCGTTCATGAAAGACGAAGACCCACGTCGTATCGGCTGCCGTCGTATCGGCGCCGGCGGCGACGTTGGACGCCAGCGGGATGGCGATACCGGACCATACTTCCACGAAATCGTCTTCCGGGTCCGTCAGTCCACAACCCGTCAGGCCTACGAGCAATGCCAGTGTGATCGTCTTCATCGTCTTCATGGGGTTACCTTATCGTTTAGGGAGACCGGAAGATACACGTCCGCCGAATCCACCGTCAATCGCTCCCGTGATTTTTCCGCGCTCCTTCTCGCCCGAACGCGACGGCGCTGTCGTTCACCGACATAGTACCCGCCATGACATCCGCCTGGGTGACAGGAAGGCGACATGACGTCACTGACTCGAGGCCGGTTCCTGGGCGCCGCGGCGGGTGCCGCCGGGGTCGGCCTGCTAACCGGATGCGACGGCACCCCGGGCATCGTCCTGCGGAGCGGCGGCGAGCCCGTCGGCGCCCCCGACCTCATCGCCCACGGCCGTCTCGTCCACACCATGGACGACGAACCCGGCGGGCGCCGGAGTCCGCGAACTCAAGGACGTCAACGTAGACGTGCCAGCCTCACGCCGTGACTCCATCCGACGCGAATGAACTCGGTCGTGCTCTGAGAATATCACCATAGTTGATCCATATTCCCTAAACGCTTATCATGGAATCATGAAGACCACTGTAGATATTCCAGATCAAGAGCTCGCGGACGCGATCAGGTTCACCAACGCGAGGACCAAGCGCGAAGCCATCGTCGGCGCCATCGTCTACTTCAACCGGCGCATGAGAATGGCGGAGCTCACCGGGTACGCCGGAAGCTGCCCCGACCTGGTCATGCCGGAAGAGATTCAAGCGATTCGCCGAAGGGGCTGAGCCGTTGATCCTCGTCGATACGTCCTCCTGGATCCACTTCCTGCGACCGGACGGCAACTCCAGGGTTCGCGCTCGCGTCGAAAGGGCGCTGCGGAGCGGGGAAGCCTGCTGGTGTCCGCTGGTTCAGCTCGAACTCTGGAACGGCGCCCGGGGGAAGCGTGAACGCAAGGTCTTGCGGGACTTCGCCCGTGTGCTGCCGGAGCTGCCGATCGACCAGGAGGTGTGGAGCAGGGCCTACGAGCTCGCAACCGGAGCTCGAGAGCGGGGAGTCACCGTTCCGGCAACCGATGTCCTCATTGCCGCGTGCGCACTCCGGCACGGAGCCGGACTCGAATCCGCCGACTCCGACTTCGATAACCTGACAGCCGTTGGAGGGCCAACGCGACTGGTCCAGACGCGATCCAGGCCTTCGCTGGGAGAGTGACGATAGGAAAGGCGGTACGAAATCGTCGCGTCAGCGGACAACCGACTTGCCCCGCCTGTCCCAGCCACCCGCCAACCGCTACCGTAGCAGCCCACCACCACCGTAGCGGTCGACGCTCCCCACTCAGGGCACCCACACCATGTTCGGACTCGACTTCATCCCGAACCCCCTCGAAGGCGCCCCCTTCGGAACCGCACTCGAAGTCAGCCTGATCATCGCCTTCGCGGGGTGGCTCCTGTCCCTGATCGACCGCGAGTCCGGCTGGATCGATCGCCTCTGGCCCATATGTCCGCCGGTCTTCTGCCTGATCGTCGCCTTCGCGACCGGCATCGAGTGGGCGCGCGTCAACGTCATGACGCTGCTGGTGGTCCTGTGGGGCGCGCGCCTGACCCACAACTTCGCCCGCAAGGGGGGCTACCGGAAGGGCGACGAGGACTACCGCTGGGCGCATTTGCGCGAAAAGATGAGCCCGGCGCTGTTCCAGGTGCTGAGCATCACCTTCATCTACCCCGTTCAGCTCGTCCTTCTGTGGCTGCTCGTCTCGCCGGTGCACCGGGCCTGGGAGTTCGGCGATGCACCGCTGGGCGGGCTCGACTATCTGGCTGCCGGGCTGTTCTTCGTGCTCCTCATCGGTCAGGCCATCGCCGACAATCAACAGTGGAACTTCCAGGAGGACAAGAAGCGGCGGATCGCGGCCGGCGAGGAGGTCGAGCGTCCGTTCCTCACCACAAGACTCTTTCGCTACAGCCGGCACCCGAACTACTTCTGCGAGATCGCGATGTGGTGCGTGTTCTACCTGTTTTCGGTTGCGGCCTCGGGACAGTGGCTGCACTGGACGGGCCTGGGCTGCATCGGATTGATCCTGCTGATCATCCCGTCGCTGCGGATGACCGAAGCACTGTCCGCTGCCAAGTACCCCGCCTACAGCGACTACCAGGCGACCACCTCGCCGCTGATCCCATTCCCGCCGCGAGGGAAGTAGGTACCCGGGACCTGCGAATCCCGCCGCGCCCCGCCGATTCCCCGGTCCCCGGGTCAGGCGGTCTCGTCCGGCCTTCCGAGGTGGTTTTCAGCGATCCGACCCCCTGCCGATCCCCACCGAGAAGGACAGGCCGCTCACCACGTACCCGTAGTCGAGTCCCAGGTCCGGCTGCGAGATGACCCAGTCCACAACCGACCGGAAATAGCGGACCCGAAGATCCACCGGCCACCTCCTGTCCACGGTCATTCCGATCCCGCCGCTTACGGGCCAGTGGCCGAGCCGCTCGCGGTCCTCGCCCGCGATGCCCGTCTCGGGGTTGGTGCCGCCGGTGGCGAATTCCCCCCGCGACCGGCGCAATCCGAGGAGCAGGTAGACCCGGCTGCCCCCGTCCCCGACGCTGCGACCCGCCAGAACGGTGCCTCCCATGGCGAACTTGTCGCTGAACTCCCAGCGCCCCGGCCACACGTCGTGGGGATTGCCGGAATTGGTCGGGTCGATCATGCCCTCGATCAGGCGCGGTGACGGGAGGACGGCTTCCAGCTCGCCGCCGAACACCCACCCGGCCGATGGAGAGGAGCGCAGCCCGCCAGTCAGGACGACGGCCGCTCCGAAACCGTTGGCCGACGAGGTGCTCGTACTCGATCCGCCTCCGATCGTGACCGTCTTCGTGTGCTCGACGGTGACGGAGCTCACCTCGGGGGCAAGGCGAATGAAGAATCCCGTCTGGGCCTGTGCCGGCCGTGGACCGGGCGCGCACGCGACGCAGGCGGCCAGGGATGCGAGGAAAGCGACAGCGTGCGTTTTCATGGTCCTCTACCTCATGCGGCGGGCACGACGGACTCCGGGATCGCTGGCGGGGGGATGCGATCGGCCAAAGGGTGAGGGTACGGCGCAGGTCGTTCGTTCGCCACGGGATGGGGCCCCAATGGCCGATAGTCCGTATCTTGGATTCCCTGTGGACCCTCCCTTCAACCCAACCTCCCGGAAGGTCGCTCGAGATGTACGTCCCCATCCGCTTCCTGACCGCTCTGGGCACGGGAGCCCTCCTCGCCCACGGTCACGCCCCCGCCCTGGCGCAGGAACCCGCCGCACCGGCCGTCTCCCCGCGCACCGCCGCACTAACCCAGTCCCCCACCACCCTCACCCTCCCCGGCCTCCAGGCCTCCGTCGAGATCATCCGTGACCGCTGGGGGATCAACCACATCTACGCCGAGACCGAGTACGACCTCTTCTTCGCGCAGGGTTACGCGGCCGCCCGCGACCGGCTCTTCCAGTTCGAGGTCTGGCGCGCGCAGGCCACCGGCACGGTCGCCGAGATGCTCGGTCCGGACGAACTCCAGCGCGACATCGGTTTCCGCCTTTTCCGGTACCGCGGCGACATGACCGCGGAGATGAACCACTACCACGACCGCGGCTCGCGGATCATCCCCGCCTACGTGGACGGGGTGAACGCCTACATCGCCGAGACCGAAACCAATCCGGAGCTCCTTCCGATCGAGTTCGAGCTGCTCGGCATCCGTCCGAAGCGCTGGACGCCGGAGGTCGTGATCTCGCGCCATCAGGGGCTGCTGGGGAACATCGGCACGGAGCTCGGCTACGGCCGTGCGGTGGTGGCGGTGGGCGCCGAAGCGGTGAAGCGCGCCGCGAACTTCCATCCGGGCGATCCCGACATCACCCTCGACCCGGCGATCGACGGTGCGCTTCTGAGCCAGGACATCCT
Organism: Gemmatimonadota bacterium; assembly: GCA_028873845.1. Taxonomy (GTDB): domain Bacteria; phylum Gemmatimonadota; class Gemmatimonadetes; order Longimicrobiales; family Gaopeijiaceae; genus Bin94. Next base: position 3,280 of record JAPPNO010000131.1, on the reverse strand, counting down.
CGGGCTCTACAATGCCTTCCGGGGACGGGTGCGGTTCCGGCGCGAACACCTGGTTCCGGATCACCGGGGGGATTCAGAGGCTTTGGGGAGACTGGAAGCGGCCGCAGGCGGCGTGCGCGGCGCGACGGCTTTCCCGGGCGCGGCGTCGGAGTCCACCCCGGTTGTCGCGGGAAGGCCCGCAGACGCCCTCGGGCTGCCGGGCGCCCTCACCTGGCCGGACCTCGAGAGCCTCGGCTCCAACAACTGGGTCGTGAGCGGGCGTCTGAGCGAAAGCGGCTACCCCCTCATGGCGAACGACCCCCACCGTGCCCAGTCGGCGCCGTCGCTGCGCTACTGGGTGCACCTGGTCGGCCCGGGCTGGAACGTGATCGGCGGCGGCGAGCCCGAGATCCCCGGCGTGAGCATCGGGCACAACGGGTACGGCGCGTGGGGACTCACCGTTTTCCGCACCGATGGCGAGGACCTGTACGTCTACGAGACCGACCCGGACGACCCCAACCGCTACCGCTACCGCGACGGCTGGGAGGAGATGACCGTCATCACCGAGGAGATCCCGGTGAAGGGACGGGCGCCCCACACGGCCGAGTTCAAGTACACGCGGCACGGCCCGGTCGTCTTCGAGGACCCCGGCAGCCGTGTCGCGTACGCGGTTCGGGCCGCGTGGCTGGAGCCGGGCGGCGCCCCCTACCTGGCAAGCCTGCGCATGAACCAGGCGAAGACCTGGGAGGAGTTCGTCGAGGCGTGCAACTACTCCAACATCCCGGGCGAGAACATGGTCTGGACGGCCGCTACGAGTGGGACGGCTACCTCCCCATCAAGGCCAAGCCCAGTGTCCACAACCCCCCCGAAGGCTTCTTCGCGACCGCCAACAACCACCTCACCCCCGACGACTACCCGCACATGGACGCGATCGGCTACGAGTGGTCCGACCCCTACCGCTGGGCGCGGGCGGTCGAGGTCCTCGGCTCGGGACGGCTCCACTCCATGGCCGACATGATGGCGCTGCAGACCGACTACCACTCGATCCCGGCGCGGACGATCGTCCCCATGCTGCGGCACGTCCACCCCGCCGGCGACGATGTCGAACGCGCCCGCCAGCTGCTCCTGGACTGGGAATTCGTGCTGGCCCCGGAGTCCGTCGCGGCAGCGATCTACGTGGCGTTCGAGGGGCGCCTGCGCGGCAACGTCAACGGCCTCTTCATCCCGGCGGCCGAGCGGCGCCATCTGCGCGGCATGGCCCTCACCAAGGTGATCGGCCACCTGACCGCGCCCGGCGGCGAGTTCGGTGACGACCCCATCGCCGGACGCGACGCGGTTCTGCTCCGCAGCCTCGAGGAGGCGGTCGCCGCCCTGCGCGAAAAACTCGGCGGCGACATGGACCGGTGGCAGTACGGCCAGCCGGACTACAAGCACGCCACAATCTTCCACCCGCTCTCCCGCGCCGCCCCGGCCGAGATCGCCGCCCGTCTCACCGTCGGCCCGCTCCCGCGCGGGGGCTACAGCTACACCCTGAACAACACCGGTGGCGGCGACAACCAGACCTCGGGCGCGTCCTTCCGCATCATCGTCGACACGGGGGACTGGGACCGCACGGTCGGCAGCAACACCCCCGGCCAATCCGGCGACCCCGATTCGCCCTTCTACGACAACCTCTTCGAGCTCTGGGCCAACGACCGCTTCTTCCCGGTCTTCTACTCGCGCGACCGGGTGGAGTCGGTGGCGGCCGAGCGGTGGACAATGACGCCGCGATGAGCGACCCCGTCTTCTTCCCCACTCCCGCCGACATGCGCGCCTGGTTCGAGACCCACCACGACAGCGCCGACGCACTCTGGGTCGGCTACTACAAGAAGGCGACGGGCATCCCCAGCGTCGACTGGCCTCAATCGGTGGACGAAGCGCTCTGCTTCGGGTGGATCGACGGCATCCGCAAGTCGATCGACGAGAAGAGCTACAGGATCCGCTTCACGCCGCGGAGGCAAGTGAGCCACTGGAGCGCGCGCAACCTCGGCCGCATGAAGCACCTGATCGGGGAGGGGCGGGTGACGGAGGCGGGGATGGCCGCCTACCACGCCCGCGACCCCGCGAACGAGAGGAGGGCGGCGTACGAGCAGGGCGAAGTGTCGCTGCCGCCAGAGTACGAGCGGGAGTTGAAGGCCGTGCCGGAGGCGTGGCGGTACTGGGAGGATGAGCGGCCCTCGTACCGGAAGCAGGTGACCTGGTGGGTGGTGAGCGCCAAGCGCGAAGAAACGCGCCAGCGGCGGCTGGGAATCCTGATCGAGTCGTGTGCGCAGGGCGACGTGATTCCGGCGATGCGGGGGATGGCGAGGAGGAAGTGACGTCTGGCCGGCAGGATTGCGGTCTCCGACGACTTCGAGGAGACGGAGTTGCTCTACAGTGCCGCTTCGGTGTGGGAGGTGGCCATCAAGAGCGGCCTGGATCGCCGAGCCTTCGATGTCGATCCACTGATCCTGCGGCGCGGCCTGCTCGAGAACGGCTACAGGGAGCTCGCGGTCACCGGCACCCACGTAGCCGCCGTCGATCTGTTACCGCCGATCCACCAGGACCCGTTCGACCGGATTCTGATAGCCCAGGCCCGCATCGAGGGGGTAATCCTCCTGACCGCGGACAGGACCGTGGGTCGGTATCCCGGGTCGATCCGCGTGAAACGGGGGCGTCCGGGCGCGCCTGCCCAGCGTCATGTCACACCTCACATGTGAGGCGCTTGACGGGTGCGTGGTCCGTGGTGAATTGCCAGTCGGCCCTGGCTCAGGATTCGGGCTCCGGCCGTCTGCCAGGCGGAAGTTCGGCGTTGCGCTGGGGCGGGATCACCCGGCCGACGCGCCGCCACGGATTGACGGCACCCGCCGCACCGTCTCGTGCGAGACGCCGCACCTGACTTGGGCGGCACGAATCCCGCCGGTGGCCCGTCCCATTCCGACATGCTCGCGTCCCGGGTTTTGCCGCGGCGACGGGTGGGCGCCCGATCACTGCACCGCCTCCAGCGCTGCGAGTTCCAGCGGCAGCGGGACCGCCGAGTCGACGAAGCGTGGGGCGCCGTTGGAGAGGCGGTCGGGGGGCGGGGGCGGGGGCTCCGGCAGTTGCCGGGTGACCTCCGGCAACGGGGGTGAGCCCCCGAGCACCTGACCCGTCCGCGTGAAGAACGCGGCCTTGCCGTCACGGTCCAGGGCCATCCGCATCCCCCCCTCGTGGACGAGGCGGTGGTGCCGGCGGCAGAGCAGGATCGTGTTGGCCAGGCTCGTCTCGCCGCCATCGGCCCAGT
>JAPPNO010000088.1 GCA_028873845.1 Gemmatimonadota bacterium | reverse complement strand
CCCCCCCCCCCCGCGGGGGCCCCCCCCCCCCCCCCCCCCCCCCCCCCCCCCCCCCGGGGCGGGGGCGTTCGCGCAGTACGAACTGGATCCCCGCTTCTTCGACGAGTTTTTCGAGGCGGACGGGACGGTCCGGTCTGCCACGCGCCGTCTCGCCACGGCGCTGACCCGGATACCGCCGGAGGAACTGGGCAGGGTGCAGGACAGCGTGCACCGCCTCTTCCTCCACGAAGGCATCACCTTCACCGTGCTCGGCAAGGAGGAGGTGTCCGAGCACATCATCCCGATCGACTGTGTGCCGCGCATCCTGACGGCCGCCGAGTGGCGGCACATCGAGGACGGGATCAAACAGCGCATGCGCGCGGTGAACCTCTTTCTGCGCGATATCTACAACGAGGGCGATTCGTTGCGGGATGGGGTGGTGCCCCCCGACCTCGTGCTGGGCTGTCCCCAGTACCGGGTCGAAATGCGCGGTGTGAGGGTGCCGCACGACGTCTACGTGGCCGTGGGCGGCACCGATGTCGTGCGCACCAACGAGGGATTCGCCGTGCTCGAGGACAACATGCGCGTCCCTTCCGGTGTGTCCTACATGCTGGCCTGCCGCGAGGCCACCAAGCGGGCACTGCCCACCCTGTACCGCGAACACCGGGTCCGCGAGGTCTCCGCATACCCCGAACGCCTCTATTCCACGCTCGTGTCGCTGAGTTCGCGCGCGGGCACGCCGCGGGTGGCGGTCCTCACCCCGGGCCGCTACAACTCGGCCTACTACGAGCACGCCTTCCTGGCGGGCCAGATGGGGGCCGACCTCGTCGAGGGGCGCGATCTGGTGGTTCACAACGCCAATCTCTACGCGCGCACATCCTCGGGCCTTCGGCGCATCGACGTGCTCTACCGGCGCATCGACGACGACTTCACCGATCCTGTCACCTTCCGCGGCGACTCGATGCTGGGGGCTGCGGGCCTCTTCCACGCCTACCGCGCGGGCAACGTGGTCCTTGCGAACGCCCCGGGTACCGGCGTCGCGGACGACAAGGCGATCTACGCCTTCATTCCCGACATCATTCGGTATTTCCTTGGCGAGGAGCCCATCCTGGCCAACGTGAAGACCCACCTCTGCCGCAGACCCGACGACCTGGCCTACACGCTGGACAACCTGCAGGACCTTGTGGTCAAGGAGGTGGGCGGCTCCGGCGGTTACGGGATGCTGGTCGGGCCCCAGTCGAACGCGCGCGAACGCGAGGAGTATGCCGGCCGGCTGCGCGGCGACCCCACCAACTTCATCGCCCAGCCGGTTCTGGACCTTTCGCGGGCGAGCTGTTTCGTGGACGGGAGCCTCCAGCCCCGCCACGTGGATGTGCGCCCCTTCACGCTGCACGGACGCGACGGGCAGAATGTCGTGCCGGGTGGACTGTGCCGTGTGGCACTGGCGAAGGGCAACCTGGTCGTGAACTCCAGCCAGGGCGGAGGTTGCAAGGACCTCTGGGTCCTGCGCGACTGACGAAGGGAGGGGGGAAGGCATCATGCTCGCGCGCGAGGCGGCGGACTTCTACTGGATGGGCCGGTATGTCGAGCGAACGGAACACACCGCCCGGCTGTTGCGCCACCAGCTCGCCGGACTGGTGGACAGGCCCGCCGACGAATTGGCTCTGGGGTGGAGGGTGCTCTACCGGACCCTCGGACAGGCCGCCCCGGACACGCCCGCGGACGACGCCGACGAGGCCGAGGCCTTTCTGATCGCCGATGCGTACACGCTGGCAGGCACGCTGATCGAGAACCAGACTATCCCCGACTCGATGATTTCGTGCTGGCGAGCGGCACGGGCGAACGCAAGCCAGTTGCGTCCCCAGCTGCCGCTGCGCGTGTGGACCTGCCTGAACCGGGGCTACCTGTGGATCCGGGACTGCGACTTCCCCGGTGCCTGGAAGGTGAGCCCGGCCGAACTCGTCTCCGAGGGCATCGACCGGCTGCGGTTGCTGGCGGGAGCGGTGGACGCCGTCATGCCGCGCGACGACGCCTGGCGGTTTCTGGAACTGGGCCGCTTTGTGGAACGCTTTCAGCACCAGGCCGCGCTGCTCGACACCTGGGACCGGATCGGGTGCGCGCCCCGGCAGCGGCCCGCGCTCTCGTGGGCCGACCTGCTGCGGGTCTGTAGTGCGTACGAGCTGTACTGCCGCCGCTACACCATGACGGTTCACCGGGACGAAGTGCTGGACCTGATGATCCGCGACCCGGAAGTCCCCCGCTCCCTGCGGTTCGCCCTGCACCGGATCGAGAATCTGCTCATGGGAATCGACCCGCTGGGCAACCGGCATCCCATGGCGCCCCCCCATCGCATGGCGCTGAGGCTGGCGGCCATCGTGGAGGCGGACTCCGGGAACTCCGACCGTGCCGCGCCCGCGGAAACCGGAGAGTCCGGCCTCTTCGGGCGGCTGGCCGAGAACGGCCAGGCCCTGCACGACCGGGTGATCGCCGCCTACGTCGACTACCCGATCGCGGACGGACTGCCCACATGATCACCCGCCACGCGATCGAGCACACCCTGGATTTCCGCTACAGTGCGCCGGTGCACTCCTCGGTCATGACCCTGTACGTGCAGCCGTTGCAGGACCGGCGCCAGGTACTCCTGGACTTCGCGATCGAGACCGACCCGGACGGACCGGTCTCCACCTTCGACGGTCCCTTCAACAACAAGGGTCATTTCCTGGACCGACCCGGCCCTCATGAACATCTCGTCGTACGTACTCGCTCCACCGTCGAGACCGGGCCTCGGAGGAGCCTGCCGGACAGCCTTGGTTCCGGCGTGTGGGAGAGGATGGAAACGGGCGTTCGCGATCCCGAGCTGTTGCTGATGCTGCAGCCCAGTCCCTTTGTCCGCCGCTCCCCCACCCTCGACCGCTTCATGCGCGCGCATGGTCTGGAGGCCGGGAACGACCCCCTCGCAAGCGCGCGGGAGCTAAGCGCGACGCTCCATCGCGTCTTCGAGTACACGCCGGGCAGCACGGCAGCCGATTCGCCGATCGAAAGCATTCTCGAGACCGGATGCGGGGTGTGCCAGGACTACGCCCACGTCATGGCGTCGATCATGCGGATCCGGGGCATTCCCTGCCGGTATGTATCGGGCTATCTGGGACCGGATGCCGCCGGGGCCGCCCCGGCCGCCAGCCATGCGTGGGTGGAGTGCTGGTTCCCCGACCTGGGATGGGTCGGGCTGGATCCTACAAACGACAGCGGGGACGACGAGCGGCACATTCGCGTGGCGGTCGGCCGGGACTACGGCGACGTGCCCCCCAACCGGGGCGTCTTCAGTGGATCGGCGCAGGAGGTGCTGACACCCGAAGTCACGGTTACCCGCCATGAAACTTGAAACCGGCCAAGAGGTCGACACGAAGAGACTCACGCTCACCATTGCCACATCGCCAGGGCTCAACGAAAGGAGCTGCCCAATGATGCATCCCTTGAACACACCCGTCCGACATTGCGGCGCTATCGCGGCCGCGGCCCTCATTGCGTCTGCGGTCATCGCGGGCCCCGTCTCCGCGCAGTCCGCCTCGATCGGCGCCGACGTCGTAAGCCGCTATGTGTGGCGCGGCCTCGACTTCGGCGAGTCCATGTCGGTCCAGCCCGGGCTCACCATTGCTCTGGGGGGACTCGAATTCGGCGCCTGGGGATCGTACTCGATCAGCGCTTCGGGGGCCGGCGCCAACGAGAACGACCTGTGGGCCACCTATACCTACGAGACCGCTGCGGGCGCCAGCTTCGCGGTGGGGTTCACGGACTACTACTTCCCCGGGCCCCGTGCGGACAAATTCCGCGACAAGGACGCCCACACCCAGGAATTCTCGGTGGCGGTTTCCGGCACGGAAGCGTTTCCCGTGTCGCTCTACGCGGGAATGTTGCTGGACGAGAACGAGGACGGAGAGGCGGAACGACCGATCTACTTCGAGGCGAGCGTTCCGTTCATGGCAGGGGATGTCGAAATCGGGCTGCACGCGGGCGCGGTTTCAAGCGAGAGCGGATTCTACGCGACCGAGGGCTTCGCGCTCGTGAACCTGGGCATCACCGGCAGCACGGAGCTCCCGATCACGGACTCGTTCGCGCCGCCGGTGAGCGTCTCGTACATCGTGAATCCGTCCGATTCGGAGAGTGGCAACCGGGCGTTCCTGGTGTTTGCGCTGAGTCTGTCGCCGTAGCCGGGACGGGGTCGCGGAGGTCGGCCCCGGAGACCGCAGCCCACGGGACTCCCTGGCGGCTGTGGTCTTTCCGGGCGCCCGTTTCGCCGAGAAGGTGGGGGGGCAGAATGTATGCTGTACCTGACATAATGTAAAGTAGACATTACATAGTAGCGTGCTGATCAAAGCCGCCGTACCCGGAGCCACCGACCCCGCCACTTGCAGCGTTCAAGTCTCTACCTGTATGCTATCGTACAGCTTCACCCACTCTAAAGAGCGCGCACGCCACGGATGTCATGGGACAGGTTCGCACCCGGGAGAACCTGATGTACGGAGCAAGCCGGATGGATCGGGATGGACACGTCAGCCGGGTGATGATTGCCATGTGTGGCGCGGGATTGCTCGCCGCGTGCGAGAACCCGCAGCCGCCGGGATCCTGCGGGACGATTCCGGAACAGACGGTGGTGGTGGGCGAACGGGCCACGGTGAGCGCCTGCTTCGAGGACCCGAACGGCGACCCTCTGAGCTATCGGGCCACCACCTCGGATGCGGGCGTCGCGACCGTCTCCGTTTCGGGGAGTGCGTTGACGGTGGCGGGGATCTCGCTGGGAACGAGCGTGGTCACGGTTACCGCGACCGATGTGACGGAGCTGACGGGGCATCAGCAGTTCCGGGTACTGGTTCCCAACCGTGCGCCAGTGGCGGTCGGCGAGATCGAGTCGCGCGAAATGCCGGTGGGAGAGTCTGCATCGGTGGACGTGTCCGCCCACTTCCGGGAACCGGACGGCCAGCCCCTGAGCTACGGGATGTCGGTATCCGGCGAGGGTGTCGTCACCATTTCGGCCGCGGGATCGGTCGTGGCTCTCGGGGCGGAGGCGAAAGGGTCCGTCACGGTGACGGTCATGTCTTTTGTGACCATAAACTGTTTTACAACAACGAGTTATATGTGTCACCATTCCCGCGTCCCCTCATCTCATCCCTTTTCTCGAACGGGAATGCACTGGGCCCCCGAAGGCCTCCCCGGACGCCGGACAGTCGCGCCCAGACCCACGATGCGGACTGTCTAGGGCAGTTTCCGCCTACTCTTCCGCTTCGGGCCGCAGCAGCCCGGTTTCCAGCGCGAAGCGCACGATGTCGCGC
>JAPPNO010000101.1 GCA_028873845.1 Gemmatimonadota bacterium | reverse complement strand
AGCGCTGGCTTTGCAAGCCAGAGGTCACCGGTTCGATCCCGGTTGGCTCCACTCGGTGGCGGCGGCGAATCCCACCGCCCGCCCGGCCCGCCCGGCCTGGGCGGATTCCCTCAGAACCGGTAGGTGTAGTTGACCTTGACCGCGCCGCCGCGCGACAGGGTGATCAGGTCGCGGTCGTCGAGGATGTCGAGGCCCAGGTTGCGCCAGTTGTGCGTGTATACGAGGAAGACATCGTTGCCGGGCCGCACGATCCAGCGGAGGCGCGCGAACAGTCCCACGATGTCGCTGTCGTTGTCGTACTGGATCTGGTTGGTCAGGCCGACCCACTGGCTGGGGTTCCATTCGCCTTCGACCTCGTACACGTCGGCCGTGAACTCGCCCCGTGGCAGCGTCACCGCGTTGTGCTCGAAGTTGAGCGAGATGCTCACACCCGGGTTGGGCCGAAACGACGCGCGCAGATCGTATCGGGTCCGGTCGCCGTCCCAGAACCCTCCCCGGCTCACGCTGCCACCCCCCGACACGCGCCTCCGCGACGCTGTGCGGCCTCTCGCGCTCCACTCCCACGTCGTGTACTCGCCCGGCAGGATGTCGATGCCTTCGCTGACCTCGTAGCCGTTGTCCAGGTATTCCAGCGTCCGGGTGGCTCCCACCTCGAAGTTGTCGCCGCTCTCGAATTCGATGTCGAACAGGTCCAGCTGCCACTCCCGTTCCTCCAGGATGCCGGTGCCGAGCTGGGTCAGGTTGCGGAACTGGACCGCGAATTCCAGCTGCCGGATCCAGTCGATGCTTGCGGGCCTCGGGGCCCAGCCGATGCGTGGTTCCACCCGGCGGAAACCGTTCCTGGCCACGAATCCGAGGGTCGGCCGGTAGTCGTCACCGAACTCGCGGTAGGACAGGTGCGCCTGCCAGACATCGTTGGGGAAGTTGAAGCGGAAGCCGCGCGCGGTCAGATCGCCGAGCGAGCGGTCCACGGTGGGATCCGGGTTGGAGTTCCAGACGAAGAAGGCCTCCATTTCGGCCCGGTTGTCGCCCAGGAAGCGACGCGTGTTGAGCTGCAGGTCGAAGCCCACGGTGTGGCCGACTTCCGGGGTTTGGCCCGTGGGGTCGGCGGCTGCGGACCGGCGCGTGTAGATGGCGCCGATGGCCGATTGCTCCAGGATCGAGCGCTTGACGCGCGCGACCGTGAAGTTCTCGCCGGGAACGGTCAGATCGGCTTCAGCGCCCGAGGGCAGGTACGTATGCGCACTGGTCCCGATCTGGTAGAACCCGAGCTCGTACCTGCCCGCCTGTCCGGTCAGGCGCGTTCCGTACCGGATGGGGATCTGTTCGCCCGACCTGAGTCCGATCCGCCGTGAGAAGAAGGGGGACGGACCGCTCCGGGGGGCGAAGGTGAAGACGCCCGAGCCCTCCAGGAAGAAGTCTCGCCGCTCCGGGAATCGCTGCGGGAAGCGAGTGAGGTTCACGCGCCGCTGGTCGCTCTCAACCTCGGCGAAGTCGGTGTTGATGCTCGCGGACGCGCGCAGACTCGAGGTGAGGCTGTAGTTCACGTCGAGGCTGATGTCCCGGGGGAAGGTGGTGGGGTCGGTGTTGTCCGGGACGTTGCGCCAGCTCGCCACGGCCGAGGGCCTGGCCTCCAGCCCCAGCCCCTGCGACAGGTTTTGCAGGCCCGTCAGGCGCCCGGCACTGACCGGCCGAAAGAGTCCCTCGTTGCGTCGGTGGCCGCGCCACAGAATCTCTTCGTTGCGGCGCCGGATGGTGCGCTGGAAGTTGATCCCCCAGGTGTCCAGGTCAGGGTTGAAGTTGAGGGTCCGGAAGGGGATCCTGATTTCGGCCGACCAGCCGTCCGGACGCTCTGCGGTACGGGCCTCCCAGATCCCGTCCCACGCCTTGCCGCCTCCCCCGCCGAACCCGCCCCCACCCCGTCCACCGCCCCCGGTCAGGATCCCGTCCCCCATCAGTCCCGCCGGATTGATCTCGAAGAAGTACCCCGTGCGCCCGTCCAGGAAGGTGTCCAGGATCCACATGAAGCGGTCGTCGGTGCCCAGGCCGGCGTCGCGCTGGCGCTGGTAGGCCAGGATGCCGGAGGGATCGTCGTAGAGGATGGCGCCGATGTAGAGGTGGTCCTCGTCGAAGACGACGCGGATCTCGGTCCGCTCCGAAGGCTCCCCGCCCTCGACGGGTTCCTGCTGGGTGAAATCGGTGATGGGGGTGGCGTTTCGCCATGCCGTCTCATCGAGCCGGCCGTCGAGCCGGATGGTTACCTCGTCGGCAATGGGAAGCGCCACCAGGGCCACCGCATCGGTGTCGGAGCCGTTGGACTCCTGCGCCGCGGCCGGTGTGACCGGCGGGATCAGGAGCATGCCGGGGAGAAGCAGGGAGAACAGAGGCGGTCTTCGGTTCACGTCGGCCTTCGTCTTCAGCACTCGGCTTGGGGGGGACCTGTAGAAGCGCAACTTCCGTCTGACAGCGTAAATGACACCTCTGAAGGCACGTTCGTTGGCGCGCGGGCGCCCGCGCCCGTATTTTTCGTCGCCAGGATGAGGCTCGGTATGCAGATTCGCATCCCGCAGCTCATGCAGTCACACTACTCGCCGAGAGGAGAGAAATGATGCGACACGGAACCCTGACCCTGCTGCTTGCATTCGTTCTCGTTCCCACGCTTGCGCTCGCCTGTGGCGGAAGCGACGCCGATTCCGATGATGCGGACGCCTCCGCCGAGACCATGGAGGCGACACCGCTCGAGGCCGCCGCTCAAGAGGGTGACGATCCGGGTCACGGTGAGGAAGGCCACGAACACGTTGAGGGCGACGAAGGCAATCCGGGTCACGGCGAGGAAGGTCACGAACACGTCGAGGGCGACGAAACACAGCCCGACACGGCCGCGACTGGAAACTAGCCGGCGCAGCTCGAGAAACGCCGGCGCTGATGAGCGGCGCGCGGTGAGCCCGGGAGTGCTTCGCGGACGGCGGGCCGCCCGGGCCGGACGGAGGGCCGGACCGTTTCGCGGATGACGTGAGGGTTGCGCCTTGGCATGGCCCGAATCGTCGTCTATCTTGGCTGCCCGTTTCGGGTGCACGAGCGTGCCCGTGAATGGACGTGCGTCCGGGCATCCGTTCGTCGTATCCCCAACTCACAAGGAAAGCAACCATGCGCGCCAATAGTCCTTTTTTTCCCGTCGGCCTTCTCCTCCTTCCGGCCCTCGCGCTCGCATGCGGCGGTGCCGACACCGATTCCGGCGAAGCCGAAGAAGCCGCCCCGGCCGAGACCATGGAGGCGGCGGCCCTGACGCCCGCTACGGATGCGGCCGAAGCGGATGGGCTCCTCAACCCCAACGACGCCTCCGCCGAGGCTCTCGGCGCCGTGGCGGGCATGACCGAGGACGCGGTAGCGGCCCTCACGGCGGCCCGGCCTTTCGCGAACATGGTCGATGTCCACACCGTCCTGAGCGGCACCATCGGCGAGGAAGCGGCGCTGGCGGCCTACGAATCGCTCTGGCTGCCCCTCAGCCTGAACGACGCCTCCACCGAGGAAATCCTTCTCATACCCGGCGTGGGTGACCGCATGGCACACGAGTTCGAGGAGTACCGCCCGTACGTGGACATGGACCAGTTCCGCCGCGAGATCGGGAAGTACGTGGACGAAGAGGAAGTCGCCCGGCTGGAGCGGTACGTCAAACTCGACTAGCAGTCAGTGCATCGCCGTGCGAATGCCGGGGGGATTCTCTCCACGGGCTAGGCCTCCGCCCCGGACCCCCTGCGTCAGCGGTTCCGGGAATTGATACGCGGGGTCCTCTTTCGCCTCCACCTGTCGGTGGCGCTCGCCGCCGGATTGTTGATCGTGACGATGGCCGCGACCGGGGTCGTTCTGGCTTGCGAGGACGTGGTGATGTCGGTGGCGGAAAGGCGTCTTTCGGTGGCTGTGCGGGAGGACACCCCGCGTCTGTCTCCGGACGAAATCGTGGGGGCGGCCGCGGTGTGGGGCGAGCGGTCGGGCGTCGCCGTCACGGCCACCTCCATCGAGTACCGGAACCGTCCCGGCGCAGCCGTGCAGGTCCATGCGGGACGGGACCGGCGCGTCTTCGTGGATCCGTACACGGGCGAGGTGGTGGGCGGGGGTTTCCCGCTCTTGGAAGGCTTCTTCGAGGGCGTGCGGGGGGTGCATCGCTGGCTGGGCGTGTCGGGGGGTGCGATGCGCAAGGGGCGGGCGGTGACGGGCGCGGCCAACGTTGCCTTCCTGTTTCTTTTGCTGACCGGGCCGCTGCTGTGGCTGCCACGCCGGATCACACGGAGGAACCTGACCGAGAACCTCGTCTTTCGGCGTGGCGTTCGCGGGCCGGCGCGGAAACTCAACTGGCACTACGTGGTGGGGATCTGGTCGTTCGTCCCGCTGGCGGTGATTTCGGTGACTGGTGTGGTGATGTCGTACCCGGGGGTGGGGGACAGGGTCTATCCGGTGGTGGGGACGGTGATGGGGGGTGGGGGCGATGAGACGGCCGGGGAGGGGCGGGGAGTGGGTGGGGGACAGGGTCTCGCCGGTGCCCTGGCGGCTGCCAGGGCGCAGGTCCCCGGATGGCGAACCATCGTGCTCACGCTCCCCCGCCCGGACCACGCGGAAGTTCGCGTGGAGGTGCGGACCGGGCGCTCCGGCCAGCCGCAGAAGGCAGCTGTGCTCGCAGTCGACCGGGAAACCGGTGCCGTCGTCTCCGCCGAATCGTTCCGCGACGAATCGCCGAACCACCGTGCCCAGGAATTACTCCGCTACGCACATACGGGCGAGTACTGGGGACTGGCCGGCCAGGCGCTCGCCGGACTCTCCGCGCTGGCCGTGGTGGTATTGGCGTGGACGGGATTCACGGTGGCCCTGGTGATGTGGCGGCTGCGGCGTGGGAAGCGTCCCGGGTAGCTGGCCCACCAGGCGGTGCCAGCACCTGTTGCTAGCGGATCGAACCCCTACTCCCAGATCAGCGGCTCCAGGCTGTACGCCCCCTCGTCCAGACGCTGGATGAACGCCTTGGTGTAGACCCGCAACTCCGCCTTCTCCGGGATCCAGTCCATGGAGTGGATCATCTCCCTGGCTATCGCGCTCAGGTGGGTCATCCCCCCCGCCATGGGGAACTCGTCCAGGTAGACCCGGATCCGGGCCGCGCCCCCGCTCTTCATGACGCAGTCGGGGGTCATCCAGTCGGTCGCGCGGGTCGGGCCGGTGGGGCAGGCGCTGATGTAGGAGAGCGAATTGCGCCGGAAGATGGCGGCGGGATCCGCGTTGATTGCGTCGGCGAGCATCGTGGGGGAGATTCTGGTGACCCGAAAGGGGAAGCGCTGCCGCCTCTCGGCCAGCAGCCGGTCCGACCGCGTCATCACCTTGAGTCCTTCCAGCGCCACCGGGTTGGGGGTCATGCGCAGGAAGAGGCCGTTCCCCTCGGTCAGCGTGACCGTGCCCTCGACCGTGTTGTATCCCAGGTGCTCGACGATGATCTCCCACGTGCCCTCGGGGAAGTCGGTGAAGAAGAACCGCCCGGTCACGTCCGTGAAGGCGAAGCGGCGCAGCGCCGGGACCTTGATGACTGCGGCGATCACCGGCGCGTCGATGAGCCCGTCGAGGATCTCGCCGGTCAGAGTGAAGGTTGCGGTGTCGGTGGGGGGAGGGGGTTCCTGGGCGGAGGCGGCCCGCGGCCCGGCCGGCGTCGCCACGAGCCCGACGACCGCTGCAACCGTCGCCAACCGGACCAAACCACGCATCACCACCCTAACCTCCCCCGACCGCACCCCGGATCTGCCTCACGGCCGCGTCCACGCGCAGCCGCATCCCCATCTCCCCGTACTCCGCCGACGCCCGCGTCGGATCCCCCGAGACCCCGCTCCCCTCGAACCCGCCCCCCGGCGCGAGCTGGTCCTGCCGGATGTGCTGCGGCGCGACGTACAGCAGCAGCGAGGTGTCGGTGATTCCCGCGTGCCGCCCGATGCTCTCCGGGGTCTCACCCTGCTCGGCCAGCCACTCGCGGTAGCCGTTCGCCCCGTAGTAGTCGCCGACGAAGTGCACGCGCGCCCCCTCGCCCCCCCACTCCCCGTTCAGCAGGGTCGCGACCTCCTCCATGCCGCGCTGGTTCCCCCCGCTGTCGCCGATCAGGACGATGTCGGTGAACCCGTGGACCCGGAAGCTGCGCGCCGCGTACTCGAGCAGCTTCATGAAGAACTCGTTCGGCAGCGTGACCGTCCCGGCGTAGCGCATGTGGCCCGACGGCGGATCGATGTTCCCTTCGGGCACATAGGTCACGACCGGGGCCACCAGCGCGTTGCCCAGTTCGCGCGCGATCCGGTCGCTGGCCGCCTCGATGATGTAGCGGTGCTTTCCGGTCACCATGTGAGGGCCGTTCTGCTCGGTGCCGGCGGTGGGGATGATCACCGTGGTGGCGCCGCCTGCGATCGCGTCGCGCACCTCGGTCCACGTCATCTCCTCGATGAAGACGGTGTCGACGGGCTGGGCCGGAGTGCCCTCCTCGCCGGGAGCGCACGCCGCGAGCGCCGCTGCCGCAGCACCCGCCCAGGCGGCCCGGGTCACCTTTCCCGTCACCCGCCCGCCGCGAAGCAATAGAAGAACCCGTTGCCCCCCGTCCGTTGCAGGTTCGCCTGGCCGCAGCCCCGCGACGGGTGGGCGGAGTTCCACGAGGTCGGATTCTGGCCACCGCCGGTCCGGTCGTGGTGGCCGACCGCGGCGCTCCCGTCGGCGCTGTTGCTGGTCCAGTTGCCGCAGTTGTCGTAGCCCTCGCCGGTGTAGGCGGTCCCGTCCATGTTCGACCCGGTCAGGATGTCGTGCATGTTGGGGTCGTCGCCGCGCCCGTTGACCATGTCCCCCATCTCGGTGAGGATCGTCTCCTTTGTCAGGTTGGCCGCGTCGGAGTGGAGTTCGTCGACGTTGTCGGCGATCAGCACGCCGCCGTGATTGTGCCACGGGCCGCTCCCGATCCGGTCGCGGGCGTTGACCGCCGCGCTCCCGTCGTCGTTGATCGTGCTCAGGTAGGCCATCCACCCGCGCCCACCGGCCTCCTGCGCGGCCGCGAGGGTTTCGCAGTGCGCGTCGGCCCCCTCGAGCCCGCCCAGGTTGGCCCCGTCACCCGGTCCCGCGCTGGTGATGAAGAAGGTCATCGCCTCCTGCGGGGTCTCGTCGCCC
Source organism: Gemmatimonadota bacterium (assembly GCA_028873845.1). Lineage (GTDB taxonomy): Bacteria > Gemmatimonadota > Gemmatimonadetes > Longimicrobiales > Gaopeijiaceae > Bin94. The sequence continues at coordinate 43,144 of JAPPNO010000101.1, read as the reverse complement.
AACTCTGTCGTGGGCCCGCCCAGCCAGGTGGCCCCGGTCGCCGCGCCGGCCAGCACGACGGTGGCTGCAATCGCTCGAATCTTCATGGTTGTCGGTCTCCCCTCAGTTGTTCCTCGGCCAGGGCGCCCCCTGGTTCATCGCCGTCACCGGCCCCAGCCCCTTGTAGACGAACTTCTGCACCCGCTTCCCCTCGTAGGTCTCGGTCGTGTAGATGTTGCCCTCCGAGTCCGTCGCGATGCTGTGCACTGCAAAGAACAGCCCCGGCTGGCGCCCCCCGTCCCCGAAGCTGGTGAGCACCTCCAGGTTGAGCCGGTCCATCACGTACACCTTCATGTTCTTCCCGTCGGCCACGTACATGTAGCGCTGCTCGGGGTCGCGCGAGAACGCGATGTCCCAGGTGGACCCGTCGCCCAGCGTGCGCGGCGCGATCCGGACCTCGTCCACGAAGGTGCCGTCCTTGCGGAAGACCTGGATGCGGTTGGCCTGGCGGTCGCAGACGTACACGAAGCCGTCGTTCGACGGATCGGCGCAGTGGACCGGGTTGCGGAACTGCTGCGGCAGCGGCGCGTCGGGGTCGTAGGGGCCCAGGCGGGTGTCGTCAGGGGTGTTACCGTAGGCGCCCCAGAAGCGCTTCAGTTCGCCCGTGTTGATGTCCAGCACGGCCACGCGCTTGTTGACGTAGCCGTCGGCCAGGTACGCCTCGTTGGCCGCGGCGTCGAAGGAGATCTTGGCCACGCGCCCGAAGGAGTTGGTGCTGTTGCTGTTGGGCATGTCGGCGCCCACCTCGCCGTAGGACGCAAGGAACTCCCCGTCGCGCGAGAACTTGAGGACGTGCGAGTCCGCGCCGTTGCCCCCGATCCAGATGTTGTCCATCGGGTCGACGGTGATCCCGTGGTTGGATGCGGGCCAGGTGTACCCCTCGCCGGGCCCGCCCCACGAGTTCACCAGGTTGCCCTCCGGGTCGAACTCGAGCACGTACGGGGCCGGCACGCAGCACTCGCCGGTGGGCGGATCCTGGGCCGCTCCGATCTCGGTTCGTTCATTGAGCGGCGCTTGTCGGTGCACGATGAAGACGTGGTCCCGCGAGTCCACGCCGACCCCCACGACGGACCCCAGAACCCAGTGATTGGGAAGCGGTTGGGGCCAGAACGGGTCGACTTCGAACATCGGCGCCTCGGCGGCGCGGTCGGCCGCGGCCTGGAGGCGGTTCTGGGCGACGTAGATGGCCGCGGCGGCCACGACCAGGCCGACGATGAGAAGCTGTTTGCGCTTCATGGGATGGTTCCCTCGGCAGGGGGGCATGGGGGACGACTCGGGGCAAGGTACGGCGCCGACCGCTTGTCAGCCAAGGGTGGGAAGGCCAGGGTTGAAGCGTCGGCGTAGTCGTCGGCGGCGAAGGCGGCCCCGCGCGACCGGGTATCGTGTCGCTGCCGCGAGGGTGCGCGTCCGCGAAGGAGTGCGCCGACGCCGGATCTCAGCGACTGGCCTGTTGGAGGGATTGGATGAAAGGACGGACACTTCGGAGCGGTGCGATTGCCGCGCTGGCGGCGGCGATATGGATGCTCGTTGCGCCTGCGGGAGGGGTGGGCAGCCCGGGCACGGCCACCCGGCCCGCGCACCCGGCCACCGCACGCGTTGCCGCCATTCCTCCGCCCGCCCCGCACGAAATCCCCGCCGACGTGATCGTGCGCGCCCTCGTCAAAGCCGAGGCGGGGGCGCTCCACCTCGTCCTCCGAGTCCCCCTCACCTCGATGCGCGACGTGGACTTCCCCGTGCGGGGCCCCGGCTACGTCGAAATCGAGGAAGCCACGGAGCTTCTCGCGGACCAGGCGAAGGTGTGGATCGCGGACTACGTCACCCTTTACGAAGAGGCCGTCCGCCTCCCCGCGCCCGTCGTCACCGGCGCCCGCATCTCTCTCCCCTCCGACCCCTCCTTCGCCGACTACGACCGCGCCGTCGCGCACATCGCCGCCCCGCCCCTCCCCCCCGCCACCGAGCTGATGCTGGAACAGGCCATGCTCGACGTGGTCCTCCGCACCCCGATCACATCCCCCGAGTCACGCTTTTCGATCGACCCCGCCTGGGCCCACCTGGGGATCCGCACCACGACCGTGCTGCGCTTCATCACCCCGGACGGCGCGGAGCGGGTCTTCCAGTACCAGGGCAATCCCGGCCGGGTCCGCCTCGATCCGCGCTGGCACCAGGCGCTGCTGCGCTTCGTCGCGCTCGGCTTCGCGCACATCCTGGACGGGATCGACCACCTGCTGTTTCTGCTCTGCCTGGTGATCCCGCTGCGGCGCATCTGGCCGCTTGTGTCCGTGGTCACCGCCTTCACCGTGGCGCACTCGATCACACTGGTCGCTTCGGTGATGGGGCTGGCGCCCAAAGCGCTATGGTTTCCCCCGCTCATCGAGATGCTGATCGCGGCCTCGATCGTCTTCATGGCGCTCGAGAACATCGTGGGGAAGACGCTGGGGCGGCGGTGGGCGTGGGCCTTCGGGTTCGGGCTGGTGCACGGGTTCGGGTTCTCGTTCCAGTTGAGCGAGTCGCTGCAGTTCGCGGGGTCGCACCTGTTCACGTCGCTGCTGGGGTTCAATGTGGGGGTGGAGCTGGGGCAGCTGGTGGTGCTGGTGTTCATGGTGCCGGGGCTCGCGCTGCTCTTCTCGAAGGTGATGAAGCCGCGGATCGGGGCGATCGTGGTGTCTGCGCTGGTGGCGCACACGAGCCTGCACTGGATGGCGGATCGGTGGGGGGTGCTGAGGGCGTACGAGTTCGTGAGGCCGGTGATGGATGCGGGGTTCTGGGCGGTGGTGCTGCGTTGGGTGCTGCTTGCGCTGATTGTGGTGGGCGTGGGGTGGGGGTTGGGGGTGGTGTACGGGCGGTTGGCGGCGCGGTTCGGGGGTGGTGAAGGGGGACGAGGGGGGAAGGCGGCAAGTGGATAGCGACGCGTGGATCGGCCCGCGCCATGCCAGGGGCTGACTACCGAAAGCGCGCGGCAGAAGTACTTGCCGCTGATGGTCTTCGGACGGCGACCTCCATTACCTTGCCGGTGTGGGAGACCGGATATCCCTCTACCGACAATCCGGCTGGAGGTCTGCCGTCGGCACCCTTCAAGCTTGCGATTCGCTCTCCAGCATCATGGTGATAGGCTTATCACCGGAGCCAGCAACAGGCCGAGGGGGGCTGGCGTGCCTTGACCCGTCAGGGGAGGAGCATTGAAGATCCATTCTCTCTCGACAATAGCGGGGGCGGCGTTGCTGTTCGCGGCGTCGGCTGAATCCCAGGAGATCATTCAGCTCCCCTCCGGTGACCGCCGGCTGGAGCCCATGTTCGAGGAACTCTACCGGATCGGGTCCTTGGCGGGCGCGGACTGGGAGCAGTTCGGAAACATCCGCAACGTGGCCTTTGACGGTGCCGGGCGGCTCCATGTCTTCGACAGGCAGGCTTTGCGGATCTTCGTGGTGGACCGGAGCGGCGGCCTGCACCGCACACTGGGAGGCCGGGGCGAGGGCCCGGGTGAATTCAGGAACGCGCATTGGTTCGCGGTCACGCCTGGTGGCAAAGTGGTGGTCGCGGATCAGGCGGACCGCGCTTACGAGATCTTCGACGCGAACGGGGACTACGAACGCCGGGTACGCATGGGCGAGGGGCTGGAGGCCATGGTGTTGTGGAACTTCATGCCCGATCCCCTCGGCGACGCCGTATTCTCCGCGGTGGGCGCTCAAATGCTGTCCTTCAGCTTCGTTGCCAACGCCCCATCGCCCACCACCCGGCCAATCGAGCGCCACGACCTCAGCGGCGACGTGGTGAGCCGGGACACGGTTGCCGACGGCTGGCTACCCCCGGACGGGGAACTCTACAACGGATTGCGAGAGCCGATCGCGTTCGGGCCGCGGATGTCGGCGGGTATGCTCCCGGACGGGAGCGTGGCCTTCTCGGACTCGACGGCGTACGTGATCAGGATCGCGCGGCCGGGGGCCGGTGTGGTGCGCGTTCTGACCCGGCCGCTCCAGCCGGTCGCCGTGACCGGCAGGATGATGGAAGCCGAGAAGGACCGTCGGCGAGAGCGGCTGCAGGGACTCGATCCCGGCTTGCGGGAATTCGAACTCCGGCATCTCGCCAATTTGAGGTTCTCCGATGAATTCCCGATCGTCCGCGAACTGGGGACCAGTTGGGACGGGGAAATCTGGGTGCAGCGCCACGGAGAGGAACCGACCGACGACTTCGGTCCGATCGATGTCCTCACGATGGACGGGCGCTACGTCGGAACCTATGCCGCGGGTTCGATCGCGATGCCGGCCGCGTTCGGCCCTGATGGTCTGGTTGCGTTTGTCGAGACCGACGAGTTGGACGTGAAGACGGTGGTAGTGAGACGGCTTGCACCGTGGGGAAGATAGTCGGGCACGACCCACAATCTCCCGTCTGGACGGCGAGCGAAAAGTAATGTGTGATTTCCACTATGTAATGAGAAGTTTACACCTTGCTGAGTTCATGTCGCATAGCGGAGCGGTAAAGGCGCTCGGCGTGGCGTGCTTAGTCGTGGCTTTTTCGGATTCGTTGGCGTACGCCATCAAGATCGCGCGGCCGGGGTCAGGTGTATGGCGGATCCTGAAGCGGCCGCTGGAGCCGATCCCCGTGACGCGCCGCTTCAGGACTGCCGAACGGGAACGTCGCTTGAGGATGGCCGAAGAGCGTTCGCAGGTCGTCAATCGAGCGACACGTGAACGGATCGCGAATCTGGAGTTCTACGACGCAGTTTCGATGGTTCGCGACCTGAGGACGGGTTTGGGCGGCGAGATCTGGGTGCAACGACACGGCGACGAACCGAGCGACGACCAGGGCCCGATCGACGTGCTGACGATGGACGGCCGGTACCTGGGGAGCTGTCCGGCGGGTGCGTTGGCGATGCCGGATGCCTTCGGACCGGGCGGCCTGGTCGCCTTCATCGAGCGGAACGAGCTGGATGTGGAGACGGTAGTAGTACGGAGGCCGGTGGGGTTGTGAGCGGGAGTCCACAGACGATACTGCGGGTATGAGGATCATTTGACACCGTTTGGACAGGAGTGTGCCAGAATGCGATCATCCATCCCTTCCATCCTGCTCGCAATGACGGTGCTCGCGAGCTGCGACTCCGAAGAAGGACGCGTAACCGGAACATGGCAGGGCAGTCGCTTCGAAACCGATGTGTGGACCCTGACGATCGACGATTCGCATGGCCGTCTGTCGGGCACCTATCGGATTCAATGGGACGAAGAGCCTTCGGAGGTCAGCGGATCACTGACTGGCTCCAGCCTCGCCACTACTCGCGACTTCCTGGATGTATGGATCGAGTTCAACGTCGAAATCGCCGCGGGAACAGCCACGTGCCGGTACAACGCGAGGCTGCGAGACGAGGTGGTCTTGTCCGGTGAGACGGTGTGTGTGCGCGATGCCCGTGAGTTCCAGGTCGGCCACCTTGGATTGCGGCGCCAGTAGGTCCGCCTCGCCGGGACACCGCGCGTAGCGCATGTTCGACGCCAATCGGGGACTGGACGCCTTCATCGAGCGGAACGGGCTGGATGTGGAGACGGTAGTTACGGAGGCTGGTGGAGTCGTGAACAGGGATCCTTGCTGCCGGATAGTAATGCAAACGTTACAGTTTGGAAATCACAGTTTACATTCGGGATGCAGAATCCTCCTGCCTTGGCTGCTCCTCGCTCCTTCGGCATACGCCCAGGAAATCATCGACCTCCCCGCCGAGGATCGCTGGCTGGACCTCAACATCGAGGACCTTTATCGCGTCGGGTCACTCGGCGGAGAGAAATGGGAACAATTCGGGAGCGTCACGGACGTGGGGTTCGACGGCGAAGGCAACCTCCATGTCTTCGACAACCGCGCCCAACGAATCGTCGTCGTCGGTGTCGACGGGTCTTACATCCGCGGATTCGGCCGCAGGGGCGAGGGACCCGGAGAGTTCAGGCAGGCGACGGCACTCGCCGTTGCGCGCGATGGCCGGGCGGTCGTGGCCGATGTCGGGCACTGCGTCTTCCACATCTTCGGCGCGAACGGGGACCCCGGGCACCGGTCGCGCATGAACGTCATGCACGGGACATTGAGGGGTGGGAGGATCGTGGTCCTGTCGGGTGTGGATGAAGTCATCGGCATCCCGAGTGCGTCGCAGAGCTATTTCGTCAGCGGCCCGGGAGGCCCGCCGCCACCCGCCACCGGCCATGCCATCGAGCGCACGATGTTGACCGGGGAGCAGGCCGAGACGGATACGATCGCCGAGCCGCGGCTCTATCCGCTCGACGACGCGGCCGTTCCCGAAAGGTACGATCAGGTCCGCGGCATGTTCCTGGCCTTCCCTTCGATGTTCCCGGGACTGCAGCGCGCCTTCACCCCCGCCTTGCAGTGGGGTGTGCTGCCCGATGGGCGCGTGGCGTATTCGGACTCCTCCGACTATGCGGTGAAGATCGCCGAGGCGGGCCCGGGGGTCGTGCGCGTGCTGAGACGTCCGCTGCCGCCCGAGCCGGTGACGGAGCACACGATGCGCGCCGAGAGGGACCGGCGTCGCGAGAAACCGGACGACGTCGGCGAAGGCTGGACCATGCTCGACCCGGGCGAGCGCCTCGACAACCTCGAGTTCTTCCCCGAAGTGCCGGTGATACGTGGCCTGGCAACGACCTGGGACGGGCGCATCTGGGTGTTGCGGCGCGGTGACGGGCCCGACGATGACGGTCCCATCGATGTGCTCACGGCCGCGGGAGGCTACCTTGGCAGCATTCCCGCAGGTGCGACCGTGATTCCGGATGCCTTCGGTCCGGATGGCCTGGCCGCCTTCATCGAGACGAACGAGCTGGACGTGCAGACGGTGGCTGTCAAGCGAATCATGAACGAATCGCGATAGAGTCAATCACAGTTTACAGAATGTCAGCTGCAGTTTACATATGAGTTGCAAAACGGGGCGCGAAGCCGATGGCGCCAGGTCGCTGAAGCCACCTCGGTCCCCGGTGGGGGATGAATTGGAGGCAAAGAGATTGAAATCGATTGCGAGCCGGAGAATGGGTTGGGGGGCCACGCTGGCCTGGTTTGTCGTCGCGGCTCCGACCACTGCCCAGCAGGTCGTCGACCTCCCCGCCGAGGATCGGTGGCTGGCGCTCGACTTCGAGGAGCTGTACCGGGTGGGCACGGCCGTGACGGGTGAGGAATGGGAGCAGTTCGGGCGGGTCAGAAGCGTGTCCTTCGATGGCGCGGGCAACCTGCACATCTTCGACGAGCAGGCCCAGGTGGTCCATGTCGTGGGCATCGATGGCAGGCTGGTCCGCGAGCTGGGTGGGCCGGGCGACGGTCCTGGAGAGTTTTCCACCTCGGGCGCCATGGCGGTCTTTGCCGACGGGCGCGTGGCAGTCGTCGACATCAGCCGCCGTGGCTTCCACCTCTTCTCCGCCGACGGAGAATTCGAGCGCATGGTGCGCATGGCCAATCCGGCCGGCGCATTCGGGGTCGGGCGTGTGGTCGCCTGGTCGGGCGCGGATGCGATCATCGGAGTGCCCACGCTGGCTACCGCATGGACGATCACGGGAGCAGCGTTCAGCGAACCCGCCAGATTCCCCACGTCGCATCCGTTCGAACGAACGGTGCTGTCCGGTGAGGAGTCCGTCACGGATACCATCGCGGAAGCCTGGCTGCCTCCAATCGACCTCGAGGGTCTGGACCATACGGCCCTGGTGAACGCAGCTCCGAGACCGACCGACGACCTGCCCGAATTCAGCCCGGAGCTCCATTGGGGAGTCCTTCCGGACGGCCGCGTGGCGTTCGTGGATTCCTCAACGTATGCGGTGAAGGTCGCCGAGGTGGGGGCGGGGGTGGTGCGGATCCTGACACGTCCCTTCGCGCCCGAGCGGGTGACTGGTCGGGTGATCCGCGCCGAGAGGGACCGGCGGCTGCGCCGGCTGGAGGAAACGGCCGCGCCGGGGGCCAACCTCGAGGGACGGCGCAGAAGGATCGAGAGGCTCGAATTCCACAACGAATTGTCCGTCATCCGGGGTTTGGGAACCACTTGGGACGGTCACATCTGGGTGCTCCGCCGAGGCGATGGCCCGCACGACGACGGGCCGGTCGATGTGCTCACCGCGGATGGCCGCTACCTGGGCAGCTACCGGGCGGGCGTGACCAGGATCCCGGATGCCTTCGGTCCGGACGGTCTGGTCGCCTTCATGGAGAGGAACGAGTTGGGCGTGCAGACGGTGGTGGTGAAGCGGGTAGTGGCGGAGACTCCCGGTCCGTAAGGGCAGCACCCTGCCAACCATTCCACTCGAACAGGCGTCCAACCGTCAGCGGCTGGCTGTTTTGGGAGAAACCAACAGACGAGGACAGTGCCCCAATGAGCAGGATCGCCAAGCGTTGGTCAGGTATGGCGTTTACCATCGTGGCGGCAGGTACGTTGATCGTACATGCAGCCTCCGCCCAGGAAACCATCAAACTCCCCGGCGAAGACCGCTGGCTCGGCGCCGACTTCGTGGAAGTGTTCCGAATCGGGTCGCTGATGGGCGAGGAGTGGGAACAGTTCGGCGATGTGCGGAGGGTGGCGTTCGACGGCGCCGGCCGGCTCTACGTCTTCGATGACCAGGCCGAGCGGATCTTCGTCGTGGGTAGCGACGGCGCGCTGATCCGGGAGATCGGGCGAAGAGGCGAAGGTCCGGGTGAGTTTCGCCACGCGGCCGATATCGTTGTCCTGGATGACGGGCGGGTCGTCGTGGCCGACATGGATCACCGCGCCTATCACATCTTCGATGCCAACGGCGACTTCGAGCGGATGGTCCGGATGGGAGGGGACCCCACGTACACGGTCATCGGGACTCACATGCCCCTGCGCGGCGCGGAAGGTCTGATCACGAGTACGGAGGGCGGGACGATGGCGATTTCGGTCAGGAGCGTTGCCGGCGCGGAACCCGCTGAACGGCCGGACCCGACGACCCGGGTAATCGAGCGCGTCGACCTGTCCGGCGACGAGATCGCCAAGGACACGGTCGCGGAAGCGTGGCTGCCAGCCAGTGCGGATCCGACGTCCGGAATCACGCGATCGGCCGGCGGAACAAGTTTCAGTCTGGGCGGATTGAGCGGCCCGCCCGAATTCAGCCCCGATCTGCACTGGGACGCACTCCCGAACGGGACTGTGGCGTTCTCGGATTCTTCCACGTACGCCGTCAGGATCGTGACGGTCGGGATTGGCGTTGAGCGTGTCCTGACCCGGCCCATCGCCCCGGAACCGGTGACGGATCGCCTTGTGCGGGCGGAAAGGAGTCGCCGTCTAAAGGAGCTGGCGGAGACGCCGGACGAGGATCTGGGCGGGCCCCGAATCGTCTTGAACGGGGAGGTCATGGCCATTGACGCCGACGAGGTGAGGAAGTCCAGGCGCGAGGACATCGAAAACCTGCAGTTCTTCACCGAAATCCCCGTGATTCGCGATCTCGGTGCAAGCTGGGCCGGGATGATCTGGGTGCAGCGGCCGGGTGAGGAACCCGACAGCGACGGGCCCATCGATGTGCTGGACATGGCGGGCCGGTATGTGGGCAGCTACCGCACGGGCGAGACCGGGATCCCCGACGCCTTCGGCCCCGACGGGCTGGTGGCCTTCATCGAGGAGGATGAGCTGGAGGTGAAGACGGTGGTGGTGAAGCGGGTGCCGCGCGAGGTGAACTGAGGACGAGCCGATGGCGGGCCAGGTCACGCTCGGTGAAAGACATTGGAAAGAGAGAGACATGAACCGATTCGGCGTAACGAGTGTCCACATCGTTTCCCTGGTCTCGGCGCTCTGGCTGCCCACGGTGCCGTTGCCGGCCCAGGAGATCGTCGAACTCCCCGCCGAGGACCGCTGGCTCGACGCCGACTTCGAGGAGGTGTACCGAATCGGGTCGCTGATGGGCGAGGAGTGGGAACAGTTCGGCAATGTGCGTACCGTGGCATTCGACGCTGCGGGACGGCTCCACATCTTCGACCGGCAGGGATGGGGCGCCGGCCGCATCGTCGTTGTGGACAGGGGGGGAGCGTTGGTCCACGGCGTTGGGCGCAAGGGTGAGGGACCGGGCGAGTTCCAGGGTGCCGACCGGATGGCGGTTTTTCCGGACGGACGAGTGGTGGTAGCGGAGCTGGGTCGTCGTTCATTCCACATTTTCGACGCCAATGGCGACCCCGTGAGAACGGTGAAGATGGGGGGCGATCCCGGCTCTGCCATGCTTGAGCCGATCGCCGCCCAGCCGGGTGCCGACGCGCTGATCACGGTGTCCACGGGGGGACTGGGCGCTTTTACCGCCCAATGGAGCCATGAAAGCGGTCGGCCGCGCCCCGCCACGTCCCGGTCCGTCGAGCGGGTCCTGCTGACCGGAACGGAGGCCGTGAAGGACACCGTCTCAGTGGGTTGGCTTCCGCCTGTGGACTCCGTGTCATTGGGGCGGATGCCCAACGGTTACGAGTTCAAGCGACCGCGGCTGCGCACATTCGCGCCACGCCTGTACTGGGGAGTCATGCCCGATGGCAGAGTGGCGTTTTCGGACTCCACGACCTTCGCGGTGAAGATCGCCGAAGCGGGAACCGGCGTCGTGCGGATCCTGACGCGCCCAATCCCGCCCGAACCGGTCACGGACGGCGTGATTCGCGGCGAAAAAGGACGGCGCTTGGCGGAATTGGAGGAGGAGGCCGAGCCGGGGGAAGACCTGCGGGAAGAGCGCGACCGGATCGACGACTTGAGATTCTTTACGGAGATCCCGGTGATCCGTGGACTCGCGGTGACGCTGGACGGCGACATCTGGGTGATGCGGCGGGGTGAGGCACCCGTCAGCGACGGCCCCATCGACCTGCTCACGGCTGATGGCCGATACCTGGGCAGCTACCGCCCGGGTGCCACGGAGATTCCGGATGCCTTCGGGCCCGACGGGCTGGTCGCGTTCATCGAGACGGATGAACTGGATGTGGAGACGGTGGTGGTGAAGAGGCTGGCCGCGCGCCCGGTGAACTGAGCCGGAAGCAGTGGAGGGGTCGTTGGTGACTTGACAATTGGTAGGCGGTGGTGAGTAGTTACGAATGTTGTCGTACTACGAGAATCGCTGCGGAAGGAGCCGAGAGACATGATCAGGATTGGGCAAGCGACCACGCGCATTCTGTCTCCGATCACACTGGGGTGGCTGGCAGCCGCCTCCCTCAGCGCCCAGAAGACCATCGAACTACCCGGCGAAGACCGCTGGCTCGACGCCGACTTCGAGGAGGTGTTCCGGATAGGGTCCCTGATGGGCGAGGAGTGGGAACAGTTCGGCGAAGTGCAAAAGGTGATGTTCGACGGTGCGGGCCGACTCCATGTGTTCGACGGTCAGGCCGAGCGGATCTTCGTCGTGGACACCGACGGCTCGTTGATCCGCGAGATCGGGCGGGAGGGAGAAGGCCCGGGGGAGTTCCGCATGGCGGTTGATTTCGTGGCCCTGGAGGACGGGCGCGTCGCGGTAGCCGACCTGGAACACCGCGCCTACCACCTCTTCGATGCAAACGGCGACTTCGAGCGGATGGTGCGGATGGGTGGGGATCCGTCCTACACGGCCGTCGGGTCCCATGTGCCCGTTCGAGGTACCGATGCAGTGGTCACGAGCATGTCGGGGGGGTCGAGGACCGTCACGACCGTTCGGGCCCTGGACGAGGCCGGATTGCCCGAACTGCCGGAGCATGCGTCGCGACCCATCGAACGCGTGGATCTGTCCGGTGAGGAGGTCGCTCGGGACACGATCGCCGAAGCGTGGCTGCCACCCGGGGGGACGATGCGCATGAGCGAAACACCCGAGGGCGGAGTGACCATCACTCTGCCGCCCCAGCTCGTTCCCGGATTGCACTGGGGCGTTCTTCCCGACGGAGCGGTGGCGTTTTCGGACTCGTCGGCCTACGCCGTCAAGATCGCCTTGGGGGGGACGGTGGCGCGCATCCTGACACGGCCCGTTCCGGTCGAGCCGATGACCGATCGTCTGATCAGGGCGGACAAGGACCGCCGCCTTAAGGAACTGGCGGCCAGGCCGGACGACGAACTGAGGCCGCGAAGTTTCATGAACATCCGGGCCGGGGATGTTGATCCTGCGGAGGAGCGGAACAGGCAGCGCAAGAGAATCGAGGATCTGGAGTACTGGAGCGTGGTCCCCGTCATCCGCGGCCTCCACACGACATGGAACGGCATGATCTGGGTCCGGCGGCGCGGCGATGAACCGGTGAGTGTCAGTCCCATCGACGTGCTGGACGCGGCGGGCCGGTACGTGGGCAGCTATCGAACCGGCGAGACCGAGATTCCGGGTGCCTTCGGCCCCGATGGCCTGGCCGCCTTCATCGAAAGGGACGAGTTGGGCGTGGAGACGGTGGTGGTGAAAAGGGTGCCGCGCGAGGTGAACTGAGGACTCGCGTGGTCGGATGTTCGGGCCGATAAAGTCAATCACACATTACATTATGTAAATCATAGTTGACTTATTGTCGACCTAAGGAGCTCGGCGGTCGGCTTTGCGGCGGTCGGCTTTGCGAATTGATTGAAGTAGCTACATGTAGCTACATTTTATCATGCGATCCATCGGAATCAGGGCGTTGAACAGCAGGCTCAGTGAGTACGTGCGCCTGGCGGCCGGTGGCGAGACCGTTCTCGTCACGGATCGGGGCCGCGTCGTCGCCGAGATCGGCCCTCCGCGAGAGACGAGGAGTCCTGTACTGGCGGATGCCTTGCTCGCCGATGCCGTGCGGAAGGGTTGGTTGACACCCGCACTCTCTCCCGGATCCGAGCCCCCTCGTGGCGGGCCGCCGGAGGCGCCACTCTGCGTGTTGCTCAGTGAACTGGAAGGCGATCGTAGCGACCGGTGATCTACGCCGATACTTCGGTCGTCCTGGCCCACATGTTCGCGGAAGACCGGCGACCCCCGGCTTCGTTCTGGACCGAAACCCTCGTTTCGAGCCGTCTGCTGGAGTACGAGATCTGGACTCGCCTGCACGCCCGGCAGGCGAAGGCGTCGCGCGCCGAGGCCGCGCGGGAGGTGATCGCTCGGATCTCGTTGCTCGAGCTGGCTCCCATCGTATTGGCCCGTGCGCTTGACCCGTTCCCGGTGTCCGTCCGCACACTCGACGCGCTGCACCTTGCATCGTGCCTGTTTCTACGGGACCGGGGGCAGCGCGTCGAACTCGCCAGCTACGACGCTCGAATGACGAACGCCGCCAGCGCCCTCGGCATCCCGCTTTGGGATCTGCCCTGACCCGCACCGACCGCCTGTCCGATGCGGGTCGGACCGCAGCCCCCTTTGTCCCCCGCACGTTCCTACGGCGTCCCCCGCATCACCCTCGGCTCCAGCAGCCGAATATACGCCCCCCCCGCGTTCGGCTCATGGTATGACACCACGTACCTCGAACCATGCGCGAAGCCGAGCAGCGCGTCGTCGCCGCGGTAGCGGGCCAGCGTTTGTCCCGTTGAGGGGTCGACCAGGTCCAGCCAGCCGTCCAGCACGGTCTGCCACGGCACTTCGGGGATCTCGCCGCCGGGGCTGATTCGCTCCGTCCACCCGGGATCGGGCGTCTGCCACGCGATCCAGAGGCCATCGTCGTCGAGCATGGCCCCCACATTGAGGGCGCGCGGCCAGAGCTGCGCCGACGGGTTGTCCCGCTCGAACACCTCGACGGTCCGGTCGAACACCCGCGCGACGACCGGCTCCGGCTCCAGGTTCCAGCGCACCACGCGGTTCACCTGCTGGCGCACGGCCCAGAAGGTCTCCTCGTCGCCTGCCACCACGAATCTGTGCGGCTGCGGCCCGGGCGCCACGGGATCCTCGCCGCCGAAGGACGAGATTCGGCCCCTCGCGTCAAGGATGCGCAGCTGGTGACCTACCGTGGCCGGCTCGGGAACCGGGACCGCGAACGCGACTTCGTCGGCGCCGATCACCACCGACGAAAGGACCTGCCCGAGCGAACGGTCCGTGCGCGCCACCTCGAAGCCGAGGTCGAGCATCGTCCGTCCCCGGTGGAACTCGAAGACGTGGACGAAGCGGGGGCCGGCGTTGACGTGGGCGATTCCGTCGTACTCGCCGGGGCGGTCGCCTTCCTGGCCCACGGTCCCGAGGAAGTCGCCGTCCAGGTCGAAGATGGAGATCTCGGGGTAGCTGAGGTGCGTGATCAGGACCCGGCCGCGGCGGTCGACCGCCACCTGCGAGAACGGGGTGATCACATGGTTGCCGAAGTCCTCTCGTCCGCCGATCGTGGCGACGGTGTCCATTGTGATGACGCAGTCCGCGCAGGTGACCTCGCCGGACACGGGGACGGGTTGCTGGGCGGACAGGGTGGGGGAGGGGGCGAGGACCGGGGCCGTGACGAGTCCGGCGGCAACGAGTCGCGGCAGGCGGGCCAACGTCCACGATGGTGATCGGGTGAGGGCAATGACAGCGACCAGCCGTGATACAACCGGTCCGGGCATCCGCACCGACGCCCGCGGTGAAGTCGGAATGCCGCCGTAGTCGGCCAAGCGCGATCCTCCGGGAGGTGGACTGTTGCGGGTGCTCTCTGGAAGACTGTCCGCAGTCCCCCTTACATTCGCCCTCGATCATCCCCGGCGACAGGACCCCCCCGCATGACCCGCGCCCAAATCAAGCATCCGCAGATCGGCAGATCCGACTCTGGCCGCCCGCCGCGGCGTCGCTCATGGGGTGCCGGGATTGTGAACGGATTCACAAGCGCCATCGCGCTCGTCCTCAAGGGTGTCTTCAGCATCGTCCGACGCATCCTCAGAGCGATCGTCGAAGCCCTTTTCAGCGACGCATTCTGAAACCGGAGTCTGCCATGTACCGCCGCTGCCCCCTCCGCCCCCCCGCCGCCCTTCTCGCCCTCCTGGTGGCGCCCACCACCGCCTGTGCCCAGTCCGGCGACCCCACCGGCGATCCCCGCTTCGAGCAGGCCGTCGACCTCTTCGAAGCCTGGCTCGACGCGAAGATGGACTACGAGAAGATCCCCGGAATGTCGGTGGGTCTCATCCACGACCAGGACCTCGTGTGGGCAAAGGGCTATGGACTCGCCCACCGGGAGGAAGGCGTCGCGGCCACTCCGTCCACCATGTACTCGGTCTGCTCGATCTCGAAGCTCTTCACCTCGATCGGGGTCATGCAGCAGCGCGACGAGGGCAATCTGCGGCTGGACGACCCGGTCTCCTCCCTGCTTCCCTGGTACGACATCGAACAGGCCTTCGGCGACGGCCCCACGGTGAGCGTCGAGGGTATCCTCACCCATTCCTCCGGTCTCCCCCGCGAGTCCGCCCAACCCTACTGGACCGGCCCCGAATTCCCATTCCCGACCCGCGACGAAATCATCGAGGGCCTGGCCGACCAGGAGACCCTCTACCCGGCCGACCGCTACTTCCAGTACTCGAACCTGGGGATGGCGCTCGCGGGGCAGCTCGTCGAACAGGCGTCGGGGATGGACTTCGACGCGTATGTGCGTAGCCGGATCCTCGACCCGCTGGGCATGTCCGACACCTACACCGACATCCCCGCCGAACACCGGGGCGACCGCTTCGCCACCGGCTACACCCGCCTGGGACGCGACGGCCAACGCGCGGAAGCCACCTTCTTCCAGGCCCACGGCATCGCGCCGGCCGCCGGCTTCTCGTCCACCGTCGAGGACCTGGCGCACTTTGCCTCGTGGCAGTTCCGGTTGCTCGAGAACGGGGGCGACGAGGTGCTCGGGGTCAACACGCTGCGCGAAATGCACCGGGTGCACTGGGTCGATCCCGACTTCGAGACGATGTGGGGGCTCGGGTTCGCGGTGTCACGGCGCGACGCGGGGCGCACGGTGGGGCACGGTGGCAGCTGTCCCGGGTTCCGGTCGACGCTGCAGCTGGTGCCGGCGAAGAAGATGGCCGGGGTGGTGATGATCAACGCGCAGGGGACGAACCCGGGCGACGTCTACTCGAAGATGATGGAGACGGTGGGTTCGGCGCTGGAGACGGTGCAGGGCGATCCGGGTGGTGGAACGCCGCGACCGGCCGCGCTCGCCGGGTACGAGGGGCTCTACGAGTCGACTTGGGGCGAGACGGTGATCCTGCGCTGGGATGACAGCCTGATCGCGCTGCGCGTGCCCACCAGCGACCCGATGGAGGCGATGACGAAGCTGCGCCGCGCGGGGGACGACACCTTCCGGCGCGTGCGGGATGATGGCGAGCTGGGCGAGGCGTACGTCTTCCACCGTGAGGGCGGCGTGGTCGACCGGCTCAGCGTGCACGGAAACTACTCGCGGAGGGTGCGGTAGGCGGGTCGGGCGTGTTATCAGTCCGGTGCCGCGGCGGTTGGGGGCGTTTGTTGGCCGCCCCTCAGACAGCCGCACCGGCCCGGGGCATGAGCTCCTGCCGGGTCCTGAAGGTGATGTCGATTGATACCCAAACCGGCACCGGCTTGTCCCGGTTCATCGCCGGGGAGAACTCGTACAGGTGGGAGACTCTCAGTGCCGCCTCGTCGAGAGCCTCGAATCCCGATGACGTGTGGATCTGGGTCTTCACCACCTTGCCGGTCTCGTCGATGAAGAACCATACCCTGGCGGTGCCGCCGATGCCCGCGTCCCGGTAGAAGGGCGGATACTCGCGCTCCAGGGCCTGCTGCAGTTCCTCCCGGTTCCTGATGAAGGGGTAGATATCGAAGTCGGTCCAGGTGGGGGCGTCCGAGATGTTCCCGTCAACAGCGTCGGGCGGTGGCGGCGGGGGCGGCGGAGGATCGTTGAAGTCGAAGTCCGGGAGCGTGACATCCGAGTCGGCCAGAGCTTCGGCGACAACGGGAAAGGCCGGCCGGGTGATGGGTGGCGGGGGTTCGGGAGGCCTGACCTCGGTCGGAGGGTTGATGATCGGCGTCTCCGTCGTGTCGGTGCCGACGTCCGCGACCGACATCGAGGGCCAGAACGCGAACACGAGGAAGTGCATGACCGTGGCCGCGGAAAGCGAACCCCAGAACCAGGGGGAGAACGAGTGCTTGAAGTCCTGGTTGGCGGAGCCGCTGGGTAGCGGGGCTGCTGTGGCCTGATTCTGATCGATCATCGGTCTCTCCCTCGTGATGGAGCGTGGGCCTGGGCGGGAGCCATGTCGTTGGGCGCGTCCCGGATGCGCGCCATGGTCTTTCGTACCGCGGCGCGGATTCCGATGTTCCGGTGTGCGTCCCACTCACACAGAATTCCCATCACCTCGGGGAGGTTGTCCGGTGAATAGTGCCACCATTCCTGTTTCGAACCGTCCTGCCATC
Source organism: Gemmatimonadota bacterium (assembly GCA_028873845.1). GTDB lineage: Bacteria > Gemmatimonadota > Gemmatimonadetes > Longimicrobiales > Gaopeijiaceae > Bin94. The sequence continues at coordinate 25,898 of JAPPNO010000101.1, read as the reverse complement.
CCGGCTCCCCGTCGCTCTCGACGCCCGCGCGGGTTTGTACCCGGCATCCTGGCCGCGTCGGCCATCGCGACCACCGCCTGCTCGGAATCGGCCCCGGCGAACGACTGGACCGTCGTCAGGGACACGCTTCCCTCGGGCGTCGTGCAGGTCACCAACACCCCGCCCCCGCAGACAGCTCCCATCTGGACGCTGGTCGAGGAAATCCGCGTCGGCACGGTGGAGGCGGGTCTGGCCGAATCCTTCGGAGAGATCAAGGGTCTGGTGGGACTGGCGGGTGGTGGCTTCGCCGTGCTCGAGTCCCAGTCGCTGGAGATCCGCGTCTTCGCCCCCGACGGGTCCCATGTGGCCACCCACGGCCAGCGGGGAGAGGGCCCCGGCGAGTTCGTCGGCGCGAACGGACTGATGCTCGACCCGTCGGGGCGCATCTGGGTGCCGGACTCCTACGCTGCACGCATGTCCGTCTTCGATCCCGAAGGCGGGTTCGTCGAGTCGTTCCCGTTCACGAGCTTCGTGCGGGGCTGGGTTTGGACGGGCGCCATGACCGCCGACGGACGCATCCTGAAGCACTCGAGCAATACGATGCGCGTCTTCGATTCCACGATGACCGAGTTGCCGTCGCTCACGCTTCCCCCCGCGGCCGAAGACGTTGGCGACGAAGACCCGAGCATCTTCCTCGTGGAGTCGGACGGCGGGTGGAGGGTGCGCCAGGTGCCGTTCTATCCCGGTGGAGCCACCGCGTTCGACCCGTCCGGAGCGATGTGGTCGGCCGCGTTCGGGGACCCCGCGCACCGGGTCCGGAAATGGATGCCCGGGGGCGACACCCTGCTGGTCGTGGAGACGCAGCGGCCGCCGCTGCCCGTCACCGGCGCCGAGCGCGACTCCGCGGTCGCGGAGGTGCGTGCGTGGCTCCGCGAGCAGGGCGTTGAGACCGAGGAGGACTGGTCCAGGATCCCCGGTGTGAAGCCGGCGGTGCTCGGCCTGGTCACCTCGGCGGAGGGGAATCTGTGGGTCCGGACCTCGTCGGCGGGCGGTGGGATCACCTACGATGTCCTGGCCCCGGACGGCGCCTACCTGGGCAGCACCGCCCCGGCGGCGCTGGAGACCCTGTTCTGGCTGAGACCCGTGATCCGGGGCGACTACTACTGGACGGTCGTGTTCGACGAACTGGACGTGCCGTACGTGGTGCGCGCGAAGATCACCCCTGTGGAGACTGCCAGCAACCATGAAAACCCGTAGCTTCTTCGTTCTGTGCATCGGCGCCGCCGTTTTGGCCCCAGCCGGCGCTAACGCCCAGACCACCCTCGAGACCGCCATCTCGCACCTCCGGTACCGCGAGCTCGGCCCCGCGCTCATGGGCGGCCGCATCGCCGACCTCGCGGTGGTCGAGTCGAAGCCCCAGGTCTTCTACATCGCGACCGGCACCGGCGGCGTCTGGAAAACCGAGAACCACGGGACCTCGTGGACGCCCCTCTTCGACGACCAGCCCACGAGCTCCATCGGCGACGTCACCCTCGACCCGTCGAACCCGAACCTCGTCTGGGTCGGCACCGGCGAGCCGCAGAACCGCCAGTCCTCCGGCTGGGGCAACGGCGTCTACAAGTCGACCGACGCCGGAAACACCTGGCGGCACATGGGGCTCGAGGGGACGAAGCACATCGGGCGCATCCTGATCCACCCGCGCAATCCGGACGTCGTGTACGTGGCGGCGGTGGGCGACCTGTGGGGGCCGAACGAGGAACGCGGCGTCTTCCGCACGAAAGACGGCGGCGCAAGGTGGGAGAAGGTCCTCTACATCGACCACCACACCGGCGCGATCGACCTCGCCATGGACCCGGGCGACCCAAACACGATCTTCGCGGGGATGTACCAGCGGCAGCGCACGGGATGGGGCTTCAACGGGGGCGGTCCGGGGAGCGGTCTCTACCGCACCTTCGACGGCGGCGACAGTTGGACCGAGCTCACCGAGGGGCTGCCCAAGGGCGACAAGGGCCGGATCGGTGTCGACGTCTTCCGCCAGGACGGCAACGTGGTCTACGCCTTGATCGAGGCCGACGCGCGCACTCCCCGGCGGCCCGGTGCTGGTGGCGGCGGCGGAGGAGGCGGCCCGCGCCAGAGCGGCCTCTACCGCTCCCTCGACCGCGGCGACACCTGGGAGCGCATGTCGAACACCAACCCGCGCCCCATGTACTACTCCCAGGTCCGCATCGACCCGGGCAACTCCGACCGCATCTACGTCCTGGGCACCTCGCTCATGGTCTCCGACGACGGCGGCCGCACCTTCCGCCGCGACGGCGCCACGCAGATCCACGTCGACCATCACGCCCTCTGGATCAACCCGAACGACCCCGACCACCTCATCCTGGGCAGCGACGGCGGCGTCTCCGCCTCGTGGGATGGCACGGCGCATTGGCGCATGTTCGACAACCTCGCACTCGGTCAGTTCTACGCGATCGGCTACGACATGCGCGACCCGTACTACGTCTGCGGCGGCCTCCAGGACAACGACGCCTGGTGCGGCCCGTCGAACACGCGCTCCTTCCATGGCATCCGCCACCAGGACTGGTACGAGACCGTCTACGGCGACGGCTTCTTCACCATCGTCGACCCCACCGACTCGTCGATCGTCTACTCCGAGTCGCAGGGCGGCAACATGAACCGCTACGACCTCAACACCGGCGAGAAGACGCGCATGCGTCCCATCACCGGCCCGCGCGAAGACGGCGACACCGCCAAGACGTACCGCTTCAACTGGAACTCGGCGCTCCAGCTGTCGCCCCACGACCCGTCCACGGTGTACCTCGGCGCCAACTACCTCATGCGCTCGCGCGACCGGGGGATGTCGTGGGAGGAGGTGGGGGGCATCGACCTCAGCAGACAGATCGACCGCACCGAGCTGGAGATCATGGGCGTCCCCGGCTCGGAGCCGCAGATGTCGGCCAACGACGGGATCTCGGGCTACGGCAACATTACGGCGTTCGCGGAATCGCCGGTCGTCCCCGGGCTGCTTTATGTCGGCACCGACGATGGCAATGTTCAGGTGAGCCGCGATGACGGCGAGACCTGGACCAATGTCGTCGACCGGATCCCCGGACTCCCCGAGCGCACCTACGTCAGCCGCCTCGAACCGTCCGCGCACGAGGAAGCCCGCGTCTACGCCACCTTCGACGGCCACCGCAACGGCGACTACGCGGCATACGTGTACGTCAGCGAGGACTACGGCGACAACTGGGCCCAAATCACCGAAGGCCTCCCCGACGGCTGGTCCATCAACGTGATCACCGAGCACCACCGCGCCCCCAACCTGCTCTTCGTCGGCAACGAGGTCGGCGTATTCGTCTCGGTCGACCGCGGCGGTCGCTGGGTGCAGCTCAAGAACAACCTGCCCACGGTCCCGGTCGACGACATCCTGATCCACCCCCGCGACAACGACCTCCTGGTGGGCACCCACGGCCGCTCGTTCTGGATCCTCGCCGACGTGACCGCGCTCGAGCATCTGTCCGACGAGATGCTGGCCGAGGCGGGGCGCGTCTTCCCGCCCGCGCGCGAATCGATCATGTGGGCCGAGCGCGGCGACTGGCCGTTCCAGGGCGCGACGTATTCCGCGCCGAACCCGCCCCGGGGAGCGAGGATCCGCTACTACCTGCGTGACGAGTGGGAGGCGCCGGTCGTGGCGGAGGAGGGGGGTGGGGAGGAGGGCGACGGTTCAGGCGGCGACGACGGTTCCGGCGCCGGAGACGGCGGCGTTGTGGGTGCCGTTGAGCCTGCGGGAAGCACGGCAGCCTCTTCGGGCGCGGACGGCGGCGGCTCCGCCGAGGCCACCTTCTCCCTCACCATCACCACCGCGCACGGCAACCACATCCGCACCCTCGAGGCCCCGTCCGAGGCGGGCATCAACGAGGTCATCTGGGACTGGCGCCACGACCCGCCGTATGAGCCGGAACCGCGCCAGGGCGGTGGCGCACCGCAGGGCCCGATCGTGTTGCCCGGCTACTACAGGGTCAGCATGACGGTCGCCAACGAGACCTTCTCCGCCGAGTTCGAGGTCCATGCCGACCCGCGTCGCCCCATGGCCTCCGCCGACCGCAAGGCACGCCAGCATGAGCTGATGCGCCTGCACACGCTGGCAGTGCCCCTCTACGAAGCGGGCCGCGCGATCGAGAAGCTCGGGAAGCAGCTGGACGCGGCCGAGGAACTGATCGGCGCGGCAGCCGAACCTCCCGTGGGCGTCAAGGAGGAGCTGGATTCTATCCGTGCCGCGCTTGAGGAGGTCCAGGACGACCTGCAGGAGGCGAGCCGTCACGCGGGAGCCGCGGGGGCCATCGAGCAATCGTCCACCTTGCCGACCGAGGACCAGATGTGGCAGGTCGACCGCGCCTGGGAGGTCATGCAAGAGCTGGTCGAGCCGCTCAACCAGCTGATCACGTCGCGTGTGCCGGCGCTCAATGCGCGGCTCTACGCGGAGGGCGTGAGGCCAGCGGTGGGTGAGGTGGTGAGGGTGCCGGGCGGGTAGATGCGGCCGATCCTCCGGCTCTGGCTGGCCAACCTGGTTACGCGTTCTCCCAGGGGTTGACGACGGCGATCTCGATCCCGTCGAAATCGCGAACGTTCCTGGTCACCAAAGTCCCACCTCCAGCGACCGCGATCGCGGCGATCTGGCAGTCGGCCTGCGAGATTGGCCTGCCAGCCGCTCGTCGTGCGGCGGCGATGGCCGCGTGGCTGTGTGCGGCCAATCTGTCGAACGGCAGCACGCGGTCCGCGAACATCCTGCCAAATGCGTGATCGGCCGCCGCGGCAAGGCCCTGTCGCCTAGTGCCCGCGGGCAGAATGGCAATGCCGGTCAGCACCTCGGCCTGGGTCACCGCCGTGACGAACAGGTCACGCTCCAGCCGATCGTCCAGCCAGCGCAGCACCGCCGAATGCGGTCGGTCCAGCATGAGTTCCGAGACCACGTTCGTGTCGAGAACAAACATCCCCGACGGCCTAGCCGAAGCGTGGGGGTTCGCGCATCGCCTCCCTTGGCGGAATCTCCAGCTCCACCCCACCGAAAGGCTTGAACAACTCGTGGAGCTTCGTCCCAAGCCCCCGTCGCGAGTCCTCCTGGTTGACCGCCGTACGCAGGATGATGCGTGCCTCCTCTTCCATCGAGCGGCCGTTGGCCGCCGCGCGCACGCGGAGCTTCGCCTTCACCCCGTCGTCGAGGTTGCGGATCGTGATGCTGGCCATGCTGGTTCTCCTTCCCGTCCTCCACAGGAGCATTTGCCGAAATGCAATCTATGATTGCAATGCGATCACATCAACCCGTCCGCTCCGGTTCGCTCCGGCTCAGGTGGAGCGGCTCGCTTGACCGGCTTGCCCGCACCCCCTAGAGTGACGTACCCGTCAGCGTCGGTCTCCATGGCCGGTGTGTCAGTCCACGACGAGAGGCGAAACGAACCATGGCCCACCTGATCGGTCTTCGAGGATCGCAGGGGGGCGTGCGTGCGCTGGTGGGAGTCGCCATTGGCCTCTCGCTGATCCTCGGTATCACCGTCGAGGCGGCGCACGCGCACGATGCGACCGAACTGGCCGCCGTTTGCAGCGTGTGCACGCTTCCTTACCATGGTGCGCCGGCGTCCACGCCCGGCGCACCGGTCGTCATCCCAACCAGCCCGGTTGCGGCCCCCGCGCTTCCCGGACACCGGCTCATTCCCGGCATCGTCCATCTCTTGCCGTACCAGAGCCGGGCTCCCCCTCTCCCCATCTCTCTGTAGCCAAACGCCCCACGGCCGACCCGCGAGTCGGCGAGACGACTTGTGCACGGGTTGCGCCGGGTGACGGCGCACCCGCGAGAGATGGAGACCCATGCAGAACAACAATGCGCAGACGGGGCCCGCGCCCCTTCTCGAGGCGCGCGGCCTCAGCAAGCGCTACGGTGCCACGCAAGCCCTTGACTCCCTCGACCTGGCCATAGCGCCCGGAGAGGTCTACTGCCTCCTGGGACCGAACGGGGCGGGCAAGACCACCACGATCAACCTCTTCCTCGGCTTCGTCGCGCCCTCGGCCGGACAGGCGCTGATCGGCGGCGCGGACGTGTCGACCAACGACCGCCAGACGAAGCAGCGGATCGCGTACATCCCCGAGCAGGTGATGCTGTACCGCAACCTCAGCGGACTCGAGAACCTGGAGTACTTCGCCGCGCTGGGCGGGAGGGGGTCGCTGGGCCGGGAACGTCTCACCGACATCCTGGTCGAAGCGGGCCTGGAGCGCGACGTGGTCGACCGGCGCGTGTCCGAGTACTCCAAGGGCATGCGGCAGAAGGTCGGCGTCGCGATCGCGATCGCCAAGAAGGCGGACGCGCTGCTCCTCGACGAGCCGACCTCCGGTCTCGACCCCAAGGCCTCGAACGAGTTTTCGGCGCTGGTGGAGCGGCTCAGGAATCGCGGCGTCGCGGTGCTCATGGCGACCCACGACCTGTTTCGCGCCAAGGAGACCGGCACCCGTGTGGGCATCATGCGATACGGACGCCTGGTCACCGAGCTGAGCACGGACGAAATCGGCCACGCCGATCTCGAGCGCATCTACCTGGAACACATGCACGACTGAGGAGACACCGATGATCAGGCATATCATCCGCAAGGAGTTCACCGACGTCGTTCGGGACGGCCGCTTCCGCTGGTGCACGGTCCTGGTGGGATCGCTGCTGCTCGTCTCGCTTGGTCACGGATGGGTCCAGGCGCGGAAGGTGCAGCAGGAGCACGCGGCCGCACAGGCCACGGCCCGCGAGCACTGGGAGACCCAGGGTGAGAAGAACCCCCATTCGGCGGCGCACTACGGCATCTACGCGTTCAAGCCCCGCCTGGCGCTGTCCTTCATCGACGAGGGCGTGGACCCCTACACCGGCACGACGGTGTGGCTCGAGGCGCACCGGCAGAACGACTTCCTTCTGCGCCCGGCACAGGACGCGACGGCGGCCCAGCGAATCGGGGCACTCACGGCGGCGCAGGTACTGCAGCACCTCGTGCCACTGCTCATCATCCTGCTGACCTTCGGCGCACTCGCCAGCGAGCGGGAACGGGGCACGCTGCGCCAGTTGCTGGCCTCCGGAATCGGGCGGCACGACCTCGCCGTGGGCAAGGCGCTGGGCGTCGCCGGCGCACTGTCGCTGCTGCTGGTGCCGGCGGCCGTGCTGGGAGCGGCGGCCCTGGTCGTGGGCAGTCCCGGCCCGGCGGCATCCCCCCTGGTCCGGGGTGTGACCCTGACCGGCGTCTACCTGGCCTACTTCGGCGCCTTCCTGGCGCTCTCACTGGCCGTGTCCGCCTGGGCGCGCCCGGCGCGTACCGCGCTGGTGATCCTGCTGGCCGTGTGGGTGGTGAACGGACTCGTGGCGCCGCGAGCCGCGGTGGATCTGTCCAAGTGGCTCCACCCGACGCCCTCCGCCTTCGAGTTCGCCCGTACGGTGCAAGCCGAGATGGCCACCGGCGTGGGGGACCTGTCGCCCCCGGACCGGGCCGCGCTGACCCAGCGCCTTCTGGCGGAGCACGGAGTCGAGCGGGTCGAGGATCTGCCGATCAACCTGACGGGCGTCTACCTGCAGGAACTCGAGGAGTACGGCAACGTGGTGTTCGACCACAACTACGGCGCCCTGTGGGACACCTTCGAGCGCCAGAGCACCGTCCACGAGACGCTCGCGGTGGCGGCGCCCCTGCTGGCGGTGCGAGCGCTCTCCATGGGCCTGGCCGGAACCGATGTCGAGCAGCACCGGCACTTCGCGGTCGCCGCCGAGACCTACCGCAGGGACCTGGTGCGGATGATGAACGTCGACATGGCCGAGAACTCCCGCTCGGGTGACTTCACGTACGTTGCCGACGCCGATCTCTGGACCGCGGTGCCGCCGCTTCAGTACGCTGCCCCGACGCTCGGCTGGGTGCTGGGCAACCGGATGCTGTCGATCCTCGTTCTCGGGACCTGGCTGGCCGGAGCGATCCTCTTCGCCCGGGCCCGGGTACGCCGCGTGGAGGTAGGCAGCCCATGAACAGAATCCCCCCGGCATTCGAGCGGCGATGCATCCGCGCTGGGCGCGTCGCTTTGCCTGATCACAATGTAAAGATAACATTACATTATGTCATGTCTGCTATACATTCTGTCACTCCAAGGGCTCCGCTCTGCGTTGCTCCTCGGGCGAATAGCTCTGCTATTCCCCTCTCGTCGCGCCTTGCCAGCCCGGCGCCTCACCACTCTCGGTGCTCGGGCGGCTCTGTCCATGGACTGCTAGCATGACCATCCAAACCGTACTCCGAAACGAATGGCGTCTGCTGATGGCCGACCGGGCGCTCCGGATCGTGCTCGGGCTCTTCGCGGGCCTGCTCGTCTACGCGCTGGCCAACGGCATGGTCTGGAAGCGTTTTCAGGAACGCACCGCCGAGACCGTACATGCCGGCGGCGTCGAACGCGTGCGCGCCCTCGAGCAGGAACTGGTCGAGATCGCAAACGGCGCGGAGCCGGCCTCGCGCTTCGCGGATCCGAGGTCACCCTCGGTGCTGGGCGGACCCAGCGGGAGCCGGACCGTGGTGCTGGAGCCGGGTCCACTCGCGGCCCTCGCCGTCGGGCAGAGCGACATTCTGCCCTACTACTACGACGTGAACATCTACACCAACGAGGCGTCGTTCCAGCAGAACGGCGAGGTCGAGAACCCCCTCAACCTGATGGTCGGGCGCTTCGACCTGGCGTTCGTGGTGATCTATCTGCTGCCGCTCCTCGTCCTGGCACTCAGCTTCAACGTGCTTTCCGAAGAGCGCGAGCAGGGGACGCTGGCGCTTACTCTCTCGCAACCCGTGTCGGCGCGCAGTGTCGTAGTGGCGAAGCTGGCCTTCCGCGCGGTGCTGGTGGTGGGAATGGTGCTGGCGGTGTCACTGGCGGGCGTTCTGGCCACGGGGGGCTTCGGCTCGCCCGGCCGGGTGGTGCTCTGGTGCGGGGCGGTCGTCACCTACGCGCTCTTCTGGTTCGCGCTGGCGGCGTGGGTGAACACCCTGCGGCGATCCTCCGCGTGGAACGCCACGGTCCTCGTGGGAACATGGCTGGTCCTGGTGGTCGTGCTGCCGGCGGCCGTCAACATCGCGGCGGGCCTGCTGCACCCGTTGCCGTCCCGTGTCGAGATGATCACCGCTCAGCGCGAGGCGTCGAACGACGCCGTGAACCGCCGCAGCGAACTGCTCGCCCGCTACCTGGAGGACCACCCCGAAATGTCCGAGGGCGTGGTCGAGGACGAACCCGGTCTGGGAGCGCTGGCGTGGGCCGCGACGGACGCCGTAAACGGCCGTCTGGAGGAAGTGACGGCGGAGCACGACGCCCGCCGCACCGAGCAGATGGTCCTGGTGAGCCGCTACCGCTTCCTGTCGCCGGCGCTTCTGGCCCAGGAGGTGCTGATCGACGCCGCCGGAACGGGGGATGCGCGTTTCGCGCTCTTTCAGTCGCAGGTGCGGGCATTCGCCGAACAATGGCGGCAGTTCTTCGTGCCCGCGATCATGGCCGACGAGCTGATGAGCGCCAGCGTGCTTCCCGACGTGCCGAGGTTTCGGCTTGCGGACGAGACGGGTGGTGATGCGGCAAGTCGTGCCGTGCTGCCGCTGGTGGTCCTGGGCGGACTGGTCCTGCTGGTGGGAGTGGGGGCGGGGGTGGGGCTGGGGCGGGTTCGCGGGGCGGACTGAGTCGGGTGGCGATTGCCGAGTGTCCGGGTCGATATGTCAACTGCGAATTACATTTTGTCAAGCGCAGTTGACTGATTGTCGGCATTCGGCCCGACGCGACTCGGTAAGACGGAATTCTTACCGAATCAACCGATAGAGCCGGACACTCTCGCGCTCCAACTCATCCTTATGCAGACCAAGGACATGCTCGTCGCCCACCTCGAGCACGAAGAAACCGGGAGGCGTGCGCAGTTCGGCGATGACCAGTCCGTCATGGTCCAGCACCCTCCACCACGCACCACCTTCCAGGCGGCGGAACACTGACGCCATGGTCAACTCGAACCGGAACGCCGGCTCCTTCAACGGCGGATAGGCCATCACCCAAACCCGATCCCGTGGAGCGGCAACGAGTCTGGCGTAGCGGGGATAGTGATCGGAATAGATGAAGGTCATGCGCTCTGTCGTGGTCAGCCGCTCTCCCGCGTCCGACATGTGTAGTCCGGTGACAGTTACGTCCTCGAACGCTTTCTCTCGGGCGTCGGCGGGCACGGGAGCCGGTTCGAAGGGAACGGGAAGCGCGCCGATGGTGTCGCCGTGGAAGTTCATCACGAGGATGGTGTCGGAGCCGGTGTCGCCGAGATAGAGGCGACCGGGCGCGATCCCCACGACCAGATCCTTCTCGTAGGCGTGCAGGTTGAAGGGGTCGCCGGTCCGCTCGGAACCGGGCAGCACCGCGATCGTGTCGATACCCATCGCAGTGGCGGGGACGTACCGCCCGATCACAACCGGGGGCCGCCCCGTGGCGGGTTCGGGGCACGGCTCGTGGGTGTCCGTGAAACGGGTGATTCCAGAGTAGCGCAGCAGGAACGAGCCATCGGGAAGCAGGTCGTTGTCCTCGAAGTACCAGCAACGTCCGCGCGGAGGCAATTCGTACGGAATCGAACTCGCGTACCGGCCGTCAGGCCCGAACCGAATGAATCCGGAGCGCCAGGAGGCGACGAGGATCGAGTCTCCGGGCAGTCGTGTGAAGTAGGAGAGGGGCGGTTGCAACTCGCCAGGGCCCTCGCCCGGGCCTCCGGCGTCAAGGAGGTGCTTCCCCTCCGGATCGTAGTACTTCAGTTCCAGACTGCCTTCGTCCGCGACGACGATGCGGCCGTCCCCAAGGCGCGCCACTCCGACGACTTTGTGAAGGAGGTAGTCCTCGCGCTCGTCGGCCCCCCCGATGACGAGGGTGGGCTCCTCGGACAGGCTCCAGGTGGAGAGGGTGTCCGCCGGATCCAGGCCTGCTTCATCGCCGCATGATGTGGCGGCGAGAGCGGACGCGAGGAGAAGGAACTGCGCTGCCACGAGTCGGTGCGCTGACGACATCGGGGACAAGTGATTCAGGGCACTCATTCTCTTCTCCACTCTTACGCTTCTTTGTGCTTGGACCAAGGAAACCGTCTACCGGATCAAACGATAGACCTCGACGCTCTCGCGCAGGAACCCGTCCATGGATATGCCCAGGACATGGTCGTCACCCACCTCGAGCAGGAAGAATCGCGGCGGCGTTCGCAGTTCGGCGATGGGGAGGCCATTGGGCCCGATCACCTTCCACCATGCCCCTTCATCGAGACGCCGGGAACTCACGGGATCGTCCAGCTCCATCGAGATCACCGGCTGCTTCAACGGCGGATAGGCCATCACCCACAGCCGGTCCCCGGGAGCCGCCACAAGTCTGGCGTACCGGGGATAGAAGTCCGGATAGATGGAGGTGACGCCCTCGAAGAGTGACCCGCCGTCGGACTGTCGTTCCTTGGCGTCTCGAGGCACGACGGCCGGCTCGAAGGGTACGGGCAAGGCCGCAACCGTATCTCCCCGGAAGGTCATCGAGAGAATGGTGCCGGAACCGGTTTCGCCGACATGGATACGGTCGTGCGCGACCGCGACAACCGGGTGCCTCGGATAGGCGTGCATGCTCTCTGTCGGGTCTTCCGTCCGCTCCACGCCAGGCACCACGGCGATCGTGTCGAGATCCCCCGTAGCGGGGACATACCGCCCGATCACTGCCGGCGGCCTCCCTGCGTGCGGATCCAGACACGGTTGACCGGCTGGTGTCGCACCGGCGGTGGACGCGTAGCGCAACAGGATTGAACCGTCCGAAAGCAGATAGTCCTGACCCTCGGTGTACCAGCAGCGCCCACGCGGCGGCAGAGCCGCGAGGCTCGAGCTCGCGTACTGTCCATCGCGCCCGAAACGGGTGAGTCCCGAATGCCAGGAGAGTACCAGAATCGAGTCCCCGGGAAGGCGTACCAGTTGATCGAACGACCTGAACTCGCCCGGACCGTCGCCCCTGCCTCCTGCATCGAAGAGGTGGCGCCCCTCCGGATCGTAGTACTTCAGTTCCAGACTGCTCAGGTTCGCGATGACGATGCGGCCGTCCCCAAGCCGGACAGCGCCGACGACGTGGTGGAGAAGATAGCCCTCGCGCTCGTCGCCACCCCCGATCACGACGCTGGGCTCCTCGGACAGACTCCATCTCTGGAGACGATCCTGCAAACCGGTGTTGTCGCTATCGCGGTGGGGGACCTGGTCCTCGCGCTCGTCCGCCTCTCCAGCGGCAACAGCGGGCTCCTCGGCCGGCCGCCGGGTTTCGAGCGTGGCCTCGCGCACGTCGGTCCCTGCAACTCCGCCCGGCTCTTCGGGCAGGTGTCGCGTCCCGGGGTCAGAGTGTGCACCGGAACGCGGGTCGTCACGACATGACATGACCGTGAGCGCGCACGCGAGAAGGAGAAGCTTCATGGCCAGCGGCCGGCGCACGGGCAACACGGGGGCTGCGCGATTCGGTGTACTCATCTCCCTCCCCAGTCACAATCCTCGCGGATCAGGCAGTATCGTGCGGACAGTCAAGATGAAGCGGCGCACCTTGTGGCAACAGGGGCGTCCGTCACTGGGCCAAGCGGCCTCAAATCACCATCCACCACGGTGCGGCCAGCACCTCGGGAGTGATCCACTCCAGCGAATCTCCCCCGTGCAGCAGCAGCCCCGAGCGAGTGGCGCGACCGTACTCCTTGCGAAACGTCCGAAGGTGGGCCGCGTCGCGCAGTCTCGGCCGCCGGGTGGCTTTCACTTCGACCGGCACCAGTGCTCCGCCCGCTTCGATCACGAAGTCCACCTCGTCATTCGCGGTCGTTCGCCAGTGCAGGATCTCGGCCTGGTCGGACCGTGAGTCGCGCCACACCAGCAGGTCCTGCAGGACCAGGTTCTCCAGGTGAGCGCCGCGCGGCTCCTCCTGCGACAGGTGCATGGCCAGCCCGGTGTCGCTCCAATACAGCTTGGGTGATTTGATGAGCCGCTTGGTGCGATTCACCGAGTAGGCGGGAACACGAACGAGCACATAGGAGGTCTCGAGCAGGTTGAGATAGCGGTGTACCGTCGGTTGCGGCAGTCCGATGTCCCGGCCCAGGTCACTCTGGTTGACCGGTGATCCAAGGCGCAGGCAGGCGGCCCGGATGAGTCGGCGAAAGTCGGGCAGGGCGGCAATCGAGGAAAGCACCTGGAGGTCTCGCTCGAGATACGTTTGCACATAGCCTGCGTACCAGATCGCCCTTTCCTCGGGTGTGCGGAGGTGGACGGCCGGGAACGGGAATCCGCCGCTGCGCGCCCATGTCCTCCAGTCCTCCGGCTCGCCGCCATGGGCCGCGACGACATCCAGCCAATCCCGGTCCGGCACCTCCAGCAACTTCTCCCAAATCCCGCATTGTCCGAGCCCCAGTTGCTCCCGCCGCGTCATTGGCCAGAGGGTCAGATAGGTGGCGCGGCCCGCCAGCGACTCCGAGACCCTTCGCATCAGGAGCAGATTGGCGGAACCGGTCAGGAGAAAGCGTCCCGGCACACGCTCTCGGTCGATCTCGCGCTTGACGGCGCCCAGGAGTTCCGGCTCGCGCTGAACTTCATCGAGGGTGACCGGACGGGTGCCGCGGACGAGGGCATCGGGATCGCGGCGGGCAAGACCGAGTACGTCCACGTCGTCGAGTGAGGCGAATTGGCGGCCGGTGGCAGCCGGGGGAGACGCCTGGCCATCGTCACCTCCGCGCGAACCGAGAGCACGGGCGAGCGTGGTCTTGCCGGTCTGCCGCGCTCCGCAAACGACAACGGCAGGCATGACGCGCATCATGGCGTCGAGGTGGGGAGAGACGGCGCGTGAGAGCATCAGATCATTCATGATGTGAATGATAATCATTCATAGTGTGAATGAAAAGACACCACACCCTCCGTCTTCCGGAGGGGCGAAACCCGCGATTGCTCAGCGGATCAGTTGATAGACCTGCACGCTCTCCCGCTCGAGTTCGTCCTTGTGCAGTCCCAGGACGTGGTCGTCCCCCACCTCGAGCAGAAAGAAGCCCTCGGGCATTCGCACCTCGGCGATCGACAGTCCATCACGGTCCACCACCCTCCACCTCGCCCCGCCGTCTTCCAGGCGGCGAAAGGTCGTCGGACTCATCAACTCCGGGTACGCCACCGGCTCCTTCAACGTCGGATAGGCCATCACCCAAACCCGTTCCCTGGGAGCTGCCGCCAGTCGCGCATAGCGGGGATAGTGATCCGGGTAGGTCCAGTTCAAGCGGGCGGACCCCGACACCCTGGCGTCCGCGGGCACGGGAACCGGTTCGAAGGGAGCGAGGAGGGTGGCGACGGTGTCACCCGTGACGCTCATCGCAAGGATGGTGTCCGACCCGGTTTGGCCGAGATAGATCCGGTCGTCCCCGACCGCGAAGACCACCGTCTTCGGATAGGCGTACGCGTCGTCCGGGTACGATTCCTCCGTCCCCGGCACCTCGGCGATCGTGTCGAAGACCCCGGTGGTGGGAATGAATCGCCCGATCACCGCCGGAGGTTGCGACTCGCTGGGCTGCGGACATCTCCGGCCGCCAAAGATGCCGACATAGACCAGCGCAACCGCCACGATCGAACCATCGGCGAGTGGGTGTTGGCCACCTTCGACACTCCACCTGCACTCTCCGTAGTATGGCGGCAGGTCGTACGGAATCGAACTCGCGTGCCGGCCATCGGGTCCGAATCGCGTGAGTCCAAGCCAGGAATCCACCAGGACCGAGTCTCCGGGAAGGCGGACGATGCCGCTGAGCGATTCCAACTCGCCCGGCCCCTCGCCCGGGCCCCCGGCGTCGTAGAGGTGCTCCCCCTCCGGGTCATAGTACCTCAGTTGCAGGGTACCCTCGTTCGCGACGACGATGCGGCCGTCTGCAAGGCGTGTCGCGCCGACGACCCCGTGAAGGAGATAGCCCTCGCGCTCGTCGGCGCCTCCGATGACGACGGTGGGCTCGGCGGACAGGGTCCAGCGTTCGAGGGTGTCCGTCGAATCATGGCCCGTGCGGGCGTCGCATGATACAGCTGTGAGCGACGTCGTGAGAAGCGCGGGCGTCAGCACCGCAAGAGGGAGCGGAGACGGGGGAGTGCCCTTCGGTGCTTTGATGATCAGCTCCCGGGCGGTGTCGGGCGAAACGGGATCGGGGCGACCGGAGTGGATGTCAAGGCGACACGCCGGGGTCAACACAGGGTTGCATCACACGCGGTTCGAGCCACAGTGGGGTGGCCCTGCAGGGCTTCCGTGCTGCGCGTGCAGTACCCCGGGCGGGGCCAGCAACATCACGGTTGTCGACACTGCGAACAGGATCGAACCAACCGACGGGCCTCTTGGCTGCATAGCTACCTCCCCCCCTCCAGCAACTCGAAGATGCGCTGCACCGCCACCGCCGGTACCCCCGACCCTTCAACCACCGGATAGCGCTCGGCATGAGCCGTCATGTCGATCCGCGTGGCCGCTTCCTCATACGACAATCCCACCGCGTGCAGGGCAACCGCCTGCGCGTGCAGATCACGCAAATAATCCTGCAGATACCCGATCCGCTCCCTGTCCTGGAACGGATTGCCGTGACCGGGCAGCACCCAGTCGAACTCCAATCCCTTCAGGTGCTCCAGGGTCCGGACCCATTCTTCGAGGTAGCCGTCCCCCATGTACGGCAGGCTCGGCACGAGCAGATCGCCCGTGACGATCACCCGCTCGGCCGGCAGATACACCACCACGTCGCCCCCCGTGTGCCCGCGCCCGAAGAAGAGCAGCCGGATCTCGCGGTCGCCACGGAAGAGGGTCAATCGTTCCGACAGGGTTGTGTTGGGCCCGGTCGGCACGGTCGCGTCCAGCCCGGCCTTGAAGTTCTTCATGTAGGCCAGCGTGCCTTCGGCCCCGGCACGCTCCTCCTCGTCCTCAATCCCCTCGATCCGTTCCTCGAGCGCGGCGATCTGTGCGGGCAGGCCACCGAGGTAGGTCTGGTACGAACGGCCCATCGAGCCGCCGCCCACGAGCATCTCGCGGGTGACCTCGTGGCCGATCACATGCACGTCGGGCGGGTAGATCTGGTTGCCGTGCGCGTGGTCGAAGTGGTAGTGGGTGTTGACCACGTACCGGACCGGCTTGTCGGTGAGGGCCTCGATCTCGTCCACGACAGCGTATGCGGCCGCGGGCGAGATGTGCGATTCGACCAGGAGGACGTCTTCCTCGTTGACGATGACGGCGCCGTGCGAGCCCACCGCGAGGCTGCCGGTCCCGCGCGCGTGGTAGACGCCTGGGACGACTTCCTCGAATTCGAACGCGGGGCCCTCATAGTCGGAGCCGGGGGGTGGAGTTGGGTCCTCGGCAGGCGTTTCGCCGGCCTGGCAGGCGGCGAGGATGAAGATGGTGGCTAGAGGGCTCAGTCGGGGGATGCGCATGGCGGAGACTCGGGGTCGGGGTGAACTCGGATCAGCCTGGCGGCCCGCGGCGGATATCCACCACGGACCGCTCACACTTGCGGTCCGACCCGGGGACGGCAAGATGAAGTGGCACCTTTCCCGAGCCCCCCGAGTCCCATCCGCGAATGACCATCCCCTACGCCATGTCCTGGGAGAAGCCCGCCTGTGCGCGGGCCGAAGGATACGACCACGACCACGAGATCCTGGTCGCCCTCCCCCCGTCCTACCACGTGTCGCCCGAGCAGAGCTATCCGGTGCTCTGGTCGATGGACGGCGCGATGGCGTTCGCCGTGACCTCCGGCATCGTCAACCTCTACACGGTGGGCAAGCGCATTCCGGAGATCATCGTGGTCGGGGTCGGGCACCGAAGCGAGACGGGCATGCTGGGGTTCGCCAACCGCACCTTCGACCTGTTCCCGCCGGGGAGCGTCTGGTCGGATCCGGGCCTGGCGCGCGACCACATGAAGGGGATGGGATTCGACTTCGACATGGCGCTCCCGTTCATGAAGGGAGACCTGTTCCTCGACTTCCTGGTGGACCAGTTGCGGCCTTCGCTGGGCGGGAAATACCGCATGGCCGACGATCACACGCTCTGGGGCCACTCCGCGGGCGGCGGGTTCGCCAGCTATGCCCTGCTGGCCCGCCCGGGCGCGTTCGGCCGCTTCATCATCGGCAGCGGGACCAACGGGCTGACGATCGACCTGGAGGCCGAGTACGCGAAGGACCACGACGACCTGCCCGCCAGGGTCTTCATCGGCATGGCCGACGGCGAACTCAACCACACCGAGCTCTCCGCCCAGCGGCTGGTGAGCCGCACCACGCTGCTCGCCGAGAACCTGCGGCTGCGCGGCTACCCCGGTCTGGACCTGCACACCCGGCTCTACACCGACCGCGACCACTTCACGGTGATGCCGCTCATCATCGGGGACGGGTTGCAGCATGTGTACGCCGACGTGATCGAGGGGCTGGAGAAGCCGAACTGGTAGGGGAGATTGGTCACGGCCCCGCCCGCGGCTTATCCTTCACCGCGTCCCGGCAAGTCACCCTCAACCTGGAGGATCCGCCATGGTTTCCGCCCTCAGCCTTTGGGCACCCATCCTGCTGTCGGCCCTGCTCGTCTTCGTCGCGAGTTCGCTGATCCACATGTTCCTCAACTGGCACAAGAACGATTTCCGGAGCGTCCCCGACGAGGACGGCCTGATGGACGCCCTGCGCGGTTTTGAGCTCCCTCCGGGCAACTACCTGTTCCCTCGCCCGGAGAGCCGCGAGGTGATGCGGAGCGAGGAATTCCAGGCCAGGGCCAAGCGTGGTCCCTGCGCATTCATGACCGTGTTGCGCGCGGGTGATCCGTCGGACATGGGCAAGCAGTTCGTCCTGTGGTTCGTCTACTGCGTCGTGGTGGGCCTGTTCGCCGGGTACGTCACCGGGCTGGCGGTCGGACCCGGCGCCGACTACATGGCGGTCTTCAAGATCGCGTCGACCACCGCCTTCATGGGGTACGCGCTGGCGCACGCGCAGGACGCGATCTGGATGTCGCAGGGGTGGCCCGCGACGCTGCGCAGCATGCTGGACGGGCTGATCTACGCACTGCTGACCGGAGGCGCCTTCGGGTGGCTGTGGCCATGATCGAGCTTGCCGGGCAAAGGTGCGAGGCGTGCCGCAGGGGTGCGCCGGCGGCAACGGAGGCGGAGATCGCCGAGTTCAGCAAGCAGATTCCGGAGTGGGAGATCGTGGACCGGGGCGGGATTCCGGCGCTGGAAAGGGTTTTCCGGCTCGGGGACTTCGTCGAGGCGATGGCGTTTGCCAACCGGGTGGGCGAGCTGGCCGAGGAGCAGGGCCATCATCCCGCGCTGCTGACGGAATGGGGGCGGGTGACGGTGACCTGGTGGACGCACAAGATCGGGAATCTGCATGTGAACGACTTCGTGATGGCCGCGAAGACGGACGCGGCATTCGGGGGAGGGTGAGATGAAGGAACTCAGATCGGATTTGCGACCACCACACATGCTCGTTGTCGCGCTCGCGCTCGGGTGCGGCGCCGACGGCGGGGACGATGCCGGAGACCTTGGCCGGACCTTTGCCCCTGAGAGAATCGGCACTGTGCAGGTGCCACCGAGCGCGGATGGGGATGTCGCGCTGCTCTCGGATGAGACCATCGCATGCGTCATCAACTCCTACGAAGTCCAGGTCAGCTGCGTGGACCGAAGCGGTGCGGTTGTCGGGACTTTTGGGCGCGAGGGGGAGGGCCCCGGTGAGTTCGAAAGCCTGTCGGATGTCCTGGGCGGCCCAGACGGAACCGTGGGGGCGCTGGACATCGGCAACGACCGGTTCGGTGTATACCACCCGTCTGGAACCCTCCTGACCGAGGTGCCGCTTCCCGGCGCCGCCGTCGGCCTGAGCCCGATCCGGCGCTTCGCGGAGACTCTGGCTGGTGTCGCGATCACGGTCTTCGATCCCGTGGCAATGCAGGCCGGGGCCGGACCCGGAGGGTATATGACCCTGTTCGAGGTCGATATCGCCTCGGCGGAGCTGGTGCGCGAGGAAGAGGTCCCGCCGGTCGACGCCGAAGTTGAATGCGGGAGGATCCTGTACGGTTTCCCGGGTCCCGGCGGCGGCTGGGTCTTCATCGCCTGCGAGGGGCATCTGGTCTTCGTCGGGGTCGGTGGTGAACCGACGGTGGTCCGGGCACCCACGTACACCGGCGAGCTGCCGAATGACCGCGATGTGGCCGAGCGGCTCGAGGGCATGAAGTTCCTGGCGACCGCCGGTATTCCCCTGGATGAGGAACGGCTGGACCGGTACCGGAACACCCCCAAGAACTACCACCTGCTCCTCGGAGAGCAGATCTTCGACGAACAGGGCCGGCTCTGGATTGCCACCCAGCGTGACCGGGACGAGTTCTCGTATCTGGATGTTTACGATCCTGGAGAGGCCGCGTTCATCGGCAGCATCAGGGTCGATGATCGCATCATGGGGTTCGACGCGCTGGGCTCGACGCTGGTTGTGGTGGTTGAGCGGCCGCTACCGCCGGAAGATGCGGACGGAATCGCCGAGCGCGCGGTCGACTGGTACGACATCGGCGAGTGGCGGTGAGGAGTCCCGCTGCTCGTCGATAGCCCGCACTTGTGATCGGGCCATCTTGCCTAACTCGTAGCGCACTTCAAATTAGTTCACCTATTCTGACGTAACCTGCGGAAAAGTCGCGCAATGTACGCCCGCACCCTCAACATCGAGCTGCCACCCGGCCAGTCCGCCTTCCTGTGGGGCCCGCGCAAGACCGGCAAGTCGACGCTGCTCAGGCGGCGGTTTCCGCTGTCTGCCCGCTTCGACCTTCTCGACACCCGGCTGATGCTCGAGTTCACCCGCGCCCCGTGGACTCTGCCGGAACGCGTCCGTGCGTTGGCCCCCGCCCAGCGAAAGCTGCCCATCCTCATCGACGAGGTGCAGAAAGTCCCGGCGATCCTCGACGAGGTTCACCGCCTCATCGAGGACGACGGCCTCGGCTTCGTTCTGTGCGGCTCCAGTGCGAGGAAGCTGAAGCGCGGCCGCGCGAACCTGCTGGGCGGCCGAGCGTGGCGCTTCGCCCTTCATCCTCTGACCTGGCCCGAGGTCCCCGGATTCGACCTGCTCAGGGCACTGAACAACGGACTGATTCCGTCACACTACGACTCCGCATCACCCCGGCGGACGCTCGCCGGATACGTCGACGACCACCTCCGGGAGGAAGTGTTCGAGGAAGGTCTGACGCGCAACGCGCCCGCCTTCGCGCGGTTCTTCGAGGCACTCGCGTTCAGCCACGGCGAGCTGGTCAACTACAGCAACGTCGCCAGGGACTGCGGTGTGAGTTCCAAGACGGTCAAGGAGTACTTCCAGATCCTCGTGGACACCCTGATCGGCGTGATGGTCGAGCCGTTCAGCCGGCGCCGTTCGCGCGCGATCATCACGAAGGCACCGAAGTTCTACCTGTTCGACGTGGGTGTCGCGGGGCACGTGACGGGCCGGCGGATCGAGCGCGCTGCCGGGCCTGACTTCGGACGGGCGCTGGAGCACTTCGTGTTGATGGAGATCCTCGCCTATCGGTCGTATCGCGAGCACGACTTTCGGGTACGGTTCTGGCGGACGAAGTCCGGGCTGGAGTGCGACTTCGTGCTGGGCCGGGAGGGGGGCGTCGCGATCGAGGTGAAGGGTGGTGCGAACCCGGGGTCGCGGGAGTTGCGGGGACTGAGGGCGTTCGTGGACGAGCACGGCCCGCGGCGGGCGATCGTGGTCTGCAACGGGAGCGCTCCCCGGAGAACGGCGGACGGTATCTGGATTCTGCCGTGGGAGCGGTTTCTGGAGCGGCTGTGGGGGGATGGCATCGTGGAGTGACGACCGGTGGGCTTGCGACGCTCGTCACCCGATCCGCAAGTTCACCCTGAGGCTGTGGACTCACTGCGGCTTCAGACCCAAACCGGGGGAAATGCGATCCATGGTGAACAAGAACTGCGTCCTTGCGATTCTCGCCTCCTTCGTCACGATGTTCGTGCTCGGCTACGTCGCGTACGAGCCGCTGCTGGGCGGCTTCTTCGCGGACAACGCGGGTACCGCGACCGGGGTGATCAAAGAGGCTCCGGTCTTCTGGCAGATCATCGTGGGGCAGCTCTGCGGGGCGACGTTGCTGGTCTGCGCGCTCTCGTGGAAGGGTGTGGAGAACGCGGCCGCCGGGGTCAAGGGCGGGGCCTTGGTGGGCCTCCTGCTGAGTCTTTATTTCGGGTTCATGACCCTGGGCACCATGAACACCAGCACGATGAACGCGGCGCTGGTCGACGCGGTCGTGTCGGTGGTGCTGTGGGGGGTGGCGGGGGCGGTGGCGACGGTGGTGTTGAAGCGGGGGTAGCACCCGTTGAAGGGCCGGTTCTTCCAGGTGTTTCCGTGGGTTGGCGTCCCATTTGTCGGAGGTGTCAAAGCACCCCGCCTCATGCTCTTTTCCGTTGGAAACCGGCCCCTGCTCATGCTCATTCCTCATTGAACAACGCTCGTGTTGCGACGGCCAAGTCGCCGGGCTACCATGGTGGTCAACCTCACGCCAAACGCAGCTTGGCTTTTCAGCACTCCAATGTCCCTTGTCGACTTGAAGGCATCGTGATGACACCTGTTGCCCTTCGCGGGACCCCCCTCCTGGTGGTCGCCTTTCTTGCCGCCCCTGCCCCGCGCCTCGGTGCGCAGGACCCTCCCCCTCCGGATCCCGACAGCCTGGTAGTGCTGGACTCCATCGTGGTCACTGCCAGGAACCGGGCGGAGGCCCTGCAGGATGTCCCCATCGCCATATCGGCGTTGTCGGGAAGGGAGCTCCGGCTTCAGCAGGTCGAGGCGACCGATCAGCTCTCCTACGTCACGCCCAACCTCACCTTCAATTCATCGGGCGCATTCGTCGGCGCCAAGTCGGCATCGCAGGTCTTCATTCGGGGTGTGGGCCAGACCGATTACATACCCACGACGGATCCCGGAGTAGCAGTCTATCTGGACGGCATCTACATGGCCCGGTCGGTTGGTCCGCTCATGCATCTGCTCGACATCGGGCGCGTCGAAGTGCTGCGGGGGCCTCAGGGCACGCTCTTCGGACGAAACGCGGTGGGGGGTGCGGTGTCCGTGCACTCGAGACGGCCCGGCGAGGAGCCGCGCGGTACCGTCCGCCAGCGACTCGGCGGCAACGGCATGGTGTACGCGACCGCCACGCGGAGCGGCCGGATCGCGGAGGGTCTGTACGGAGGCGCGGCGATTTCCTACCGCCACCGGGACGGCCACGTCACGCGCGTGCAGGACGGACTCGATATGGGCGACGACAACGCGCTGGCGGGTCGGGGATCCCTAGTGTGGCGGCCGTCGGACGACATCGAGCTGTTCGTCGCGGCGGACTACGCCCGGCTACGGGAAAACGGAGCGCCAACCGTCTCCGGGGGAATCAATGACCGCCAGGCCTTCGCTACCTTTGCCAATGCCCTTCTGGCCGAATGCGCGGCGGTCTCGATAAACCCCAACTTTCCCCGTGCGGGTCCGCCGACCTTCCCCCCTCCAGGGACCGGGACCGGCGACGCGGCAGGCTGCTACGGGCCGCACAGCCTTGCGGGCGCATTCGAATCGGAGGGCACGTTCCCCGCCTTTGAAGACCTTGACTCCTGGGGAAGCAGTGCCGAGCTGTCCTGGTCGCTGGGAGCCTGGGGTACGCTGAGGTCGCTCACCGGTTACCGTGGGTTCAGGCTGAGAACCTCGCGCGACGCGGATAACACCCCGGCCAACATCGTGAGCAACCAACAGGACTGGGACCACGAGCAGCTGACCCAGGAACTGCAGATCGGCGGACCGGCCGCGGGGCGGCGAATACACTGGCAGACCGGCCTCTACCTGTTCCGAGAATCCGGATACGAAGCCGGCTACGTGACCATTCCTGTAGGCGCGTCGGTAATCGGACGCGACTACGACAACCGGTCGGTGGCGGGGTTCGGCCAGGTTACCGCCGACGTGACGGACAGGGTGTCGCTGACTGTTGGTGGACGATACACACGGGACCGCAAGGGCCTGAACCCCGACATGTACGCCCTTGGCGACGCCTCGCAGGGCAGGGGCAGCATCTTCGGTCCCACGTGGCCGCTGCTTGAAGGGATCTTCCTTTCGCCAGGGGGTCCGATGCGCCCGGGAGACCGGATGCTTCCCCGCAGGGATTTCACCGAGAATTTCAGCGCGCTCACGGTGACGGCAAAGGCGGCGTACCACTTCACGCCCGGCGTGATGGTCTACGCCGGATACTCCGAAGGGTTCAAGAGCGGCGGGTTCAATGGGCGCTTTCCGGCGCCGCCGCCCGGCCACGAACCGAATTCCCCGACCGCGGCCCCCGACACCTATGAGCCGGAGGCGGTCTCCAGCTACGAGCTGGGACTGAAGTCGCTTCTGGCCCAGGGCAGGCTGCTGTTCAACGTCGCGCTGTTCCAGGCCTACTACGACGACATGCATATCATCGTACGTGAGACCTTCATCCCGAAGACGTTCAACGGAGGGACCGCCAACATCTCCGGTGCCGAGGTGGAGACCGCGTGGGTGCCCGGCGACGGATGGAGTATTCGAGCCAATCTGGGTACGATCCGAGCCGAGTACGACGAACTCGGCGAGAGTGTGCTGAACAATTCGACCCCGATCCTTCCCGACTACCGGCTCGCCAAGACGCCGGATTTCAATTACTCCATCAGTGTGTCCAAGGCGTTGGCCGCCCCACGCGGTGTGGTGCTGACACCACGGCTCAACTGGTCGTTCACGGGATCACAGTACCACGACGCGACCAACTCGTCGCATCTGCTGCAGGATGGCTATCGCCTGGTGAACGCGGCGTTGCGGGCCCGGACCGGTGGCGGGCGCTGGCAGGTGGAATGGACGGCGCGCAACCTGATGGACGAGCGCTACCTCGTAACCGGGAACTCCGCCTTCAACACGGGAGGGTCGTACGTGGAGCTGGTCTACGGGCGGCCGCGGGAATGGTCCGTGTCGGTGGAGTACAGCTGGTGAGGGGGAGTGTTCCGTGCGCTGGACGGGACGGCCGGGTCAGCCCTGGAAGAAAGAGAATGTATACTATAGTCGTCGCACACCCATCAATCCGAATAGGGAGAAACAGATGTCAGCTTACGTCGTGACGCACGTTCATGTGCACGATCCCGATGAATATGAGGAGTTCCTGGCGGCAGCGATGCCACTGTTCAGGAAGTGGGGCGGGGAAATCGTGGTCGGCAGCGCCGAGTGCATCGCATTGGAGGGCGAATGCCCCAGCAGGGTCGTGGTCCAACGGTTTCCCGATGCCGACTCGGCCCGGGGCTTCTACGAGAGTGAGGAACGCCGGAACCTTCGAGACGCTACGTCCGAATGCTGTACGTTCCACGCCATCCTTCTGGGGGACGACGCCTGACCCGAGGCGTCCGGCGGTTCAGCTGCCAGCCTCCATCGGGCGGAAACCAGCCCGGCGCCTCGCCGCTCCCGGTGCTCGGGCGGCTCTATCAGCGGCCTGCTAGCCGAACATCGTCCGGGGAAGGAATGTGACGAGTCCGGGGACGAGTGAGAGCAGGACCAGCAGCGCCAGCATTGCGAACCAGAAGGGTATAACGCCGCGATAGATCGAACGCATTGGGGTATCCGGGGCCACGGTTTTCACGACAAAGGTGTTCAGTCCGACCGGCGGCGAGATCAGCCCCATCTCGAGGGTTATCACGAGCATGACGCCGAACCAGATCATGTCGACGCCCAGTGACGTGAGGATCGGCTGAATCAGCGGGACCGTCAGCACGAGGATCGCGAATACGTCGAGAAACGTGCCCAGCACGATGAACATGGCGAGCACCACGGCAACCACCTGGGGCCCCGACCATCCCTGCTCTCCAACCCAGCGGGCCATGGCGAGCGGTGTTTGGGTGTAGCCCAGGAACACCTTGAAGACGTAGGCGCCGATGAGGATCAGGAACACGGTGCCACATGCCCTCTGCGTCGAGAGCAGGCACTCGGCGAAGGTATCACGGGTCAGTGAGCGGCGGCCCAGTGCGACCAGCAGGGTGAGGAACGCGCCCACACCCGACGCCTCCAGTGCGGAGAAGATTCCGGCGTAAATGCCTCCGAGGGTCACGGCGGCCAGTCCCAGGATCCAGTAGGCCCCGGTGGGCCGGCGGCCGCGCGGCCCGGGTTCGGTGGTGGAGGTCCGACCGCCCCGGGGTGCCCTGTCGGGGTGACGCGTTGCGATGATGACGACGGTCAGGACGAAGATCGCCGTGAGCATAATCCCGGGCAGCAATCCGGCCATGAAAAGACGGCTGATGCTCTGCTCGGTCAGGATGCCGTAGAAGACCAGCCCGGCCGACGGCGGAATGAGGATGCCGAGAGTCCCTCCTGCGGCGACGGCTCCCGCGGCGAGCGACTTGTCGTAGTTGAAGCGCCGCATCTCGGGCAGCGCGACGCGCCCCATGGTCAGCGCGGTCGCCAGCGACGACCCGGAAAGCGCCGAAAAGCCCGCGCTGGCGATGACCGATGCCGCGGCGAGGCCGCCCCTGATGCGGCCCAGCCAACGGTTGGCTGCGAGGTAAAGATCCCGGCTCATTCCCGAGACGACGGTCAGATTCCCCATCAACATGAAGAGCGGGAGGATGATGAGCGTGTACTGCGATGACACGGAGAAGGTCTCCCCCGCGATGACGGCGAGAACGGCCTGAGGCCGGATCAGGGCGATGCCGGCCGCTCCCGCGATGAGCATGGACAGCCCGACCGACACCCGCATCAGGATCAGGGCGAGCATGAGGGCGATACCGAGCAGAGCGATCACGGACCCGTCCATCACTCGCAGTCCGTGGATAAAGCCCCGCGAGCACCGAGAGTGGCGAGGCGCCGGGGTGGCAAGGCGCGACGAAGGGGGAATAGCAGCGCTATTCGCCCGAGGAGCAACGC
>JAPPNO010000082.1 GCA_028873845.1 Gemmatimonadota bacterium | reverse complement strand
AGACCAAGAAGCGGCAGCTGCCGAACCTGCAGACGAAGCGGATCTTCGTCCCCGAGCTGGGGAGGAGGGTGCGGATCAAGGTCTCCACTTCCGCCTTGCGGTCGATCGACAAGATGGGGTTGGCGGCATTCCTGCGGAAGAACGGGCTCTCGCTCAGCGACGTGACGTAGCGCCCCGTGGCGAAATACCCGCGCTGCAGCAAGCGCGGCAACGCGCCGGTCGGAGGCGGCGGCTAGCCGGGCTTTTCGCTTCCGGCGCCCTCCTGGCGGGCACCGGGCCGGTCTTCTGCCAGGAGACGGAGTTCGACGACTCCGCCACGATGTCCCTGGTGCGTCTCGCTCGCGCGGTCCGGGCTTCCGGGACCTCGTTCGGCCACACGATCTCCTACGCGGCCCGGGCCGAAGGGCACATCTACTTCTACCTGGAGCGCGACGACGGCGGTGACCCGGTCCCCGTGCGGGTGGACCAGGTGGCGGTCGACGTCTACAGGAGCGGCGACGGGCGCACCCGCCAGATACTGCGCGGGCTGCGCCGGCAGGAACTGCTGCCGGCCAAGGATTTCCGCTATTACATCGACCGGCTGACGGCGGTCCAGAACGGCTTCGGCGACCGGATCGCGATCGGCCAGGGGCGTGATGTGCGCGACGTTCCGCATCCGCTCGGCACCGGGGGCGAGGCGCTCTACCGCTACCGGACCGTCACCACCCTGCAGCTCACACTCCAGGACCGGCCCGCCCCCATCCGGGTCCACGAGGTGGAGGTGCGGCCGCGCCGCGACGACGTGCCCGCTTTCGTGGGCAGCGTCTTCCTCGAGGAAGGGTCGGGCGCGCTGGTCCGGATGGTGTTCGGCTTCACCCCGGCTTCCTACATCGATCCGCGGACCGACCGGATTCACGTCAGGCTGGAGCACAGCCCGTGGTTTCTGCCCGCGAGGGAAGCCCTGCCCGGGTCCCCACCGGGAGCGCCGGAGGGCACGTACTGGCTCCCGTACCGGCAGGAGGTGGAGGTGCGGCGCGAGATGCCGAGCGTGGATCTGCCGGTGGGGACCGTGATCCGTGCCCAGCTGCTGGTGACCGGCTACGACTTCGAGCCGGAGCTGGAGCCGGGCTTCTTCGCCGGGCCCCGCGTGACGATGGTCCCGTACGGCGCGGCCGACTCCAGCGCGTTTCAGGAAGGTCTCCTGGACCGGATGGCCGAGGAGGGGCTGTCGCCCGTGAGCCTGGCCGCGCTCGAGGCCGAGGCACGGCAGATTGCCCGGGAGCAGCTGGTCAGCGGACTGCCGAGGACGCGGCTGTTCGCGGATCGCGTGTCGTCGGTGCTGCGGGCGAACCGGGCGGAGGGGGTCCATGTCGGCATGGGCGTGTCGTTCGCGCCCCGGCCGATCCTCAAGCTCAACGCCCTGGCAGGCTACGGGTTCGCGAGCGGGAAGCCTTCGGGGACGGTGCGGGGGCGGTGGAGCAGCGGCGGCGGCACGACCGCCACGGTGGAGTTGTTCGGCTATCAGCTGCGGGATCCCGGCCCCCGGTCAGGAGCCTCGGGAACGTTGAATTCGCTTTCGACCGTGCTGCGCAACCTCGACTACAGCGACCCCTACTTCGCGACGGGTGGACGTCTTGCGGTGGAACGCAGGCTGGGAGACGGCGGTGCAAGGCTCCGGCTGGGCGTGGCCTGGGAGGACTTTGACGGGGCCGGGGAGCCGTGGTCGGCGGGGCTGGGCGCGGGCGACAGGCAGCGGCCGCTGCGCCCGGTGGGGGAAGGCGGATTCATGAGCGGCAGCACCGGGTTCGCCATGAGATGGGCCTCCGGGCCCGGCTGGGGCGTGGAAACCGGCCTGACGGGAACCGTAGGCCGCTGGGACGGGGAGAGCAGTGCCACGATCGCAGCCCGGCTGGAGGCGCGGCTGGCCAATCAGGACATTACACGCCAGGCCCGCGTGGCCGTTGAGGCGGGGGCGGCCCGGGGCGCGCTGCCCCACCAGCTGCACTTCTTCCTGGGGGGACGCGGGACGCTGCCCGGCCACCCGTTCCGCGCATACGGGGGGCGCCGTTTCCTGCTGGCCCGGGGACAGGCCTCGCTCAACGTGGTGCCCATGTGGCTCACCGCGCGCTTCCTCGCCGGCGCCGGTGCGGTCGGAGCCACGCCCGGTTCACTCGCCGACGCGTGGGAAGTGGCCCCCAGCGGCGGACTGCGCGGCTACGTCGGCGCCGGGTTGTCGACGCTCCACGATATCCTGCGGATCGATGGCGTATGGGGACTGCCGGGAGGCGCCTTCGAACTGGTTTTCTCGGTGGACC
Source organism: Gemmatimonadota bacterium (assembly GCA_028873845.1). GTDB lineage: Bacteria > Gemmatimonadota > Gemmatimonadetes > Longimicrobiales > Gaopeijiaceae > Bin94. The sequence continues at coordinate 48,896 of JAPPNO010000082.1, read as the reverse complement.
GGCGGCTGCGGCCGTATCTGTGAGGCTCAGGCGGCGCGTCCGGCCTTCACCGCACTCTCGTACGTATACAGGAAGTTGGTGAAGCCGCGGTCGTAGTCGGACAGGCCGTTCTGTCCCGTCAGCTTCATGCGCGAGTCGTACAGCTCCCTCATGGCGTTCGCGAAGGGGTTGGGGCGCTGGTCGGGTGGGCGCAGGCGGCGGAAATCGTCGAGAACCGGGCCGTCGAGGGGAGTGTCCTCGAGCAGCTCGCCGTAACGCGCGGGATCGTCGTTGTCCAGCACGCGCAGGTTGCGGTACACGCGTTCGGCCAGCGCCGACTGGCGCAGCTGCGGATCCCTCGAGCGCGACAGCGCCAGATAGGCGAGCGCCTGGGCCTCCAGTTCCTTGAGATAGCCCTTCCGGTGACAGAACTCGTGGGCCAGGATGTGCGCCTCGAAGATGCCGGCATTACGAAACACGGCTATGTCCCCCGAAAGGACATCGCAACTCCCCGATGCGAAGGGCATGATGAGCCGGGCCAGCGTCATTTCGCGCACGGAGCTGCTGGTTTCCACGCGCTGCCCGGTAATGCCGGCAATGTACGTGGTGAGGCGTTCGTTGATGTCGGCCGCCATCACCTCGCGGGTGCGCACGACCGGCTCGTGGATCCTCATCAGCTCTTCGCTGTAGCGCTGGACGTCCTCCTCGCGCTGACTCGGCGGCATTTCGTCCATGTGCTTGATGTCGGCGCCGTAGGTGCCCAGGAAGTCGATCTTGCGGACGCCGCGCCGGCTGGCCCAGTCGCTGAGCACGCAGCCGGCGTATGCACCGGCGGCCGCAGCCTGCACCAGGCGGCCAGGCAGTGTCGCTCCCAGAAGGAGGCGCGTCGCCAGCGGCGCCGTGAACATCAGGTCGGTGAGCGAGACGGGGGAGTACGTCGCGCTGTTCGGAATTCGAATCGTCTCCATATTTCTATCACGGCTTCGTCCGGCGGCTGGTTTCCCGTCCGGCGTGGACGGCGGGCCAACCGTTTGTCGCGTCGCCGTGCCTCTAAAGAAGCGTCACCGTTCATACACCAGCAAGGGACAGCGATCCACCGTGTTCCAGAAAGGACCCGGGACCACGCAGCCCGGCGGCGCACGATGGCAAGGGACCGCTCCGCACCCCGGGCCACGGTCGCTGGCTTCCGACCCCGCTGCCGATTCCTCCGCGAATCCCGGCGGGGGCAGCGCCATGGCGCCGCTCGCCGGGCTGCGGGTCCTCGACTTCACGCAGAACCTCGCGGGACCGTTCGCGACGCAGATTCTGGGCGATCTGGGTGCCGACGTGGTCAAGGTGGAACCGCCCGGGGGCGATCCGGCCCGCAGGTGGGGACCCCCGTTCGTGGGAGGGAACAGCCATCTCTTCCAGGTGGTGAACCGTAACAAGCGCGGCGTGATCGCGGACCTCAAGACGGAGCGGGGACGCGCAAGGGTCCTGGAACTCGCGGCAGATTCGGACGTTGTGCTGCAGGCGCTGCGGCTGGGGGTGGCGGATCGGCTGGGGATCGGATACGAGGCCGTGCGGGCGGCCAACCCCGGAGTCATCTACGTGTCGGTCACGTCGCATGGAACCGAGGGGCCCCTTGCCGGCGACCCGGGATACGATCCCCTCATGCAGGCGCGTTCGGGGCTGATGTCGGTGACGGGCGACCCGGAGGGGGATCCGGCCCGCGTCGGTACGTCGATCGTCGATCTGGGGACGGGGATGTGGACGGCGATCGCGGTGATGGGGGCGCTGATGGAGCGTGAGAGGGACGGACGCGGCTGCCACGTGACCACCTCCCTCCTGGACACCGCGCTCGCGTGGATGTCCTATCACATGACGAGCTACCTCGACACGGAGACCCTGCCTCGGCGCATGGGCACGGGGCTCGCGATGATCGCGCCGTACCAGGGTTTTCCCTGCACGGACGGGAGCGTCATGATCGCGGCCGGCAACGATGTGATCTTCCGGCGGCTGTGTGATGCCCTCGGCCTCGATCTGGCCGGGGAACCGGACTTCCGGTCGAACGCGTCACGGGTGGCGAACAGGGAGAGGCTCGCGGGCATCGTCGGCGAATGCACGCGGCGGTTGTCCACGGAAGCCCTGATCGGGGTTCTGCGGCGACACCGGGTTCCGGCCGCCCCCATTCACACCGTGGCCTCCGCGCTGGCGGATCCGCAAACGATCGCCACCGGCATGCTGCGCCGCAGCGATCACCCCGGCATCGGGGACTACATCGACGTCCCGCTGCCGATTCGGTGGAACGGACGCCGGGCGGCGCTTCGCCGATATCCCCCGGAGGTGGGTGAGCACCAGGGTGAACTCTTCCCGGAGGACCTGTGAAGCCGCCCGGCGACGAGGGGCGTAACCCGCGGACCGCCCGGTACTGGCGGAAAGGTGCCCTGGAACGAAACCTTCGAGTGGTCGGTGGAGTATCGTTATTCAATCGCCCGCGTGAAGTGAAGGAGATTTCGGCAATGAGCAAGAGGAATGGCGTGCGCTTCGCGACCCTGGCCGCCGCCGTGGTGCTGGATGTCCTGTTCTTCCGGCCCATCGGTGATCCGGCGGTCGCACCCGGTTTTCTCAGCTTTGCCCACGGCGACTTCGCGGCCGCCATGGCGTTGCAGGAAAGCCACAACCAGGATCTGCTCGGCATTCCCGGGGTGGCGGGCACCGCCGTGGGGATCGGGATGAACGGCCTGCCTGTCGTCAAGGTCTACCTGGCGCATACACGCGTTCTCGGACTTCCCGCGAGCCTGGACGGCCACGAGTTCGTGACCGAGGTCACCGGCCGCTTCCACGCGCTGGGCGACATGCCGTCGTCCGCGGAGGACGGCGGAGGTCCCGCAGCCGCCCGCAGCGGCGACGACACCGACCCCAGACGCTCCTTCCCGCGTCCGGTTCCCATCGGCGTTTCCACCGGACAGGTCGACGTGACGGCCGGCACGATCGCCGCCCGGGTCGTGTCGGGCGAAGACGTCTTCGCACTGAGCAACAATCACGTGTACGCCAATCGGAACGCGGCCAACCTGGGCGACCGCATCCTCCAGCCCGGCACGGTGGACGGCGGCGTCAATCCCGATGACGCGATCGGCACGCTTCACGACTACGAGCCCATCAGGTTCTGCGCCCCCTTCCCCACCTGCCCCTCCAACCGCATCGACGCGGCCATCGCGGCCACGAGCACCGACCAGCTCGGCAACAGCACCCCGTCGAACGGCTACGGCACGCCCCGGAGCACTACCACGGCAGCCCGCCTGGGCATGGAGGTCCAGAAGTACGGCCGCACCACCGGCCACACCACGGGCAAAATCACCGGCATCAACGCCACCCTGAACGTCGGCTTCCGCGACGGCACCGCCCGCTTCGTCGGTCAGATCATGATTTCGGGGGGCGGATTCTCGGGGCCGGGCGACTCCGGGTCGCTGATCGTATCCGGCGGCAGCGGCGCGAACGCGCGCCAACCGGTGGGACTTCTCTTCGCGGGGAGCCAGAGCAGTACGGTGGCCAACCCGATCGATGTCGTGCTCAAGCGCTTCGATGTAACGATCGACGGGAGCTGACCTCATGCGGGACCGAATCGAGGACGCGTGCCGGAAGGTCACGCGGCAGGTGATCGGGATCGACGGGGTGAGCGGTACCGCTATTGGCCTCAAGGACGGGAAGGGGTGCGTGAAGGTCTACCTGGAACGGGACGATGCGCGGCTGCGGTCCAGGGTGCCGCGGTCGATGGATGGCGTGAGGGTCGAGGTCGAGGTGACAGGGAAGGTGCGGCGGTGGTAGGATGGTGAATCTTACTTCACTTTTTGTCAACTTTACTTGACATTTTCCACTCGCCAGAACCTCGCCTCATAGCTGAACACCGTATACGCCAGCCACTTTCCCGTCGGATCGTAGGCCGGCTGGGTCTTGCGCGTCGGGTCCACCGTGAGCTGTTCCGCCTTCCCTCCGCCCAGCGGCACCCGGTACACCTGGAAGAACCCGGCGCTGTCGGGCCCGATGTACGCGACCCACGCCCCGTCCGGCGACACCGAGATCCCTGAGTGCACCTGGTCCGAAGTCCATTCGTGGAAGCGCTCGGGCGTGCCGCCTTCGCGCGGGATCCGGTAAAGCGCCTTCCTGCCCGCCCCTTCCGCGGCCTCGAACACCAGTCCCTCCGAGTCCGGAGTCCACTCGGCCTGGAGCGCGTCGTGGCGGAAGTCGCCAAGGTCGACCGCTCGCTGTGCCAGCGTCTCGCCGGTCTCCTGGTCCACCGGGATGACATGGAGGAAGCTCCTGCGTGCCCCGGCAGCGTCGCGCGCATAGGTCGGGAAGACGATCCAGCGGCCGTCGGGTGACCAGCGTGGCCAGCCGGTCTCGTGGCCGTCCTCGGAGATGATGCGGGGGTCGGAGGGGTCGTCGGCGGGGATCAGGTAGATGTCGTCGGTGGCGCCGATGTGGCTGTGGTAGGTGATCCAGCGGCCGTTCGGCGACCAGTGCATGCCCTGGTCCTCGGACCAGGAGCTACGGATGATCCGGTCGGGCGCCGTCCTGGGTGATGGCGAAGCGGCGTCCACGGTGCCGATGTGCTGGTCGATGTCCGGGTACAGCACATCGTCGGTGGCGACGCGCCAGCGGCCGAAGGTGAACGAGACTTCGGTGCCGTCGGGACTCCAGGTCGGGGTCTCGGACTGGAAGGTGGTGATGCGCCTGACCGGGCCGCCCGCGGCGGGGACCGCGGAGAGGGAGACCATGTAGTGCTGGCTGCGGTAGACGATGTTCCCATCGGCGGTGACTGCGGGTCCGTAGGCGTCCCGCTCGGCGATGGCCAGCCGCCGCGCTTCACCGCCGCCCACGGGACGGGTCCAGAGTTCGAGGACCCCGTCGTCGTTGGGCGCGGCGTAGTGGATATCGGCGCCGTCACGGGAAAACGCGACGTGTCCGTACGGCTGGTGCCCGTCCAGCCAGTGGACGCGCGGCTGGGCGCACGGGTAGCGTAGGTACTGTCGGCCTCCGTACCGCTCGACGCAGGCGACTTCACCGGTGGGAGAGACCACGGGGTAGGATAGGTTCAGGCTTTCGGCTACCACCTTCCCACGCGCGCCATCGGCGTTGACGCGCCAGACCGTGGAGAGGCGGGAGTTCCGGACCACGCCGACCAGCGATCCACCGTCGGGGGCCCAGCTGAGCTCCAGCAGGGTGGAGGGCGCGGGCCCGGCGGCGTACCCCGTGCCCCACATCGTCTGCTTGGCCCCGCTCTCGAGGTCATACACGAACCACGCCTGCCGGCGCCGGTCGAAGGAGCGTTCGTGCACGAGCAACCGGTCGCCGGCGGGGTGCCAGGCGACGTACCGGAGCTGGCTGGGGGCGAGTCCGAGGCTGCGGACTTCACCCGCGGCGAGGTCCCGCACCAGCAGTTCGCGGCCCTGGGTGTATGCGAGGAGGCGACCGTCGGAGGAGATGCCGCCAGCGGGATCGCGGTACGCAACCGGACCCATCTGGTGGGCCGTGGCCAGATGGACGGGCTGTGCACCGGGGTCGCAGGACGCGCCGGCGCCGACCGTCCCCGCGCCGAGCGCGACGGCGACGAGCGTGCGGATGCGGATTGGGGCCATCGGGATCTCCGGGCACATTGGCGAACGTGGTGCTTCAAGATGGCACGATCCGGCACGGCGCGCGCACGATCTGGTGGCCTGGAGCGTCTGGCCCGATTATTGGTGCCTTGTCGGTCGGAGTCGCCCGCCCGGAGTCGGCCCCGCACGGCCCCTGAACCAGGAAGTCGAAACACCATGGACACCCGCCTCGCCGGATTCTACGCAAGCACCGCCGTAGCATTGCTCGCCGGCTCCCCTTCGGCCGTAGCCGCACAGACCACAGCCGGACCCCGTTTCACGACCGCGGCGACCGCGTTTTCGGCCAGCGTCGTGGTGCAGGGCGACGAGATCTTCGTGGGAAGGCCCGGCGGACTCGCGATCTTCCCCATGCCGGGAAACCGCGCAGGGGGGGTACACGTCTTCACCCGCACAGGTGACGGCTGGACCCAGACTGCATCGCTGCCGGCGCCCGTGACCGAGGCCGCCACCGGCTTCGGCGAGGGGTTGGACGTGAGCGGCGACGTGCTGGCGGTCGGCGCACCGGGCGAAGGGGCCGGAGCAGTGTACGTGTACCACCGGCAAGACGGAGGGTGGTCGCTGAGCGAGCGACTCGCCTGGGACGAGGCGACGGCGGATACCCGATTCGGGGCGGCGGTTGCCGCGAACGGGAGCGACATCCTGGTCGGTGCGCCCGGGGCCGACGAAGGAAGGGGCGCGGTCTTCGTCTTCCGGGCGGGCGCGGCCGGCTACACCCTCGTCGGGGCCCTCCAGCCCGCCGACCTGCCCGACGGCGCAAGATACGGCACCGCGCTCGCCGCAGAGGACGACCTGCTGGCGGTGGGCGCGCCGGGCGGGGAGATTTCCCTCATCCCGGGCACCGGCGTTCCCGATCTGCAGCCGGGGCTGGTCTATGTGTTCGGCCGGACGACGGGAACCTGGACGCCGCTCGTGCGCCTCGATCCACCCGAGCCCGTGCCGTCCTCCATGGGAGCCAGCGTGGCCGTATCCGAGGGCGACATCTTTACGGGTGCGCCTCTCGGAGGGCAGCTGAGCGGCGCCGTGTACCACTTCACCCGCACCGGGGCGGGCACGGGCGCGGCGTGGTCGCACGCACACACGATCCAGCCGGTGACACCCGAGGCGGCTTCCGGGTTCGGCATGGCGATCGCCGCCTCCGGGGACGATGTCGTGGCGGGGACGCCGTTGGCGGGCGGCGGTACCGGCGGCGGGTTCGCGTTTCGCAGGGCCGAGTCCGGCGATTGGGAGGAGGTCGCCCGGTTCGGCCCCGGGGGTCCGTTCAACTTCTACGGCCTGGCCGTTGCGCTGGGCGGGGACATGGCGGTGGTTGGCGCGCCCGGAGCCGACTTCTTCGAAGGGGTGGGATTCCTATTCGGCCGCACTCCCGGCGGGTGGCGGTCCGAGGGCAGGATCTTTGACGAGGGCGGCGAACTCGAGGCGCTGGTCGGTGGGGAGATCGGGTGCGAGGGGGGCTCGGCGGGCGGATTCGGTTGCGGCGAGGTCGACCTGGTCGCCTTCCTGCCGACCCATGCGGTGGGTGGTCAGCGTGGCGCGATCGCCAACGACCTGTGGGGGTGGACGGATCCCGAAACGGGGCGCGAATACGCCATCATGGGACGGTCGGACGCGACGACCTTCGTCGACCTGACCGATCCCGCAAACCCGGTCTACCTGGGCGAACTGCCCCTGACGGAAGGGGCGACGCCAAACATGTGGCGCGACATCAAGGTCTATCGCGACCACGCGTTCGTGGTGGCGGACAACGCCGGGGCGCACGGCGTGCAGGTCTTCGACCTCACCCGGCTGCGCGACGTTGCCGATCCTCCCGCGACCTTCGAGCCGACCGCCCGCTATACCGGCATCAACTCGGCCCACAACATCGTGATCAACGAAGAGACCGGGTTCGCCTACGTGGTGGGGGCCTCGGGGGGCGGCGAGACGTGCGGGGGCGGGCTTCACATGGTGGACATCCGCGATCCACGGAATCCCGTGTTTGCGGGCTGCTTCGCCGACGCGCAGTCGGGGAACGCGCGCACGGGCTACAGCCACGACGCCCAGTGCGTGCGCTATCAGGGTCCGGACGAACAGTACCGTGACCGCGAAATCTGCCTGGGGGCCAACGAGAACGCGCTTTCGATCTCGGACGTGACCGACAAGGAGGCGCCCGTTGCCCTGTCGATAGCCACCTACCCGAACGCCGGATACCTGCACCAGGGATGGCTCTCGGACGATCACCGCTACTTTTTCATGAACGACGAGACCGACGAACTCGCCGGCAGCGTGGACCGCACCCGGACGCTGGTGTGGGACATCAGCGAGCTCGAGGATCCGGTGCTGGTCAGGGAGCACCTGGGCACGACCGGGTCGTCGGACCACAATCTGTACGTCCTCGGCGACCTGATGTATCAGGCCAACTACCTCAGCGGGCTGCGGATCCTGGACATCTCCAACCCCGAGGAGCCGCGCGAGGTGGGGTTCTTCGACACCGTGCCGTTCGGCGAGGACAAGGCGGGGTTCGCGGGCGCCTGGAGCGTCTACCCGTACTTCAAGAGCGGCGTGATCATCGTGTCGAGTATCAAGGAAGGGCTCTTCGTTCTGAAGAAGCGGCCGCCGGCGGTGTCGTAGGTTGGATGGTCGGGTTTGCCAGGCCGGGTTGGGCAGCCGGCGGCGCGTGCCCTCCATGCTTCGATCTCGCTATGATTGAATGATGAAGCGCAAACGGGGCGGCGCGTGTGCCGCGCCGTGACGCCGTCCAAGCCGGCTGCGATGGGCGCGGCCGGGCCAACTCCAGGAGGTGATGATCTTGAGGCCGTCCATTCTTCCCCTGTTCGTGTCGCTGCTTTTCCTCTCGCAACCATCGCGGGCCGCTGCGCAGGGCTTCGGCACCTCCGCCGCAGTCAGCGGGGGTGACGTCCTCGTCGGGGAGTCGCTCAACGAACGGCACCCTGGGTACGTGTACGTCTACCGCATGAACGGAGGCGGCTGGACCGAAGCGCAACGTCTATCGGCGTCCGACGCCGTCGCCGGGGACCACTTCGGGCGGGCGCTGGCGGTGGTGGACGGCGATCTGCTGGTCGGATCGACGGTGATCGACGACACCCGGGGCGCGGTCTACGTCTTCCGCCGCAGCGACTCGGGGGTCTGGGCAGAGACCGCGAAGATCTCCGCGAGCGACGTGGGCGCGGGCGAGTCCTTCGGGCGGGCCATGGCGGTGGGGGACGGCGTGGCGCTCGTGGCCGCCTGGGGACATGACGAAGGCCGCGGCGCCGTGTACGTGCTGGCGCGCGACGATTCCGGCCGGTGGAGCGAAGAGGCCAAGCTCATGGCAAGCGACGCCGAGCCGCAGGACTGGTTCGGGAGCGCGATGGCCATCGACGGCGAGTACGCGCTGATCGGAACGATGCGGAAGAACCAGCGTCAGGGCGCCGTCTACGTCTTCCGCCGCGGGACCGACGGCAGCTGGTCCGAGACGGCCAAGCTGGAACTCGAGGAATCCGGGCGGAACACCCAGTTCGGGTCGGCGGTGGCGATGCGCGACGGCATGGCGATGATCGGAGCAATGGGTCAGGACGGGTTCGCCGGGGCGGTTCACGGCTACGTCCTCGACGAGTCGTCGGGCGAGTGGCGCGCGGATGCGGTCTACAAGCCCTTCGACGGGGACTACGGGACCCGATTCGGCGTCGCACTGAAGATCGGCGGCGAGAACATCTGGATCGCGGCGCCGGGAGCCGGAGGATTCGAGGGACGCTACTACGTGATGTCGCCCGAGCCGGGAGGCGGCGGTTGGGGCGCGATGACGAAGTTCTCCGTGGATGGGCTGTCTCCAGGCGACCAGATGGGGTCGGTCCTCGCGCTGGGCGAGAACATCGGGGTCGTGGGGGTGGGGCAAGACGATTACGGACTGGGCACCGCCGCGATCATCGAGCGGCAGGGCGACGGCTGGACCCGGGGGGTCCGGGTGGCCAGCGAAGTCGCCGGCCTCGACCCCATCACCGGCGACGAGGTCGCCTGCCAGGACGGGTCCGCCGATGTCTTCACCTGCGCCAGCGTCGACATCGTGTCGTTCCTGCCGGTGCAGCAGCTGGGCGGCGGGCGCGGTGTCGAGGTCAACGACGTGTGGGGTTGGACCGACCCGGTCACGGGTACGGAGTGGGCGATCGTGGGCCGCTACGACGGCACCTCCTTCATCGACCTCAGCGACCCCGCGCACCCGAGAAACGCCGGCAATCTGCCGCTGACCGAAGGGGCAAGTCCGAGCACCTGGCGCGACATCAAGGTCTACGCGAATCACGCCTTCATCGTCTCCGACAACGCCGGCCGGCACGGCATGCAGGTCTTCGACCTCACCCGGTTGCGCGACGCCACCGGCGAATCCGTCACCTTCGAGGAAACGGCGCGCTACGACGGGATCCACAGCGCCCACAACATCGTCATCAACGAGACCACCGGATTCGCGTACTCGGTGGGATCCAGCGGAGGAGGCGACACCTGCGGCGGCGGTCTCCACATGATCGACATACGCGATCCGCGGAACCCGGCCTTCGCCGGCTGCTTCGCCGACGCCGCGACCGGGCGGGCGAAGACCGGCTACAGCCACGACGCCATGTGCATCGTCTACGACGGGCCGGACACCGAACACCGGGGCAAGGAGATCTGCTTCGGGTCCAACGAGACCGCGCTGAGCATCGCCGACGTGACCGACAAGAGCGCCCCCGTGGCGCTGGCGATGAGCACCTATCCCAACGCCTCCTACTCCCACCAGGGCTGGATCGACGAAAGCCACGAGTACTTCTACATGAACGACGAGCTCGACGAGCTCGACGGCATGGTCTCCAACACCCGCACGCTGGTGTGGGATGTGAAGGACCTGGACGACCCGGTCATGGTCAAGGAACACTTCTCGGAGAACACCTCCTCGGACCACAACCTGTACATCCGCGGCGACCTCATGTACCAGTCCAACTACGTGAGCGGCCTGCGCGTGCTGGATATCTCCGACCGCGAGAATCCGGTGGAGATCGGCTTCTTCGACACGGTGCCGTGGGACGAGGATGCGCCGGGCTTCGACGGGTCGTGGAGCAACTACCCGTACTTCGAAAGCGGGATCATCGTGGTGACCTCGGGCAAGGAGGGCGTTTTCTTCGTGAAGCGGGTACCGAGAGTGCTGATTCCGTAAGAGGCCTCAAAGGGAGGCCGTACAGGCGGTTGGCAAGGCAGACTGCGGCGTTCCGTGCGGCCGGGTCGCCCGGTGACCGCCGTGGCCTCAGCGCTGGCCGTGTAGGCGGGTGGCCAGGTACAGGGCGGCCCGGCCCATGCGCGGGCCCGGCCGGCCGAAGAGCGAGCCGTCGACCGAGATGACCCGGCCCGCCTTCACCGCGGGCACCGCCGCCCAGCCCGGTCGCCTCCGCAGCCGCTCGATCGAAGGATCGCGGTAGTCCGACCGGGCCTCGGGCGTTCCGTAGCCCTGCACCGGCATGATCACATACTCCGGATCCCGCCGCACCACCTCCTCCATGCTCACCAGCGGCCAGGAACCCGAGATGTCGCTGAAGGCGTTGACGGCACCCGCCGCCCCCAGCAGCGCATCCAGGAAGGTCCCGGGCCCGACGGTCATGGGCGGTTCCAGCTGCACGACGTACACGACCTCCACGGGATCCCGCCCAGACCACGCCCGCACTGCGGCGTCGAAGTCGCGCTCCACCCGGACGGTCACGGACTCCGCGGAACCCGCCAGACCGGTCAAACGACCCAGATTCCGCGCGTGGCGGCGAAAGTCGTCCACCGTCTGGATGTCAGCGGCGTACCAGTCCAGCCCGATCTCGTCGAGACGGTCCTCCAGCAACACACCGCTGGCACCGGAGGCCCACAAGACGACCAGATCGGGCTTCAGCTGCGCCAGAAACTCGAGGCTCGGATCGATTCCGCCACCCACCGACGGCAGGTCAGCGAGCACGGGATCCTCGTCGTAGCGCGTGCGGGCCACCAGGCGGTCCGCCGCGCCGATTGCCACGAGCGTCTCGGTGACGGCCGGGATCAGCGAAACGATGCGGGTGCGCGGGACCGATGGGTCGTGCACACGGCCCCGATCGTCCGCCAGGGCGCCGGTGTCCCCCGGCGCTGGTTGATCGGGCGTGCAGCCCCAGGTTCCCGCGAGGAGGGCCAGGACGGCCAGGGCACCGGAGGCGTGGACGGCCCTGCGAACACCCGACCCGAATTCTCGCGGCATTTCTGCGAAAAAAGCACCGCTCCGCAGAGCGGGTTCTCGCCCGCGAGGTGACCGCTCGGAGCCGTGGGAGAGTCGGCCGGTGGTGCTGTGCGCTCGGCCCACGCCCGGCCTCATCCTCGGACCGCCAGTCGCGATTCCCGCACTGCCGACCCACCCATCACAGCAGCGCGTTCGCCGCCCATGCGCCGATGTAGGCCAGCGCCAGCATGTAGCAGAATTGAAGAATGGGCCATCGCCACCCACCCGTTTCGCGGCGCATCACGGCTACCGTCGACATGCACTGCAGCGCGAAGACGAAGAAGATGAGCAGCGCCACCGCGGCTCCGAAGTCCAGATCCTGTTGCAGGGCGGCACGCAGCTCGAAGTCCTCATCGTTCTCGGTCTCCACCCCGTAGATCGTGCCCAGGGTGCCCACGATCACCTCTCTGGCGGCGAGCGACGTGACCAACCCGATCCCCACCCGCCAGTCAAAACCGAGCGGCTCGATCGCCGGCTCGACGACCTGTCCCATGCGCCCGAGCGCGCTGTCCCCGATCTCGGGCGGCGCCCCGGCCGGCGTCCTCGGGAACTGGGCCAGGACCCACAGCACCACGGTCACGGCCAGGATGACCTTGCCGGCGCGCCGCAGGAAGATCTTCGTGCGGTCCAGAAGGCGCGTTCCGATCGACCGGGCGCTGGGCCAGCGGTAGGGTGGCAGCTCCATGACGAACGGCATGGACCGGCCGCGCAGCAGCGTGCTCTTCAGGAGCGCCGCCGTGCCGACCGCCGCCAGCAGTCCGAGCGCGTAGAGGCCGATGAGGACGGCGGTGCGGCGTCCCAGGAACGGCCCCAGCAACGGCCCGGCGGGAATGAAGGCGGCGATCAGTAGCGCATAGACGGGGAGCCGGGCGGAACAGGTCATGAACGGCGCGATGAACACTGTGGCGATGCGGTCCCGTTCGTCCTCGACGGTGCGCGCGGACATGATCGCGGGGATCGCGCAGGCGTAGGCGGAGAGCAGGGGAAGGAAGGACTTGCCCTGGAGCCCCACCTTGTGCATGAGGCGGTCGGCAATCACCGCCGCGCGGGCCATGTACCCGGAGTCCTCCATGATCGCGATGAAGAAGAAAAGGATGAGGATCTGGGGAAGGAAGACCAGCACCGACCCCACCCCGGCCCATACCCCGTCGATCAGCAGGGCGCGGAACCAGGTGTCGGGCAGCGCGCCCGAGAGGTACGCGCCCGAGGCTCCGATCAGCGCTTCGGTGCCGTCCATGAGGGGGACCGCCCACGTGAAGATGGCCTGGAAGACCAGCCCTACCACCGCGGCGAAGACTACCGGTCCCCACACACGGTGCAGCACGAGGCCGTCGAGCCGGTTGGTGAACCGCGACGGCCGCGGTGCCTTGAACCCGGCCGAGCGTCCCAGTTCCCGGGCGCGCTCGCGCCGGGCCGCGAAGACGTCGATGACGGGCAGGGAGCGGCCCGATGGGTGGCCCTCGAGGTGGTCGGCGGCGGCCACGATCGGGCACGCGCGAGCCTCTTCGCCGCCCGTGTGAAGAGCGGTGAGGAAGCGGCGGACGGGTTCCAGCGTGCCGGCGTCGCGCGCGTTGACCAGAGCCACCTCGACACCCAGGTCGTGCGACAGCCGGGCACTCCTGAGCGCACCGTCGCGGCGGTCCAGTTCGTCGGCCATGGTGAGGACGACCAGCGTCGGCAGTCCGAGTCCCAACACCGGCTCGGCAACCATCAGGTGGGACCGGAGACGGGTGGCGTCGAGCACCAGCACGACCGCATCGGGGCGCCGCATGCCCTCCAGCTCTCCGAGCAGCGCGTTGCGGGTGATCATCTGATCCGCGCTGCGGGGAGAGAGTCCCAGGACGCCGGGAAGGTCGATCACCTCTACCGGGCCGGCGTCCGAATCGGCCACGCCGGACCGGCGCTCGACCGTCACCCCGGGGTAGTTGGCAACCTTCTGGCGCAGACCGGTGAGGTTGTTGAAGAGGGTGGACTTCCCCGAATTCGGGGGTCCCACGAGCGCGACCAGAGGGTGGCCGGCATCCGCCGCGGTTCCCCCGGCCGCCTCCGCCGACAGGGTGGCGGACGCGCTACCCGCGTTCAATTCGAGTCGAGAACCCCCGCGGCTTCCAGTGCACTGCGCACGCAGAGACAGGACGCGGTCTCTCTCCGGAGCGCGACCAGGGCGCCGTCCACGCGATAGACGGTCGGCCCCCCCGCGGGAGCGTGCCGGACCGGACACAGCTTGCACCCCGGCACGATGCCCTGCTCCAGCAGCGGCACCACGTCGTCTCCGGCCACGTCGATCCGTACCAGGACGACTTCCTCTTCCAGGGGGACATCGGCCAGGACGCGCAGGGACACTTCCCTCTTGGCTTCGTCGGTGGGCCGATGGGCGGAGCCGCCTGTCCGTTTCACACTTTCTCCCGGGAAGAGTTGGATTGGGGACCGCGTTTTCCGATCCGGATCACGCGACTGTAGAGTAAGGTGGTGGTCCCGAATTGGAAAGTCCACTTCACTCACATGTTGTCATGGATGCCTACAGAGTCCCCGCTTCCGACGCCCAGGTCGAGGACGTTGTCCGGCGGAGCCGATTCGTCACCCGCGCGGGCAGGGCGACGAGCAGGGAGGAGGCCGCGCGGTTCGTTCGGGAGACGCGTGACCGGATTCCCGGAGCGACCCACTACTGCTGGGCGTTCAACGCCGGAGAGCCGGGCTCGACGGCGCAGGTCGGCATGAGCGACGCGGGAGAGCCGCACGGGACGGCGGGGAGACCCATGCTGCACGTGCTGCTGCACTCGGGTGTGGGTGAGGTGGTGGTGGTGTGCGCCCGCTACTACGGAGGCGTGAAGCTGGGGACGGGAGGGCTTGCACGCGCATACGCCGGCGGTGTGAGGCATGTCCTGGAGGTGTGTCCGACCGTGGAGAAGATGGAGCGGAGCGAGGTCGTGGTGACGGTCGCGTATCACGCGGTGCGGCGGGTGGACCGGGTTTTCGAGGCGCTGGACGCCACGGTGGTCGAGCGGTCCTTCGGTGAGGACGTGCGGTATCGGGTTCTGGTTCCGGATCGCCGGTACCCGGACCTGGTTGCCGCCATCGCCGATGTTACGGGGGGAGGGGGAAGGGTGGCGGACGACGAAGGGTAGATGTTCGACGGCCCTCGTCTGTGCCCCGGCACGCTACGGGCGCGACCGCGCCGGCGCGTGAGGGCTGCCGTCGGCCTCCTACCCCGCCGCCCCAACCGCCCAGAGCACGAGCGCAGTCGAGATCGGGACGGTGAGGTTGTCGTCGATGCCCAGCGGCAGCACTTCCATGATCGCGACCGCCGTGGCCGCGATCAGCGCGGTCTGAATCCCCACGAAGGGCGTCAGCACGCCCATCGCGACCACGAAGAAGGCCGCCGTCCCCTCCCAGCTCCCCTTCCCCACCTTGTGCCGTCCCCACATCCTGCCGATCACGCTGGCGGCCGGGTCGGCGCACGCGAGGACCAGCATGGCCGGCGCGAACACACGGTGCGGAGTAGCCAGCAACACGATCAGTGCGCCGAGCACGAACCACGTCGACGAGGCGACCCTGCCCGCCTCGCGCGGCGACGCCAGCCAGGCGAAGGTGCGAAAGAAGAGCGTGTTCGCAGCCCGGGAGCGGAGTCGCATCCAGTCCAGCGCCACCCCGGCAGCCAGCGCCGTGGCCAGGACCGCCAGCGGTATGGCGGACTCCGGGCCCAGGTAGTGAACGAAGGCCGCCGTCCCCACCCCGCCCAGCATGTGAAAGACGCGGCGCCAGGGCTGCACACCCCGGGTGCGGGCGACGGCCTTGCCGAATTCGTTCATGCTGTCGGTCCTCCCTCCGACGCGGGCGGGGGCGCGGGGCGACACGGGGTGTGCGAACCGGTCCTCGCGGATCATACACCGCCGACGCGCGGGGGCAAGCTGTTGCAGCATCCCGGGGGAGGCTTTACAGCATACGGCCATTCGAGGAAGTTCCTGAGAGGAACGCCAGTACGGCCCACCCACCGGCCCCCATGACCGATACCAAGACCCCGCCGCGAGTTCTGGTCGTCGAGGACGAACCGGACATCGCCGCTGTAATCGCCTACCAGCTCACGCGCGAGGGTTACCGGGTCGAGACCGCGTTGAACGGTGCGGCGGCGCTGGACGCACTTCATCGCGATCTTCCCGACCTGCTCGTCCTGGACCGGATGTTGCCGGAGATCTCGGGAGACGATGTGCTCAAGGCGCTTCGGGCCGACCCCGCCACCGAGGCCGTGCCCGTTCTGATCGTCACCGCGAAGAAGGACCAGGCTGACCGCATCCAGGGGTTGGAACTGGGCGCCGACGACTACCTCACCAAGCCCTTCAGCCCCCGTGAACTGGTGCTTCGCGCGGACGCGATACTGCGCCGCACGCAAGGCGAGCGCCGGGGAGCGATCAGGGGCGGGCCGATCCTGCGCGCCGGGCCGCTCAAGGTGGACGTCGGGGCACACTACGTGACGCTGGACGATGAGGAGGTCCAGCTCACCCCGACCGAGTTTCGGCTCCTTCAGACGCTGATGGAGCGGCGCGGTCGCACCCAGAGCCGCACCCAGCTTCTCACCGAGGCATGGGATGTGGACTCGGTCGCGGCCCGGCGACTCCACACCCGCACCGTCGACATGCACGTGCGGCGGCTGAGGGGGAAGCTGGGCCCCGCGGGGGAGTGGATCGAGACCGTGCGGGGATTCGGGTACCGGTTTCAGAGGCCAACGGGCTGAGCGAAGAAGCCCAAGCTCCTGACGGCGCGTGACAGCAGAAACTGCTAGCACTCGGCGGAATGGCCCGGCGCGAGAACCGCGGCGCCGGGCCGCCCAGGCGTGACGGCACTACCAGCGGTTCCCCCCGTTCCCCCCGATCGGGTCCCCGGCCGGCAACTGAAGCGCCGGAGCCGGCGTCGTGTTCTCGATCCGTTCCTGCCAGCGGCGGATGTCCGCCGCCACCAACCGCTGGTGCGGCGACGCCGCCATGAGCGCCTCCAGCTGACCCGCCAGACGATCCAGCCGGTCGGAGAGCACCGCCCGCGCCTCGGTCATCGTGCCCGCGCTGCCGGCGTGGCGCATCATGCGGTCCACCACCGCGCGCTGGATGACGTGCTGCACCCGCGTCCGGTACTCGTCGCGCTGCGCGGGCGCTGCCCAGGTGGCCTCCACGAGCCGGTCGACCACCTCTTCCAGGTTCGGGTTGTCGTCCATGCTGCCGTACACGACCAGCCGCGCCATGCGCGCCGGGTGCAGGATCTCGCCCACGGTGAAGTCGGCGGCCGCCTCGGCCGCGCCCAGCGGGTCGAAGAGCAGCTCGGTATGACCAGGAAAAACCTCGCCCTCCTGGTGGCGGAACGCCCCCGGCGGAATCATCGCGATCACCTCCTCGGGCAGCGCGAGGAAGTCCACCGTGAGCGCCGACAGGATCGTCTCGAGGGCGTCGCGCTGCTCCTCACCCGGAACGATCGCGACCGGTGTCTGGCCGTCGCCCCTCACGGTGTAGCGGTAGTCGGCCCCACCCAGGCTCTGCGCGGCAGCGCGCAGCTGAAAGCGGTGGTGCATGTAGAGCGGCAGCAGCACGTATTCGAGGTCCGACATGGGGCGGCCTGCGCGGATCATGTGGTCGCCGAAGTTCCGCATTCCGATGTTGCGGACCTCGATCTCGTGCTCGAGGTGGTCGACCAGGTTTTCGCCGTTGTCCCAGACCCCGGCGTAGGGGTGTCCCGCGCCAATGAAGTTGTTGTTGGTGTGCGCCATGAAGATCAGGCCGTCGCGCATGCCCTGCCGGACGATCTCCTCGAGCGCGGCCGCCTCGTCGGTCCCCTCGGGAAACTCACGGTAGAGCCAGTTGACCGAGAGCTTGTCGTACTCGCCGATCCGCTGCACGTAGGCGTTCGAGAGGTCCAGGGACCCGTCGGCGTCGATCTCGACGTACGGGGCCGGATAGTCCATCACGCTTTCGCGGCCGTAGGTGCTGGCCAGGTAGTTGTGGGGGAAGCCGATGGTGTGGCCGACTTCGTGGGCCGAGAGCTGGCGTACCCGGGCGAGGGCCATCTCGACCGCGTCGGAGTTGTCGGCAACCTGGGCCAGGTACTCGAAGCCGGGGGCGGCCGACAGCGCGCAGAACATCGGGTCGTGCGCGGCGTCGCCCCCCGCGCCCACCGTCCCCGCGAAGGGCGACACCATCCCCTTGCCCAGCAGGTAGTCCTGCCGCAGGCGCAGGCTACCCAGGTTCACCACCCCGCGTATGATCTCGCCGGTGCGGGGATCGATCACCGTGCTGCCGTAGGAGTACCCGCGTGTCCGGCGGTGCGTCCAGTGGATCATGTTGTAGCGGATGTCCTGCGGATCGACTCCTTCTGGGAGCACCTCGACCCGGTAGGCGTCGATGAACCCCGCGGCTTCGAAGGCTTCTTCCCACCACGCCGCTCCTTCGATCAGGGCGCTGCGGATCGGCTCCGGCGTGCCGGGATCGAGGTAGTAGACGATCGGCTCCACGGGCTCGGACGGCTCCGGGCCGGGGTTGCGCTTCCGGAGGCGGTGGCGGGCGGCGAGGCGCAGGCGCAGGTCCTCGTCGATGGGGGTGGCGTAGTCGTAGATCGTCGGTCCGTTGACGCCGACGCGGGGGTCAGCGATGCGGGTCCGGTAGCCGTCGTCGGGGAGCTGGATGAAGGAGTGGTGCTGGCGGAGCGTCACCGCGCGCGGATTGGCGGCCACCCCGCTCACAAGCCCGCCCGGGTTGTCGCTGGTGAAGGTCAGGAGCGCTTCCACCTCGGTGTTCTCGGGGAATGACTGTGTGGCAGGCAGATGAATGGCGGAACGGGACACGTCGAGGCGGAAGGTCCCCTCGCCCCGCTGCGCGATCTGGCCGATCACGTTGCGCGCGTCGCGGAGGAAGAAGGGGGTGGCGTCGACCAGAACGCGGTCCCCGGTGCGCGCCACGATGTCGAACCCCCAGTACACCGAAGGGGCGAAGGCATCCCGCACCGCCTGCACCTCGGTGGGGTTGTCGCTGCGCGCCTGGAACTGGTAGTTGGGCTGCATGAGGAGGACGCGCGGTCCTATCCGCTTCGCCTCGAGGACGTGGGTGCCGCGAAGCTGGCCGCGATCGATTCCGACCGGGTTGGACCCGAGTCCCGATCCCATCGAGATCTGGTAGAGGAACTCGCCGGCGGTGAGGTCCAGTTCCCAGTAGAGGACGCCGCCGCCGCCGTCCCAGTAGAGGTTGAAGAAGCCCTCCATGGCGGTGGTGCCCTCGGTCTTGTCGGCGATGGGGGGGAGGGGTTGTTGTGCGGTGGCCGTGGGAGTGACCGAGGGGACGAAGGCCAGGAACAGAAGGAGCGGGGGCGTCACTCGACGGAACTCGGGAGACGTGCGTGGAGACATTGCAGGGTGCCTTACCCGGGGCTGCCGGCGCTGCAGGTTGGTGGGGGCCGATCCTGGCGCTTCAGGTGAACAGCCGGGGATCGCACGCGGGAGACTGCGAGCGGTGATGGTTCGGCGCAAGGGAGCAGCGGGTGGAGCGCGGCCGAAGAAACGACCCTCGTGCCTGCGAGCCGGTCACGGTCTCCGGCCCCGATGCAATGTCAGGCCGACGCCTGCTTCGCGGACTGGTCCAGGAAGAAATGCTCCTCCAGGAAGCGAAGGCGCACATCCAGCTGGGCGGAATCCCTCACTCATCTCGGTCCGCATCTCCTCGCGAAGGCCTCCCTATCTCGGTCCGCATCTCCTCGCGCAAACCCCCGATCTCGGAGCGCACCGCAGCAATCCCCACGCGCACCTCCTCGCGAAGACCCGCAAGGTCATTGCGGGTGTTCGCCCGCAACGTTCCCATCTCCCGACGCAGCACGCTGCTCATCCGCCAGTTCAGCCCCGCCAGGGCCACACCGACGCCCAGGACCGCGATGAGTTCCGCGCTCACGGCAGTGAACCCCTGGCAACCCCCAAACGATCGTCGTGCTCTTCCGTCCGCATCATCGTCCACTCCTGCCTGTGGCCCTGGCGCCCTCGCGTGAAGGACCGGTTTGCCCCAATCCGGGACCTGTCCCGGAGCCGAGCATTCAATAGCGCCCCGAGAAACGGGCGCTGGAATGTCGATTCCGGCCAAACTGAAGCGTGGGACCCGGTCGCGTTGGAGACCTGCTCCAACGTAACCGGTCTATCTCACCAACCAGCAGAGCCATGCTTCTCGGTGAGAACCGGCGCCACCCGGGCCATCGTCGCCTGCTCCAGGTCGTACGCCCAGGCCAGCAGATCCGCGTCGCTCCACAGGTCGCCGATGAATGCGAGCACGAAGGGGGTGCCGTCGTCGTAGTAGGCGAACGGAACCGTAACGGTCGGCAAGCCGATGTCGTTGATGATGTTGCTCGGCAGCTCGGCGTGATTGTTGGGCCGGTACTCGGGGCGCTCGGGGTCCTCGACGAGCGGACGGATCGGCTCGCCCGCCTGGGGAAAGAAGAGCCCGTCGAGTTCGTGGGCCGCCAGAACCTCGCGGAAGAGGGCGCGCATCTCCATGCGCCATGCCTGGAAGGCGTCCCCCTCCTCGGTCGCCGTGGGCGCCGCCGGAGTGCGGGGCCCCCGTCCGCCGCGAAACGCCCTCCCGGACAGCTCCTCCCACTCCTCGATGGTGTGGAAGGCCGCCTCCCGGCCGAGTCCGCGCAGGTACACCAGCAGGTCGTGCGTGCCCACCGAACGCACCCGGGGACGCTCCCCGTACAGCTCGACCCACCCGCGCCCGGCGAACGGATCCTCGACCACCTCGGCGCCCTCGGCCTCGAGCGCCGCGATGGCATCCGCGTAGAGCGCCTCGGTCTCCGCCGCCAGCGGCAGGAAGGAATCGCGCCACCCTGCGCCCACGAGTCCAAAGCGCCTGCCCTGGAGCGCGTTGGTAGTCAGCCCGGCCGTGTAGCCCTCCTCCGGGATGTGCCCCGTGGCGGCGTAGGTGGCCAGGTCCTCGGGCGTGGGACCGGCGATGACATCGAGGACGAGCGCCGCGTCGCGAACGGTGCGCGCCAGGGGGCCGACCACGTCCCGGTAGGTGGCATCCATGGGGAGGACGCCTTCCAGCGGAACCAGCCCGAAGGTCGGCTTGAAGCCCACCAGCGCCTGGGCGGCGGCCGGATTCTGGATCGACCCGCCGGTCTCGGTGCCGAGACCCAGGACCGCGAAGCTGGCGTTCACCGCCGTGGCCGTGCCGCCGCTTGATCCGCCCGGTACGCGGTCGACCGCATAGGGGTTCAGAGTCTCGCCCGCGACCGAGCTGCGGGTGCGGGTGCCGTGCCCGGCGAAGTCCGGCATGTTGGTCTTGCCCAGGATGACCGCGCCGGCGGCCCTCAGGCGCTCCACGGCGGCCGCGTCGTCCCCCGGGATCATGTCGACGCCTCCCGTCGCCGCGCTGAAGCCGTCGAATCCCGCGGTGGTGACCAAGCCCGCGTAGTCGAGGTTGTCCTTGATGACGACCGGCACGCCGTGCAACGGGCCGCGGGGACCGGTCGTGCGGAGTTCGTCGTCGAGGGCGGCCGCGATGGCCAGCGCCTCGGGGTTCATCGAGATGAAGGCGTTGTAGCGGTCTTCGTAGCGGGCGATGCGGTCGAGGAAGGCCTGGACGAGTTCGGTGACGGTGTAGCGGCCGGCGAGGAGGTCGTCGTGGACCCGGGTGGCGGTGAGTTCCAGGACATCGAGGGTGTCGGATGCTGTGGCAGGCGCCTTGGGGATCGGCGACCGGGCTCCGAGCGCTTTCGTTTCGGTGCGGCCGGGTGCGGTGGGAGAGGGGACCGGGCCGGGGTGGGAGGCCGTCTGCGCAAGGATCGCCATGGCGAGGAGGGGGGCGCGGGGGAAGGTCGGCCTCAACGCGGACTTGGGTTTGCTCACGGGGTCGGATTGAGGAGGATGCGTGGGGAAGGAAGCGGCGCGTTCAGATTACGGCGGCATCGTCCACATGGGTACCCCGGTTCCGAAAGTACCGCATCGGAATGGAGAACCCGCGGGTACGGTCCCCACCCCCGTACCACCCCACCCCCAAAAGCACTATCCTCATCCCCATGCTCCAATCCACCGACACCCTCATCGACCTCCTCGATCTCGAACCGATCGAGCGGAACATCTACCGGGGCCAGAATCGCGACATCGGGTCGGGGCGGATCTTCGGCGGACAAGTGCTGGCCCAGGCACTTGTCGCCGCGCGCCGCACGATTGACGAACCCGACCGTGATGCCCACTCGCTGCACGGCTACTTCATCCTGGAGGGCGATCTGGACATTCCGGTCGTGTACTTCGTCGACCGCACGCGCGACGGGCGAAGCTTCACAACCCGCCGGGTCACTGCGATCCAGCACGGGAAGGCCATCTTCACCCTGTCGGCGTCCTTTCACCGGACGGAGAGCGGCCTGTCCCACCGGAGCCCCATGCCGGACGTTCCACCACCGGAGGATCTCGCCTCCGAACTCGACATGCTGCGGGAGCACGCCGACAGGATCCCCGCGCACCTGCGGGACATTCTCACCCAGGACCGCCCGCTGGATTCCCGGCCCGTCGAGCCCTTCACCTTTCTCGACCGCACCACCCGTCCGCCCTTCCGCCACATCTGGGTACGCAGTTCGGGGGCGCTCGACGACAACCTCGTCCACCACCAGGCCGCGCTCGCCTACGCATCGGACTACGGGATCCTCTCGACCGCGCTGCAGCCGCACGGACGCACCGTGCGCGACGAGGACCTGATGGCCGCTTCGCTCGACCACTCCATGTGGTTCCACCGGCCCTTCCGCGCCGACGACTGGCTCCTCTATTCGATCGACAGCCCCGTCACCCATGGCGCCAGGGGCTTCGGGAGGGGAACTTTCCATACCCGGGACGGGCAGCTGGTCGCGTCGGCGGCGCAGGAGGGGTTGCTCCGTACGGGAATCAGGCCCCGTCGCGGGAGTCGGTGACGTCGTTTCGGGCGGAGGGCACGCCCCCGCGACGGCTTCGTATCCCCCGTCCCCGATACACTCCAACCAGGCATGCACCTGCCCATGCGTGATCGTTTCGAGTCCGCCCTTCCCTTCCCCGAGTACCTGGAAACCGTCCAGAAGAACGAGGCGCTCTGGCGCGGTGTCTATCAACGCGCCCGAGTACCCGAGGCCATCGCCGCCGAGGCCCGCGCTCTCCCCGGCACCTGGCACCTGCTCGCCCTCAGCGAAGACTGGTGCGGAGACGCCGTGAACATCCTTCCCGTGGTCGCCCGCCTGGCCGAAGCCCTCCCCAACGTCGACCTGCGGGTCCTTTCCCGCGACGAGAACCTGGACATCATGGACGCGCACCTGACCGGCGGCCGCAGCCGCTCGATCCCCGTGGTCATCCTCTACGACGAGGACTTCCGGGAACGTGGCTGGTGGGGTCCCCGGCCCAGTCGGCTCCAGAAGTGGGTGATGGAAGAAGGGATGAAGATGGAACCCGAACCCCGCTACGCCGAGACCCGACGCTTCTACGCGCGGGACAAGGGCAAGGCGATCCTCGCCGAGGTCCTCGACCTGATCCGTTCCGCCGCAACACACCCTGCAACCCCGTGAATGAACCGATGACCACATCGCTCCGCCGTTTCGCAGCCGCCGCACTCTCCGCCGCCACCCTTTCGGGCCTCCCCACCGCCCCCCTCCACGCCCAGGCGCGCGACTATCACCCCGAACGCCCCTTCGGCACCCTGCGCGAACAGGCCCGCACCCAGCAGGCGTGGCTGCAGGAGCGGCTCGAGAAGAACCTCCCCATGCTGATGCGCAAGCACAACGTGGACATGTGGGTCGTCACCATGCGCGAATACAACGAGGATCCCGTCTTCCGCGCCCTGGTCTCGCCCACCACCTTCGCCGCGCGCCGCCGCACGATCTACATCTTCCACGACCGCGGCCCGGACGAGGGGGTGGTCCGGCTCGCGCTGGGCGGCTCCTCGCAGGGCGGCGTTTATGAGGCCGTGCGGGCCACCGTGCAGGCCCCCGACGGCCGCGCCGCCGAGCTCTGGGGCAAGGACCAGTGGAACCTCTTCGCGGACATGGTACGCGAGCGCGACCCCGAGCGGATCGCGGTCAACATCTCCCACGACCACAACTTCGCCGACGGGCTCAGCGCGGGTGAATGGGAACAGATGGAGGAAGCACTCGGCCCAGAGCTGGTGGGCCGCGTGGTGCGGGAACCGCTGCTCGCGATCGAGTACCTGGCCATGCGCGTCCCCGCGATGACCCCTGTCTACCGCAAGATGCAGGCGATCGTGCACGAGATCATCGCGACGGCGTTCTCGGACGTGGTGATCGAGCCGGGGCGAACGACGACCGCCGACGTCGTCTGGTGGATGCGTCAGCGCGTGCACGACATGGGACTGGGGTCGTGGTTCCAGCCGTCTGTGTCGGTGCAGCGGCGGGGCGAGTCAATGGCGGGTGTGGTCGCGCCGGTGATCGAGCGGGGGGACGTGCTCCACTGCGACTTCGGGATCGTCGCGCTGGGGCTCACTACCGATACGCAACACATGGCCTACGTGCTGCGCGAGGGCGAGATGGACGCCCCCGCGGGGTTGCGTCAGGCACTCGCCAACTCCAACCGCCTGCAGGATATCCTGCTCGAGGAGACGAAGGTGGGCCGGAGCGGCAACGAGATCCTCGCGTCGGTCCTGGAGACGATGAGGGCCGAAGGGCTGAACGGGACGATGTACACGCATCCCATCGGCGACCACGGTCACGGAGCGGGTCCGCTGATCGGGCTCTGGGACTACCAGACCGGGGTGCCGGGACGCGGCGATCCCTTCGTGATCCCCAGCATGTGGTTCTCGACGGAACTGCAGGTCACGACTCCTGTGCCAGAGTGGGACGGGCAGCCTGTGCGCATGGCCCAGGAGGAGGAGGCCGAGATCACGGCCGACGGTGAGATCCGCTGGATGCTCAGGCGGCAGACGGAGTTGCACCTGGTGAGGTAGGGGGCGGGGGGTACCCGTACGGTTTTCGCATCAAGTCATCTCTAGTTGTCAAAATGTCAACTGGACTTTACATACCGCAGGGCAACATCAGTCCTCTGCCTTCTTCCGGCAGACGGGCAGGACCATACGGCGCCGGGGCGTCAAGCTGCCCCGCTCCCCAGCTTTGCGCCAGCGCGCCCCGGCCCTTAATGTCAGTTGTCCCATCCCCTCTTCGCGTGCCCATGTCCAGACACAGCTTCTTCGTTTGTGCGACCGCCGCCCTCGCCTTGGGCCTGGCGACCCCCGACCCCGCCGCCACCCAGGTCCCCCTCGGCATCCGCACCGCCAGCGGCCTCACCGTCACGCCGGTCTTCGAAGGCTGGTACGAAAACCCCGACGGCACCTTCAGCCTCTCGTTCGGCTACTACAACCGCAACTTCGAAGAGATCGTCGAACTCCCGCACGGTGCCGCCAACCACCTGGAGCCCGCGGACTACAACGGCACCCAGCCCACCCGCTTCCACCCCCGCCGGCACTGGGGAGTCTTCGCGGTCAAGGTTCCGGCCGACTTCGGCGACCAGGCGGTCACATGGATCATCGACTTTCGGGGACAGCGCGATTCGATCCCCGGTACCCTCCATGTGGACTGGCAGATCGACGCGCTGGAGGGCGAGGCGTCGGCGGGCAACACGCCGCCTGTTCTGTCCTTCAACGAGGGTGCCACGAAGGGTGCCGGTCCGGCCGGAACCTGGGGCGGGCCGATCGAAGCCAGGGCGGGGATGCCCGTGGAGCTGACCGTCTGGGGAAGTGACGACGGGCGGGTCCGCATCGGGCGGCGCCCGCAAACGGCGGTGGCCCTGAGGTGGTTCAAGCATCTGGGGCCAGGTGACGTCACCTTCAGCGAGGACAGCGGCGAGGTGCCGGTCGAAGGTGGCTCCATGACGACAATGGCAACCTTTGAAGTGCCGGGTGAATACGTGGTTCGCGTTCGCGCGAACGACTCGTCCGGCGTCTCGAGCGGGGGACATGCCCAGTGCTGCTGGACCAACGGATTCGTGAGAGTCAACGTCATCCACTGACGGCCAGGAGGAATCGAATGCGCAGTAACAATCTCATCCGCGGACCCGCAACCATGTCTCTCGTGCTCGCGTGCGCGATCACGGCTGGTCCGGTCCCTGCCGGGGCACAGGAGGAGCTGACCTACGCCAGGGACGTGGCGCCGATCATGCAGGCGAAGTGCCAGGTCTGCCACCAGCCCGGCTCGATCGCGCCCATGTCGCTCATGACCTTCGACGCCGTCAAGCGCTATGCGCCCAGGATTCGGGAGAAGGTGTCGCTGAGGATCATGCCCCCGTGGCACATCGACCGGTCGGTGGGGATCCAGGAGTTCAAGAACGACCGGGGCCTTAGCGACGAGGAGCTGGCAACGCTGGTCGCCTGGCTCGACGGCGACATGCCCTTCGGCGACGAGGCGGACCTTCCGCCCACGCCCGTATTCCCGGACCGCAGCGAATGGCAGTTCAAGGAGACCTTCGGCAGACCGCCGGACCTTGTCGTGCGGTCCGACCCCTACACGCTGGCCGCGCAGACCCAGGACAAGTGGTTCCGTCCCCTGACGGAGACCGGACTGACCGAGGAGCGGTGGGTCAAGGCCATCGAGATCCGTCCCTCCTGGCCGGACGGGCGGCGCATCGTGCACCACACCCTCGCCTTCCTCGTCCAGCAGGAGGATCCGGACGAGATGAGTGAAGAGACGGCCGCGCTCGCGACCAGCAGCCGTTCCATGGGCGGCCCGGGACTCTTCATGGAGTGGGCCGTCGGCAAGGTCGGCGAGATCTTCCCCGACGGTGCCGGCAAGCTGATGCTCCCGGGGTCCAGGATCAGCTGGGAGGTGCACTATCACGCGATCGGCCGGGAGGTCGAGGACAGCTACGTCGAACTCGGCCTCTGGTTCTATCCGAAGGGTGAGGTTCCGCAGAACCGGACGCGCCTGCGGATGTTCAACGCGACCGGCGACGACCTGGACATCGCGCCGGGCAAGATCGCGGTCACGCAGGACTTCTACACCCTCCGGTGGCCGGCGCGCCTGGAGAACTTCCAGCCGCACATGCACATGCGGGGCAAGGCGATGTCCATGGCGGCCTTCTACCCGGACGGCCGCAAGGAGATCCTCAGCCAGGTCAACAACTTCCAGTGGAACTGGCACGTCAACTACATCTACGCCGACCATGCGGCACCGCTGCTCCCCGCGGGCACGACGCTCGCCTTCACGGCCTGGCACGACAACACGCCCGAGAACCCCAACAATCCCGACCACACCCAGTGGGTCGGATGGGGTGACCGGACGGTCGACGAGATGGCCCACGCGTGGGTCGATGTCACGTACCTGACCGAGGAGCAATACGAAGCAGAAGTGGCCAGGCGCGAGGCCATGGCGCAGGAGCAGGAAACAAAGGAGGGCGGAAAGCGGTAGATTCAGGAGCGGGTGCCGGTACTGTACCTCAGGCTCGAAGAACATCCGAAGCCGGTCGCCATCGAATGCGAGACGACCGGCTTCGGTGCGCATGGGGGGCGAGCGGGGCGGCGAGCGGCTCGCTTGCAGGAGTCATACCGAGACGAAAAACGAGGAGGCATCGCCCAGGTGGAAATCGCGCTGCTGTCATCGGCCTTCGTGGCCTCGGTGGTCAGCGGGTTCATACCCTTCGTGAATGCCGAGGTGGTGGTTGCGGGGGCGGCCGTGGCCGCGCCGCCCGGGTACATGATCCCGGTAATCGCCGTGTGCTCGATCGGGCAGATGATCGCCAAGGTGGCGTTGTACGCGGGGATGCGGTGGCTTCCCGAACGCTTGCCCAAAAAGGCCACTGAGCGCCTGGAGCGCGCTTCCGAGAGGGTGCAGAAACTGGAGCAGGCCGGACTTACGCTCGTACTCGTGAGCGCCATCGTGGGACTTCCTCCTTTCTACCTGATCTCGCTCGCGGCCGGCGCGATGAAGCTGAATCTCACGGGCTTCATCGTGACGGGTACGGTGGGCCGGGCGATCCGGTTCGCCATCATCGCCTACGGTGCGGTGGCGGCGGGTGATGCAATCCAGGGCACGGTGTGAGCAGGACCGGCCGCATCGGATTGGGGACGGCTGCGGTGGCAAAGGGAACCGAATCCACTCCCGATCCACGGCTGTCCGGCCCCGCCGATGACACCGGTGTCACGTTGCTCGTCGATTCCGAGGCCTTCTGGCAGGCCGTGCAGGCCGATCTCGCCGAAGCCCGCGACTACGCATATTTCCAAACGTACTCCTTCGAGGGAGATTCGGCGGGCAAGGCTCTGACCCAGGAACTGCTTTCCCGGCAGGTCACCGATCGCAGACTGCTCATCGACTCCTACACCCGGCTCAACCAGAGCGACCGCTGGATCCCGGCACCCGGATTCCTCTTCGACCGGGAGTTCCGCAAGGAGGTACGCACCACCCGACACCTCGTAGCCGCCCTCCGCTCCGACGGCGTCGGCGTCCGCTACGGCCGTCCCTTCGGTTTCATGGCACGCAGGATCCTCCGGCGGGATCACAAGAAGCTCATCCTCATCGACGGCCGTGTGGCGTACATCGGGGGAATCAACTTCTCCGAGCACAACTTCGAGTGGCACGACTTCATGGTGCGCATTGAAGACTCCGAGGTCGTGCGATTCCTCAGGGAGGACTTCCTGTGTTCGTGGGAAGGTCGGTCCGAGAGGTCCTCGCGGCGGTTCCCCCAACTCGGGCTGGATCTTCACTCGCTGCCGGGCAGGGGGAACCGGGAAGCTTTCGCCGGACTCGTGTCCCGCATCGAGGATGCCGAACATTCGGTCCAGGTGATCAGTCCCTACATGGGACCGCCCTTTACCCGGCACCTCGCGACGGCGGTGGCCCGAGGTGTCAAGGTTCAAGTGATCAATCCGCTCGACAACAACCTGGGCTACCTTCAGAGGTATCTCTTCGCGGAAGCGGCGCGCTTCGGCTTCGAGTTGCACCTCTACCCTGACCGCATGATCCACATGAAGTGCATGCTGATCGACGACAGTGTGCTCGTCACCGGGTCGTCGAACTTCGATCTGCTCAGCTACCACGGCTTTCTGGCGGAGATCGTCGCGGTCATCCGGTCGCGGTCGGTGATCGACGACTTCCACCGGCAGGTGCTGGAACCGCTGCTAGCGGGGTCGAGGCCCTTCCGCCCGGGTGACGTGCGAGGGTCCGGTCGGCTGGCCCGCTTGTGGAGCACGGCCGCGATGGGCACCGCCAACCTGCTGGCCCGGGCTCTCAACCCACCCGTGAAGCGAGAACCGCGTGGCCGTTGAGCGCCACTCCACTTCGCGGGGCCGCACCATCGGACTCTGGCTGGGTCTGACCGCATTCCTCCTGCTGATGATCTTCCCGGTCGACCCGGGGAACGAGGCGGCCAGCCACCTCGCCGCGGTCGCGCTCCTCATGGCGGTCTGGTGGGTCACCGACGCGATCCCGCTTTTCGCCACCGCGCTGCTCCCGCTGGTCCTCTACCCGCTTCTGGGCATCATGGCGGGGCGCGAAACCGCACCGATCTACTTCAACAGCACGATCGTGCTCTTCCTCGGCGGGTTCATGATCGCGCTGACCATGGAGAAGTGGGACCTGCACCGCCGCATCGCGCTCAACATCATTCACGCGGTGGGGGGCGGGCCGGCGCGGATCGTGCTGGGGTTCATGATCGCGGCCGCCTTCCTGTCGATGTGGATCGCGAATACCGCGACCACGCTGATGATGGTCCCGATCGGGCTGGCCATCATCCTTCAGATCGAGGACGCGGCCGGGAAGGAGGCCTCGCGCCACTTCTCAGTGGGGCTCATGCTCGGGATCGCCTACGGGTGCACGGTTGGGGGACTCACGACCCTGGTGGGGACGCCGCCCAACCTCTCCTTCGTCCGCATCTTCGAGATCCTCTTTCCGGAAGCGCCGTCGATCGCCTTC
This sequence comes from Gemmatimonadota bacterium, assembly GCA_028873845.1. Lineage (GTDB taxonomy): Bacteria > Gemmatimonadota > Gemmatimonadetes > Longimicrobiales > Gaopeijiaceae > Bin94. The sequence goes on along the minus strand of JAPPNO010000082.1, from coordinate 19,178 downwards.
GGGCAGTGGCTCGTGATGGCGCTGCCGGTGGGGGCGGTGATGCTGGTGGTGGCGTGGCTGCTGATCACGCAGGTCTTCCACCGGGTGCCGGACGAGCTGGCCGTGGACCAGGAGGTGGTGGCTTCGGAACGGGCGCGTCTCGGCGTTGTGTCGTTCGAGGAGCGGGCGGTGCTCGGGGTGTTCATAGCCACCGCGCTGCTCTGGGTCTTCCGGGTGGATCTGCAGCTCGGCTTCCTCACCCTGCCGGGATGGTCGCGCCTGCTGCCGGACCCGGGCATGATCGACGACGGCACGGTGGCGATCACCCTCGCGTCGCTTCTCTTCTTCATCCCCACGCGCGACCGCGAAAAGGGCTACGCCCGCGTCATGGGACCGGATGTGATCCCCCGGCTTCCCTGGAACATCGTGCTGCTCTTCGGGGGCGGGTTCGCGCTGGCGGCCGGCTTTCAGGAGACGGGGCTCGCGCACATCATCGGCAGCCAGTTCGAGGCGCTCGCCAACCTGCCCACCTTCGTGATGATCCTGCTGGTGTGCGCGGCACTCACCTTCCTCACCGAATTCACGAGCAACACCGCCACCACGGAGATGATTCTGCCGATCCTGGCCTCGGTGGCGGTGGTGACGGGGACGCACCCGCTCGTGCTCATGATCCCGGCCACCCTGTCGGCGTCGTGCGCCTTCATGATGCCGGTGGCCACACCACCCAACGCGATCGTTTTCGGCAGCGACCGGATCACGGTGGGCCAGATGGCTCGCACGGGGATCTTCCTGAACCTGATCGGCGTGTTGGTGATCGCGACGGTGGTCTTTACGGTGGGGCTGGCGGTCTTCGACATCGATCCGTCGGTGGTTCCCGAGTGGGCGCGGTCGATTTCGGGAGGGCCGCTGGAGTAGCGGCCGGCGCATGGTGTGCGCGCGGGCGCCGCCGTCACCTGGCCGGCCCCCCGGTTTCCCGCACCGGTACGGCGTTGGCAGTTGAGCCGCCCACCGGTCCGGACCCCAATCATCCTTGACACCGAAGGATCACCCCCCGCACTTTGTTCGGCAACCGAACAAAGTCAGGCGTGGTGTTCCGGTGCTCCGCATTGTCGCTGGGCTCCGGGGGTACCCGATCAAACTCGGGATGGAACGATGACAGCGAGCACCCCACACAGGAATCAGCACGCGGACCGAGAGCGGCCAGGCGCCGGGTCGGCGCGGGGCGCTCGATGGGGAATGGCACCCACACTTGCGATTCTCCTCCTCTCGACGACGTGCACGCGGGACCTCGACATGCTCGAACCGGCGCCCTACCCCGCGGAACCGGAGGTCTTCTACGACGCCTTTGGGCCGTCGGTCCAGTTCTCTGCCTTCGGCGGCTCCAAGGTGGATGCGCTGGACATCGAGTACGAGGAGGTATATCGGGGAACCGCCGCCCTCAAGTTCACCATTCCGGCCCCATCCGACCCGTCGGGCAGTTACGCCGGCGGCGTCTTCTACGCCGAAGTGCCACGCGACCTGACCGGGTTCGATGCGCTCACCTTCTGGGCCAAGGCCACCACCGCCGCGACGCTGAACACCGTCGGCATCGGCAACGACAACACCGGGAACTCCCTCTACCCCGCCACCATGGCAGGTCTCCCGCTGTCCACGCGCTGGACAAAGTACGCCGTCCCCATTCCCCTGCCCTCCAGGCTGTCGCGCGAAACCGGCCTCTTCCTGATGGCCGAGGGCTCCGAGTACGATGTGGGCTATACCATCTACTTCGACGACGTGCAGTTCGAACGGCTGGGCACGATCATCAACCCGCGGCCGGCCATCGCTACCCAGTCGGTGGCGGGCGAGGTCGGGGGCACGCTTGGAGTCGGGGGCACCCAGGTGACCTTCGACGTGGACGGCAAGGACCAGACCGTCTTCGCCTCACCCCACTACTTCACCTTCACCTCGTCGGACAACAGCGTGGCCACCGTGACCGCGACCGGCGACATCTCCCTGGTCGGCACCGGCACCGCCACCATCACCGCGGCGCTCGGATCGACCGAGGCGAGCGGCGCCGTGACCGTGACCGTGACCGAACCGCCACGCGAGCCGCCGCCCACCCCGACGGTCCCCGCCGAAGACGTGATCTCGCTCTTCAGCGATGCGTACGACGACGTGCATGTGGACACCTGGTCGGCGGAGTGGGACCAGGCCGATGTGGCGGACGTGACGATCGCGGGCAACGGGGCCAAGAAGTACACCAACCTGAACTACGCCGGCATCGAGTTCACCTCGCAGCCCGTCGACGCCGGCCGGATGACCACCATGCACGTGGACCTGTGGACGAACGATCCGTCCGCCTTCCGCATCAAGCTGGTCGACTTCGGCGGCAACGGCGTCTTCGGCGGAGGCGACGACACCGAACACGAGATCACCCTGGACGAAAACTCGATGCCTCCCATCCAGGCCGGCGCCTGGAACGTGCTCGACATCCCGCTCTCCGACTTCGCCGGGCTCGCGAACAAGCGGCACCTTGCCCAGTTGATCATCTCGGGGGCGAGCCCGACGGTGTACCTCGACAACATCTTCTTCTTCACCACCGAACCCCCGGGGCCGACCGAACCATCCAGGGCCGCGCCCACGCCTGCCCATCCCGCGGCCGGCGTTGTGTCGCTCTACAGCGACGCGTACGAAGACGCGCTTGTCGACACCTGGTCGGCCGGGTGGGACCAGGCGGACGTGGAGGATATCGCGATCGACGACAACGGGATGAAGAAGTACACCAACCTGGTCTTCGCGGGGATCGAATTCACGTCGCAGACGGTGGATGCCTCGGCGGCGACCCATTTCCACATGGACGTCTGGACCCCGGACGGGACCGACGCGCCCGCGGCCTTACGGGTGAAGCTTGTGGACTTCGGCCCCGACGGGGGCTTTCAGGGGGGCGACGACAGCGAGCACGAGCTGACCTTCACCGCGGAGACCGATCCGGCGCTCGCCACCGCCGAATGGGTGGGACTGGATGTTCCCTTCTCCGCCTTCGAGGGGCTCGCCGAACGCGCCCACCTCGCCCAGATGATCATTTCGGGCGATCCGAACACGGTGTTTGTGGACAACGTCTACTTCTACGCGCCCGCGGCCACCGAGCCCGCCGAGCCGGCGCCGACGCCGACACATCCGGCCGCAAGCGTCGTGTCCCTATACAGCGACGCCTACGAAGACGCGAACGTCGACACCTGGTCGGCCGGGTGGGACCAGGCGGATGTGGAGGACACCGACGTGCGGGGGGACGCGGTGAAGAAGTACACCAACCTCGTGTTCGCGGGCATCGAGTTCACGTCACAGACCGTCGACGCCTCGGGCACGACCCACTTCCACATGGACATCTGGACGCCGGACGGGACCGCCGCTCCCGCCGCCTTCCGCGTGAAGCTCGTGGACTTCGGGGCCGACGGCGGCTTCCAGGGGGGCGACGACAGCGAACACGAGCTGACCTTCACCGCCGAGACCGATCCCGCGCTCGCGACGGGCAGGTGGGTGGGGCTGGATGTGCCCTTCTCGGCCTTCGAGGGCCTCGCCGAACGGGCCCACCTCGCCCAGATGATCGTCTCCGGAGACCCCAACACCGTCTTTGTGGACAACGTGTACTTCTACGGCACACCCAGCGAGCCCACCGAACCCGCACCGACCCCGACCCACGCGGCCGACAGCGTCATCTCGCTCTTCAGCGACGCCTACACGGATGTGACCGTGGACACATGGTCGGCATCGTGGGACCAGGCCGATGTCGAGGATGTCGACATCCAGGGGGACACGGTCAAGAAGTACACCAACCTCGTCTTCGCCGGGATCGAATTCACCTCGTCGACGATCGACGCCAGCGAAATGACCCACTTCCGTTTTGACTTCTGGACTCCCGACCCCACCGCCGATCCGGCGGCGTTCCGGGTCAAGCTGGTGGACTTCGGGGCCGACGGCGCCTTCGGCGGAGGGGACGACAGCGAACACGAGCTGACGCTGACGGCGGCGTCCGATCCGGCGCTCGCCACGGGCATGTGGGTCAGCTACGACATCCCGTTCTCGGAGTTCAGCGGGTTGGCGGCGCGCGGGCATCTCGCACAGCTGATCATCTCGGGAGATCCCGACACGGTATTCCTGGACAACGTGTACCTGCGCCGGTAGCGGCGGCCCACCGCCCTTGAACGGGCGTCCCCAACCGGGAGAAGCGATGACCACCCCGACGCGCGCGAAGCCGGCCCGATCAGGCATTGCTCGCGAGGGCGGGCTGGCCAACGAGGTGCTGGAGTTCGTCTGGAGGCGCAGGGAGGTCTCCAGGGCCGAGATCGCGCGCCGGACCGGCCGTTCCCGTTCGACGATCTCCGAGGTGGTGGCGCGGCTTCTGCCCACCGGGCTGATTCACGAGGTGGGAAGCGGGGAGAGCCGCGGGGGCAGAAGGCCGATCCTGATCGGGTTCCGGGATGATGCCAGCACCATTCTCGGGGTGGACATCGGTGCCGCGCACGTCTCGGTGGCGCTCACGGATCTGCGCGGGCGAGTCCTCGAGTGGCGGGAGGAGGCCCATCCGGTGCGGAACGACCCGCACGGGACGGCCGCGCTAGCGGTGGAGTTGGGCGCGGCGTGCCTGGCTGCGCGGGGACCGGGCGCGCCCGAGCCGATGGGGATCGGCGTCGCGGTGCCGAGTCCGGTCGACCCCCTCTCGCCGTACCGCATTCTCGAGCGCATCCTCCCCGCGTGGCACGATTTCGATTTGCTGGGCGAACTGCGCGGGCGTTTCGGCATCCCGGTCTTCGTCGACAACGACGCCAACCTGGGCGCGCTCGCCGAGCACCATTGGGGCAAGGCGGTGGGCATCGACGACTTCGCGTACCTGAAGGTGGCGACCGGGATCGGAGCCGGGCTGATGATCGACGGTGAGATCTACCGTGGCGCCACCGGGGTGGCCGGCGAGATCGGCCACGTGGCCATCGATCCGCGGGGACCGCAGTGCGTCTGCGGAAACCGGGGGTGCCTGGCGACATTCGTGGGGACCCGGGCTCTGGTGGCGCGAACCCGGACGCTGCTGTCCGACTTCCCGCAAAGCGTGCTGGCCGGAACCGACCCCGACATATGGACCCTCGAAGACGCCGCCCTGGCCGACGATCCCCTGGCGCTGAAGGTGGTCGACGAGGCTGCCCGCAACCTGGGCATCGTGATCGCCGGCGTCCTGAACCTGATGAATCCCGGATCGGTGATCCTGGGCGGCAGCCTGGCACGCCTCGGCGACCGGCTGGTCACACCGCTCAAGGAGGCCGTGGCCAGCCGCACCCTGGTCGCCTCGGCAGCCGCCTCCGACATCCGCACCAGCGAACTCGGCCCCCGGGCTACAGCCCTGGGGGCGGCCACTCATGTGCTGGTGGCGGCCCTTGCCGATCCCAACCTCTTTCCGGGAGTGAATGCCCGATGAAACGAACAGCGATCTTCCTGCCCCTCATCCCCCTGCTCCTCCCGGCATGCGGAGGGGACGGTGACGACCCCACATGGCAAATGGTCTGGAGCGACGAGTTCGAAGGCCCCGCCGGCCAGAGTCCGAACGCCGCCAACTGGGCCTTCGACATCGGCACCGACTGGGGCAACCAGCAGCTGGAGTACGACACCGACCGTCCCGAAAACGTGTCGCTCGACGGCAACGGCAACCTGGCCATCACCGCGCGTCAGGAGTCCTACATGGGAAGCGCGTACACCTCCGGCCGCATCAAGACCCAGGGCCTCTTCGAACAGACCCACGGACGCTTCGAGGCGCGCATCAAGCTTCCCACCGGACAGGGGATCTGGCCCGCCTTCTGGATGCTGGGCAACGACATCGACACGGTTAGTTGGCCGCAGTGCGGCGAGATCGACATCATGGAGTACCGCGGCCAGGAGCCGAGCGTCGTGCTCGGCACCGTGCACGGGCCCGGTTACTCCGCAAGCGCGGGGGTCACCGCCCGCTACACACTCCAGGGTGCCCGTTTCGACACGGATTTCCACGAATTCGCCATCGAGTGGACCGAAGACGAGATCAGGTGGTTCGTCGACGGGGAGCACTATCACACGGTTCGCCCCGCGGACACCGGCGGGGGCGAGTGGGTCTTCGACCACCCCTTCTTCATCCTGCTGAACGTGGCCGTGGGAGGCGGCTTCGTCGGCCCGCCCGACGAGTCCACGACATTCCCGCAAACCATGCTCGTCGACTGGGTGCGCGTCTTCCGGAGCGGATGACCCGTGACCCACCGGACCGCCCCCAAAGACCGCATCTCATTTCCGCACAAGGTCTGCTACGGGATAGGCGGGTTCGTCAACAACCTGCTGGCGCAGGGCATCGGCAACATGATGGTCGTGCTGACCCTGGCCCTGGGGATGGACTTCCGGGCCGTCGGCCTGCTCGGCAGCCTGCCTCGGGCCTTCGACGCGATCACCGATCCCCTTGTCGGCTTCATATCGGACAAGACGAAGTCGCGCTGGGGGCGGCGGCGGCCCTTCCTGTTCGTGGGAGCGATCGCGTCCGGGATCATCTTCGCGCTGCTCTGGCAGATGCCGGCGCCGACCCAGTTCCGCCTCAAGCTGGTCGACTATGGCGCCGACGGCGTCTACAGCGGCGGCGAGACCGGTGAGCCGGTCGGGTTCCTGGAGTCTGTCGGGAACTCGCTGAAGGGGATCGTCACGGTCGAGTTGATCGACGATGTCGAGGACGAAGTCACCATCCTGCCTCCGGCGCTGGTGACCGGCGGCTGGGTGAGCGTTGACGTTCCGCTCACCGACTTCGACCAGCTTTCCACCCGCGAGCACCTCTCACAGATCCTGATTTCGGGGGACCTGACCGAAGTCTACGTCGACAACGTCTACCTCTACCGCACCGACGACGCCACGCGTGCGGAGCCCACGGGCCGGGACGTGGATGGAGCCACGGCGCCGTCCACCGCCGCGCCCACGCCCACGGTGCCGGCCGAAGACGTCATCTCCTTCTTCTCCGGCGCCTACGACGACGTCCCCGTCCAGTTCTGGTCCACCGCGTGGGACGAGTCCGAGGTGGCCGACGCGCAGGCGTCCGGCGACGACGTCAAGCACTACACCGGCATGCGCTTCGCCGCGATCGACTTCGGCGAAACCCCGGTCGACGCCCGCGGAATGACGCACGTCCACATGGACATCTGGACCCCGGAGCCGACGGGCGAGGGGCGAAGCCAGGGGTACTACTTCTGGTACTTCCTGATCGGCTCGCTGGTTTTCTTCCTGGCCTACACGGTCTTCGCCACGCCGTGGGTCGCGCTCGGGTACGAACTCACCCCCGACTACAACGAGCGCACGCGCCTGATGGGCGTGCAGAACTTCGTCTCGAACATCGCGTTCGTGATCGGGCCCTGGTTCCTCGTGATCATGACCAACGCGGCCTGGTTCCGGAACCAGATGGCCGGGGCCCGCTTGCTGGCGCTGGCGATCTGCGTGACGACCATCGTCCTCGGTGTGATCCCCGCGATCTTCCTGCGGGAGCGCATGCACGCGGGTGGGGGCGGCGGGGCGGACGAAGAGGGCAGGAGCTTCGGCGAGAGCGTCTGGGAGTTCATTCGGGGTCTGTTGCAAACGATCACGACCGGCCCGTTCCTGGTGCTCTGCATCGCGACCTTCCTGATCTTCAACAGCTTCATCATGATCTCCCAGTTCCAGTTCTGGGTCTTCGCCTTCTACGTCTCCGGGGGGAACATCGGGGAGGGGGCGGGGCTCGCGGGGCTGGTGGCCACGCTGGGGACCGTCTCCGGCTTCCTGGTGATCGTGATCGTGACCTGGCTCGGGACGAAGATCGGGAAGAAGAACGCGTTCTTCGTGTCGACGGGCATCTCGATGTTCGGCTATGTGCTCAAGTGGTTCTGCTACACGCCCGAATACCCCATGCTGGCGCTGCTCCCCGCTCCGTTCCTGGCCTTCGGACTGGGTGGACTGTTCACGCTGATGGGGTCGATGATCGCGGACGTGGTGGACCTGGACGAACTCACCACCGGAGAGCGGCGCGAGGGAATGTTCGGATCGGTCTTCTGGTGGGTGGTGAAGGTCGGCCAGAGCCTCGCGCTCCTGCTGGGCGGGTTCCTGCTGTACTCGACGGGCCTGGATCCGGCGCTCGGGGCGAACCAGCCCGAGGGGACGGTTTTCTGGCTGCGGTTTTATGATGCGTTCGTGCCGCTCGTGGCGTCGGGGATCGCGATCTTTGCGGTGTATATGTATCCGATTACGGAGGATAGTGCGCTTGAGGTGCGGACGGAGCTGGAGAGGAGGAGGGGGGCGGGGTAGGTGACTGCTGCCGATTAGCCCGGTCCGGAACCGTTACGGCGATGGCAGGAGTGCCTGCCTGACCGCGTTGGGATCGTGCTTGATGATGCGCAGGAGCGTCGCGGCCGGGCCGCTGACACGCCGCCTCCCCTGCTCCCACTTTCGGTAGCCGGACAGACTCATACCCATCAGAGTCGCCATTTGAGCCTGAGTCAATTCCGCCTGCATCCGAACCTCGCGGGGGGAAATCGGGGCGTGAACGACCGCGGGACCCTCGCCCTTCGCATGGGCCAAGGCTTCGTTCAGGGACTGGATCAGGTCTTCTCCGAACGTGCTCATTTCCTCTGCCTTTCCTGACGTTTGATCTTGTCTGCGAGCCTGGCGACCGCTCGCCGCTCGCCGGGGCTCAGGTCGGTCCTGTCGGCCTTCGAATAGGCGAGAAGCGCGTAGACCGGCATTCTTCCGCCCCCAAAGAAAGTAGATCACCCGAACGCTGAGGTGGGAGCGCCGAGGCGCGTTCGTCCTCGGGGCTCATGCGTTTCAAGACGTTCCGCGCAGCGTCTGGACCGCGATGGTCGTGAATGGGGCGGTCCCACGACGAACTGATTGCTCCCCACACTCCCCCTCTCCACGGTTGCGCTGGGTCTCCCCATCTCCTATCGTTATAGTTGTTCCCTGTCGGGGTCGGTGGAAGTGGCGGAACACCGGGGATTGGAAGACGCTCGCCGAGACGGCCGGCGCAGGGGACCTGGTTTCGTACGAACGGCACCTTAAGCCTCAAGAGCGATACAGCCGGAATGAAGGCCGGCGGGAAGACATGAGACTCGCAGACGCACCGACGGACACCCTGCTCAGACCGCTGCCGAAACCGCTGCTCGTCGTTTCCTGTCTGGCTCTCTGTGGCGCCTGCCTGGAGGATCCATCGGACCCGGGGACCACGGGTAGCACGGCGGCTGCGGACCTGTTCTCCGCGTGGCCTGGGGACGAGTCGTTCCGGATCGCTGCGGAACCAAGCCTGGTTGTGGGATCGGACGAATCTCTCCCGCTGGGCAGGGTCTCCGGAGCGGTCTTCTTCGGCGACGGCATCGCTATCGCCGACGTCCAGTCGTACGAGGTCCTGATCCTGGATGCTGCGGGACGGCTGCTTTCTCGGCAAGGCAGGAAGGGAGAGGGTCCCGGCGACTACATGAATCTGGCCGCGATCGCTCGCCACGCGGACGGACTGGTCACCGCGGACGCATCATTCCTCATGCGAGCAACACGGCTCGACGCGTCCGGAAGGTACATCGGGGACACGAAACTCGGACCGGTCGGTTATCAAATGAGCAGGATCGTTGGCGCCTTCGGAGACAGCGTGCTGCTCGAAATGTGGGAGATGGGATGGCGGGGTTCCTCGCCCGCCGGACCGATGGAGATCCGGCAGCCGGTGACATATAGGATCGTTCGTCTTTCTGACGGGGAGGTCGTCTTCGAGGGCACCCGTCCCGGTCAAGAGCAGTGGGCGGCGAGGGCTGTTTATGACGACGCTGGCAATATGATTCACGGCGGGGAATCCGTGGTCTTCGGACGGACTGCCGTGTCTGCCGTCACCGATCGCTACGCCTACCTGGCGGATACCGACTCGATCACGATCACGCGCTACGACGAGGCCGGGACCGCCGTGGAAGTTTCGTTGGAGCAGCCCCGAGAGAGCGCCGAGGCAGACTGGGCGCGGTTCGTCATCGATACCTTGCGGGCGAACGAGTTCATATCGGAGTGTGGCCTCCGCCTGCTGGAGGACCTGCCGGCCCGCCCCACCCTTCCCGCGTTTTCCGCCATGATGGGCGGCGCCGACGGCCTTCTGTGGATCCGGGAGTACCCCAACCCGCTTCAGGACCAGGTGGTCTGGGTCGGTTTCAGCGAAGCGTGGGAGCGGAAGAAGCGGATCACGATGCCCGTGCGCCTGCACGTTCTGGATATTTCGGAGGATCGGGTACTCGTCCAGGCAAAGGGCGCCCATGACGAGACTCTGATCGAGGTCTACGCGGTCGAGCGCTGATGGCGCGGGGTTGTCGAAGTGGAGTGGGAGTGCCTGGATCTCCCGGTCCGGCCTGTTTGGCGGCCCATCCGGGCTCTATCGGGCCCATGGCGGCCCCATTCTCGGCCTATTCGTGGCTCCCATCAGGCCAAATGCCGGGCCAATTCGGGCCAATTCGGGCCTATTCCCCACCCATTCGCCAGCCCCTCCCTTCCCTCGCTGCTTTCAGCTTCGGCGTCGATTGGGCCGGCACTGTCAGAATCTCTCCGGTTTCGGCATCCACGCCGACGAGGACGTTCCTGACCGTCGCCTTCGACTTCTCGAGCGCGACCGTTCGGTACTCGTAGACGATCTCGACCCGCCCACGTTCCGGCGCCAGCGCGTACCCGCGATCTCCCTCCCGCAAGATCTTCATCTCAGTTCCCTCCTCGATGAACGCCTATGAACATCGCTTTCCGGTCGTGGACGCTCCGCTCCGTGGGCACCCTACTCCGCCACCCTCGTCCGGAACGCGCCAGTGAGCACGTTTCCGGCTCGCTTCACCTGCACCCAGATGGTGTAGACGCCCGGTTGGGGGAACGCGAACGGGAACCCGACCTCCGCGATGCCGGCAGAGTCGTCCGCGCGACCGTGGGGATCCGCCGGGACCTCGCGGACCCCGCCCTCACTCTCGGCGGCGTCCGCGGCCCCGCTTTCGGTCACCGGCCGCGTCTCGGGCGCGAGGACCGCCAGCGAGCCCATCGAGATCGTGCCGGCAGGGTGGAGGTGCACGAACACCGAGCCGTCGTCCCGGGTGAGGGCGGCGTGGCCGGTCATCCCCATGTAGGGCTCGAGCACGGCGGGGTCGCCCGCCGGGTCGCGCACCGCGAACGAGAGCACGACCTCCTCGTCAACGCGCAGCTCCGGCGCTGCGAGCCACTCCATGACCGAGCCGTCCGAGAGGCTCGTCGACGCGCCCGGGCCGGAGACCGGCGAGGGCGTCCCCTGCCACCGGGAGTCGTCGGCGTCGGGTTCCGGGGCCGGGCCCGATCCCGCATCGCCGTGCTCCGCCGCATCCACCCACACCGTGTCCACCAGCGTCTGGGCGAAACCGGATTCGTGCACGATGTCGCCGTAGATGCGGTACTCGCCCGCCGGGAGATCCGGCCACCGCGCCCGGAATGTGGCCGCGTCCACCGGGACCGGGTGGAGGTGCGCGAACGCCTCCATGCCGGGCGCGCCGATCACGAACATGTGCATGAGCTTGCCGTGATCCGGCACCAGGGGACTCCAGTTCCGGCCGAGCCACGACGGGTCCGTGATCCGGATGGCGAGCACGGACCCGTCCGCGCCGTGGGTCACCGCGGCGTCCACGGCCAGCGGCCTGAAGATGCCGCCGCGCACATCGCGGTCGACCGCATCCCACCAAGCGTTCCCGAACCAGGCCGCCGCCATCAACAGGGCCGCGGCGCCCGCCATCGCGATCCAGCCCCGGCGGCGATGCGTCCGCCGGACCGCTTGCCCGGGCCCCAGCCGGCTCTCGCGGACCGCCGCGCCCGCGATCGACACTGCCCCGGCGACGAGGAGCGCCGCGAGCAGAAGGAGCGCCGCGCCCAGCGCGGACGGCAGGTCGCGCACGGCCAGCATGACCGAGGTCACGGGAACGGAGGCGGACCCGGTCCCGCGGGAACCCGAGACCGTCACCTCGATCCGGTACGCGCCCACGGTCATCAGCCAGACCTCGGCGGCGCGGAGCTCGGGATCGCCCGGCACGGGCAGCGCCATGTCGGGAGGGGGCGCCCCTCCCTCGGGCGCGGCATCCCAACGCACGGGGCGCACGGTGACCCGCTCCACCTCGCCGGCGCCGTCCGGAACCCGCACCGAGATCTCCGCCAGCCCGGGAACCACGTCGGGAGGACGAACCACGACGGACACCGGGTAGGGGCCGGCGTCGCCCGCGAAGAAGACGTTCTTGCTGCCGACGTGTCCCGCGGTCGCCAGATAGAGGCCCGCGACCACCATCGCCGCGCGTCTCATCTGCGGACCGCCAGCATCCAGTTGCCCACCCACAGGCCGACGCGCGCCGACAGGAACGCGATCGGCAGCGCCCACCACGCCCGTGACAGGAATTCGCCCGTCGGGAGTCCCCCTCGTGCGAACCGGTCCCCCTGCCAGAACTCGTGCTGCCAGGGGCCGGGGGCGTTGAAGTATCCCCAGGTGTCACCCTGGAACAAGTGGTTCCGCGCCGCCTCGGAGAGCATGAACTCGCCGAATTGCCAGTGGACGACTCCGAAGATGCCGACGAAGAGCACGGCGCCGAGCGCGGCGACCCCCCAGTCCACCGAGGCCCGGGCGGGCGCCCGGCCGGGTTCCGCGGCCCTTCGCAGGAGCAGGTCGATCGCGACGGCAGGGGTGATCAGCAACAGCGGGAACTCCGGCGGCACCATCGAGTCCACGGGGCGCAGGATCGGCGCCAGCAGCGGCTCCGCGCGAAAGAGCGGCAGAACCCACATCATGACCAGCGTAACCCCCATGTAGACCAGCGCCGTCCAGGTGGCGGGCCACCGGAGGCGTGCGGCCCGCCCCACGGAGAACAGCACCACGGGGAACACGCCGGCCGAGATGAGGTGGAACGCGGGCCCGCGCCAGTCGTTGGGCATGGAATACTCCGTGATGAGCACCGCGAGGGTCAGCAGGAGCAGGCCGGCGCTGTAGGCGTAGGCGAGGGCCAGCCCGCGCTCGGCGCGCCGGGACGCGCGATTCTGCCATGACAGCGCCATGAGCAGGGCACCGAACTGGATCGCGCAGATCCCGAGGGCCAGAACCACGTGGGGCGGACTCAGGATCTCGACATCAAGGCCGTAGGCGTTGTGCCACCAGTCGTCGAAGGGCGCGGATGTGAGCATCGCGATCGCACCCCAGATCGCCACCCACGCGCCGAGCGGCGCGCGAAAGCCCCACATTCGGACCGAACGCCCGGTTTCGGGGCCGGTGCCCGAGAAGGTCGTCTTCAGGGCCAGCCATCCACAGGACAGCCCCGCCGCCAGTCCGCCCGCGTAGATCGCCAGATGGGCCGGGGTCCAGAACGAGTCGCGTCCGATCGTCCGGTGCCACGAGATGTCCCAGATGATGCCCACGATCACGCTTGTCGACGCGAAGAGCACGGCGGCGAGGTACCAGGGGACCTTGGGGTTAGCTGGCTGGGGGGGTTGTTTGCTGGTCCGCATGGGGGTTGGTGTCGGTGTGGCGGGGGTTGGGGGGGATGGTGGGGAATCCGGCGCACCCAAACTGGGCCGCGATGGAGGGTTCGGCAATTTCACCGTCTGGAGTGCGTGTGCGAGCCGGGCGTAGTCCCGAAGAGAACGTCGGCCACGCCCGCCCCTTCCTGGCCTCCGGTCTGGGCGGACTGTTCACGCTCACGGGGTCGATGGTCGGCAGCGATCAGCGCCAACGCGATCAACGAGGAGCGAGGGTCGGGCATCGAGCCAACACGGAACCTTGTCGAAACTGAGCGCGGTCTCATCTACGATCCTTCTGGAGATCCCGAAGAGGTGGTTCCGGACGGTGACCTCAAGGGTGTGAAGCGCCGGCTGGAGGGCGCTGCACAGCGCCAAGTTCCATAGGTGCCTGGCCACGCTGTCGACCTCGTCGGTGTCGGTGGGCAGGGCGTAGGCGCCTAGCCGCTCCGCCGAAAGAGCACTTCGAAGGCTTCCGACGGACAGCATAGCGGCTCCGCGAGAGTTGCGTTTCGGACAGGAAAGGACGATAATCCAGGCGTAATTCCTCAGGTCGTCCTCTACTGCACACGCCTTCGGGCGCAGCAAGACGCTGGGGTAGGAGCCCCGAGGCGGTTTCGTCCTCGGGGCTCTTGCGTTTCAGGAACCGTGCCCCAAACCACCTGGACCGGCGGGCATGGAACTGCCCGGGTTCCGGCTGCACGCCCTCAAAGGACGGCTGAAGGGTCACTACGCGGTTTCGGTTTCCGGCAACTGGCGAGTAACCTTCCGGTTCGAGGACGGCGAGGCGGTTGACGTGGACTACGTGGTTTATCCCGCCCTCACGCAAGCAGGGGCCATCCATGCTGTGCCAAGTGGCGCAGCAAATGCCGGCGCTTCACGCCGTGACGGTGATGGGTTCTCTAATAACCGTCTCGCCGTCGGCGTCCTCGCGGGCCAACTCCCGGTTGGCTTCAACCACTAGGGCGACGGCTTCGCGAAGGTTCGTCCGTGCCTCTTCGAGGGAAGCGCCCTGGGTGTTGGCACCGGGAAACTCCTCGACAAAGGCGATGTAGCCTTCAGGCACTCTCCGGAACACCGCCGTGCATTGCAGATCCACAACTGACCTCCTCGCGCTTCGGGTTGCCGACAGGGATGCGCGAGGCGTCCCTGGGTCCAGATCGATGGTCTTCGGGACGTCGCCGTCGTCGTTCAACCACTTGGGTCGGAGATTCCTCTGGATAGTGTGGTGTACGGCCACCATCCGCCGTACGCCCTCATCCGAGAAGTATGTGATCCCATCAAGGGAACTGGGCACGGTCCTTCCTTCGGGGTTGGTTCCCACGTGCGCGAGCAGTCCACATCGGTGGTCCAGCTCGCGCAGCACGGCGGTGGCCAGCTCCTCGAATAGCCCCGGATCCGTGATTCTATCCAGTCGCTGTCTCGTGTCGGTCCTGTCCATTAGCGTAGTATCTCATCGCCCGTTGGTCGGCTCGGATGATCTCGGCGAGCGTCCGAATTGGATTCTCATTGCGCTTCCAGCAGATCGGTTTCTCTGGAGGCGCGGTTTCCGACGAAGCGTCTGCCTGACATGAGGGACACGCGCCGTGGCCGGCATGCGCGGAGGCGGGTCTCGTCCCGGGCGTCCAGGGACTCGCGCTCCACCCCGTCGCCTTCGGTCTCCCCTTCCCCCCTTTATCTCGGAAGTCGCGTCGGGTCCGATGCGGGCATCGCGCGCGGTTGGCAGGTCGGCTCTGACCGTACCGTCGCGGGAACCGGCCCGCGGCCGTTCGAGGGCCGGAGCGATAGGCTCGCGGACCGCTTCCGGCTTGCTCGGGGCAGCGTCCCGGTCCTCCAGCGGATTGTGGTCGTGATCGTGCATCGTGTCGCGGGCGGAGGATCAGCGGTGACTGGCGGACGACCTGCAAGATACACTCCCACCGGCAGTGGCACGAAGCCGAGCGGCTGCCGCGAGCGCCTCGCCCCGTGCCTCAACTCACCCGCACCGATACATGGTCACTGCCCATGTCGCATCCACTTGGTCAGCATGGTCAGTGTCCATGTCCCATGCGCGTCGGGTCCGCTGGACGGTCGTGAGTGGCCAAGGCCGGTTCGTACCGCTCGGGGATGGCGTCCATGATGGGTATGTCGGGAAAGGCCAGGGTCGATCAACCCCCCTCGGGAATCCCGAACACCCGACCGAACCAAAGGACGAACCTCCGCGCGGCGTCGCTGTCGTCACGAAGATAGTGGGCCTTGATCGCCACCCCGTACGGACGCCCAGGCTCGCGCTGCCATGCGAGCCAAGTGTGGAGGACCGCCTTCTTCGTGTCGACCGAAGGAAACCGCGCCCCGAGCTCCTTCGCCCCAGCTGTCGAGGCCTCGGCATGGGGAAGCAACCGATCCCCCACCTCGATCAGGTCCTTGAGAAAGTCCTCCAGAGCACCGGTTCGCCGATTGTCCGGCATGAGCCACACTCCGACACGCGTACCGAATTCGGCTGACTCGCCTACGAATCCGTCCTGCGGAATCCGGTCCGGAGCGTCCACCCCCGCTCTCCTCAGCCGCGAGCCCACCGCTCGCCACGTGGCATCGGGATCGTCGTTCGCGTCCAAGACGAAACCGACCGACCTGCCCGTTCCCGCTCCCACGGCGACCCTGATCGCGTCGAGAACTCCCTGCTTGCCTCTGGAATCCACGAATCCTAGACGACCCTCCGGGTCCGCTCCCCGCCGAATCAGCAGGTGGCCGATCACATGCTTGTCGTCACGACCCTCCACGTACACGACATCCCCTGTACGCGATCCCGCCATCACCGCATCTCGATGCTCAGGTCGGCCGCCGTGACGATGTCCTTCCGATCGAAGCTCACGCCGTGGTCGAGCCGCCGCTCGATCTTCTGAACCGACACCGAATCGGCGAGGTCCGGACGATCCCTGAGCAGCGATGCCAGACCGATGATGCAGTCGAGACTATGGGTCGTCGCGAACACCTGAATCGAGGACTCCATCGCCGCGCTGACGACGAGTTGCCACATTTCCTCCATGACGGTCCAGTGGAGGCCGGTGTCAATCTCGTCGATCAGCACGAAACCGCCCGCGGCGCGCACCAACGACAGAGAAACGGCCAGCAACCGCCGCATCCCGTCCCCATGGCTCCCTATCGGAACGCGTCGAGAACCTGCCTTGAAGCCCAGGACTATTCCACCCGCGCGCCCTGCCGCGTCACCGGTCAAGAAGCGGATCGAATCGAGGTCCGGCTGAAGGATCCGCAATGCGCTTTCGACCTCGGATTCGCGGCGGTCAACGAGAACGTGATCCCACAGAGCGGCCATATCGCGAGGACGCAGCGACTCGGCCGTCACGAACTGGGCCGGGGGCAACGTCGACTGCCGTGATCGGGGCGGCCGTCTTGGCATCGATCGGCTCCACGCAAGCGCGCCGTCCTGCGTCAGCGGATACTTGAGGTTCCCCTCTTCGCGCCCGCGCCGGATCAGCAGTGCCAGAGGCAACAGCCCGGCCTCGGAGACATCGAACAGCTCGTGCGACTCGTCCTGCCAACCTTCCACGATGTCGATTCGAACTTGCCCGAGACCGTCGTCGGAAGAAATGCTCAGGCTGCTTCCGGTACCGATTCCGTGGCCGTGAAACTGGTGATAGACAGGGTAAAGCGAGATCTTGCGGCCATCCGGTGTGACGTGGAATTCACCACGGCGCCTCATGGACTCGACCAGGACCTGAGGATCGCCACGCGACACGAGCAGTTCGACGGCCTCCAGAATGGAGGTCTTGCCGCAGTCGTTGGGACCCACCAACAGATTGACCCTCGCCAGGTCGCGAAGCTCGTACTCCTTGAAGCCGCGGTAGTTTTCCAGTCTGAGCGTACGGATCATTCTCCACTGCCCTCGCGAGCTGGGAAATGCCACCAGCCGGATGGCCGGTCGTCGGCTACAAAGGTGTCACGGCGGCCGATTGCCCGCCAGATCGTCTCCCCTCGGTCCCATCGATGAAGCCGTTGGTCCCCGCAGGAACTTGCCGGCACGCTCCCAAGCGTACAACATATGTGTACCGAACCACACCGATCACGACCCGATTCCCGGAAACGCGGAGCGACGACATGATACGCGAAACCACCTACAGCGGCGCACGCAGGAACCTCGCCACGCTCATGGACCAGGTGACCGACACCCACGAGCCCGTCTGGATTCGGCGGCGAGGCAAGGAGTCCGTCGCGCTCATCTCGGCGGAGGATCTCAGCTCGCTGATGGAGACCGACTACCTGCTGCGGTCGCCCAGGAACGCCGATAGGCTTCTCGAGGCGAAGGCCAGGGCGGACGCCGGGGAGGGACGGGTGATGGACATTGACGAGCTGCGCGAGCGGGTCGGACTTCCGACGGAATGAAGGATGGCCAGCGCAGAGACGCCGTATTCGACCCCGCCTTCCGGGAAGACCTCGAATTCTGGGTGCGCACCAACCCAAGGACGGCGCTGAAGGCTATCGGACTGGTCGACGCCGTGCTTCGGGATCCGTTCGACGGCCCGGGCAAGCCCGAACCCCTCCGCCACCGTCTGGCCGGCACGTGGTCGCGCCGCATCGATAGGGAAAACCGGCTGGTCTACCAAGTGGACGACGACCGCGTGTACTTCCTGGCCGCCCGATACCTCTACTGACCTGAGCGCGATCACGCCAACAGAGGCACGGGACTATGAATGGCCAGCCCGCCGCGGGCGCGGTACCTTCCGCTCGCACCACCAGCTCCGTTGGGGCGCTTCGCGTCCTGACGGGGCCGCAACGGCGCAGTACCTGGGAATCGACAGGAGGGGTGAATGTTCGGTGCGCATACAATGGGTCCGGTGTCTTCCCCCGGGGCATGGCTGGAGGGATACGAAGGCGGCCTCCGGTCTACGGGTGTTCCCCACGAAGAGCGGATGCAGCTGGTTGCCGAGAGCGTCGCCAGGCTTACGGCCGAGACCTACTTCGCGGGCTACGTGCGAGGAGGCGAATCTGCGTACGACGACGGCATGGCGGAGGGGCAGAGTGAGGTCATCCACTCGGTGGTGTGGGTTAAATTCGGGCCGATGGCGGCGCACCGGGTTTCGGAGCTCCATGAGAGAATCCGGGAACCCGAGTGGACTGCCCGCCTCGCGGCTTGCGTCTTCACGTGCGGCACGGCCACGGAGTTCCTGGCCCGGGTGAAGGAACTGACGGAAGGGGAGCGGCCGTGAACTCGAAGCATGTGGTGACCATCGCAGGATTCGCCAAGGAGGTCGGGCAGGACATTAGCAGCCGCCATCGGGTTGGGTTCTACGAGGGCCGCGAGAGCGCATACGAGGCGGGCCGCGTGGCGGGCCGCGAGAGTGCCATCCACGGGCTCACCGCGGCTCGATTCGGCCTTGAGACGGCGGACCATGTCGTGGAAGCGACCAGGAGCATGTCGTACGAGCCGGAGCCCATTGTCGGCATCGGCAACGCAGGTCGCATCGGAATCTGCGTCCTGACCTGCTCCACCGCCGAGGAGTTCCTGGCGCGGGTGCGGGAAGTCAAGGAGGAAGAAGCGAAGAGGGACCGTGAGCTTCGCACCCTCTTCAGTGGCTAAGCTAAGGGAGACGAGCGTCGACCCCCGAGGTCCTGAGCCGCAAGCACACCGCTCGCCATCCCCCTCAAGCCCCCCACACCGTGATCCGCGCGCCATCCCGCTCCCGTTCCTCCCG
>JAPPNO010000017.1 GCA_028873845.1 Gemmatimonadota bacterium | reverse complement strand
CCCCCCCCCCCGGATTCTCGCAAGGGGTACCCTCCCGTTCTGTCGGGAGCAAATGACCTGTCCGGGCTCTCAAGGCACACAAAGTTGTTCGCTTTCCCGTCCCGCGCGGCGCGTGGGGCCTCGCGCGCGTGCTCAGGCCTCCAGCCAGCGGGCCAGCAACGCCCGGCCGTACTCACCCGAAAGCTCCGGGTGGAACTGGCAACCAACCACCGGACCACGCTCCACGGCGGCCACGAACCGGCCCGCATATTCGCACCAGACCGGCAGCCAGCCCTCCGGCACCGCGGCCAGGCGGTATGAGTTGGCGAAGTAGGCGTGTCCGCGCGGCACAATCCGGCACTGGTCGTGCGGCTCGACCAGGTTCCACCCCATCTGGGGGACGCGCCAGCCCTCCTCGCCGGGGTCGTAGCTCTCGACCATGCCGTCGAAAACGCCGAGTCCCGGCACGCCGGGCGCCTCCTCGCTGGCGCGCGCCATGAGCTGCATGCCGAGACAGATGCCCAGGGTGGGGCGGCCGCGCTCGATGCGGTCGCGCAACACATCGGCCAGCCCGTGCGCGGCAATGGCGCGTTGGGCCGCCGCGAAAGCTCCCACGCCGGGAAGCACCACCCGGTCGGCGGCGGCCACCTCACGCGAATCGGCGGTGGTGCGCACGCGGCACCCCAGGCGCTCCAGTCCGGTCAGGACCGAGGCCAGGTTGGCCGTGCTGGTCCGCACGACGGCGACGGCCGGGGAACCGCCTGTCACAGCACCCCTTTGGTGGACGGCACGCGGTCCCCGCCGGCCGGGGCCATCGCGGCCCGGAGCGCCAGCGCGACCGCCTTGAAGCACGCTTCAATCCGGTGGTGGTCGTTGGCGCCGCGGATCACGTCGACGTGCAGGGTGAGGGCGGCGGTCTGGGCGAAGGAATGGAAGAAGTGCGGAACCATCTCGGTGGATAGCGCGCCGACGCGTTCCCGCTGCAGGCCCAGTTCGCCGGCGAAGAAGGGGCGGCCGGAGATGTCCACGACGGCCCGCGCCAGGGCTTCGTCCAGGGGGGCGTGGCCATGGCCGAACCGCGCGATCCCCTTCCGGTCGCCGAGCGCGTGGGCCACCGCCTGGCCCAGCGCCAGTCCCGTGTCCTCGACGGTGTGGTGGTCGTCGATTTCGAGGTCGCCGTCGCAAGTCAGCTCCAACTCCCATCCCCCATGGAAGGCCAGAGCGTGGAGCATGTGGTCGAAGAAGCCGATCCCGGTCCTGATCTCGATCCGGGGTGCGCCGTCCGGCGGGGCCTTCGCGCGGCCGTCCAGATCGAGACGCACCTCGACCTTGGTTTCCCCGGTTTCGCGCGACACGCGGGCGGTTCTGCCGCGTACGCCCCGGGTCCCGTTTCCTTCAGCCATGGAACAATCCTCCGAAGTCGGGTTCCCCTTCCACGATGCGCGCGGCGCCCGCCTCCTCGAGCGCTGTCCAGGCCGTCTCTCCGCCCCCCGGCGGCACCACCCCGATGGGCACGATCCCTGCCCCCACCGCCGCCCGCACGTCGTCGGGGGTGTCGCCGAGCATCCACGCGGTCCGCACCTCCAGGCGGTCGAGTGCGACTCGCACCGGCGCGGGGTCCGGCTTGAGCGGCGCGTCCTCGCGGCAGACGACGGCGCCGAAGAGCCCGCGCACACCCTGCTCCAGCAGGAACCGCTCGGCATCCGCGCGCGGCCGGCCGGTCACCACGCCCAACTTGAACGACCGCGCCAGCGCGGCGATCAGCTCGCGCGACGGGATGAGCGTCTCGTGGCGGCGGAGTCCAGGGTCGTCTTCGGTCCCCTGGTACAGCTCCTCGAACCGCGCCGTGACCTCGTCCAGCGAGGCCCGCACCCCTGCGCGCGCCAGCACGCCGTGCGTCACCGCCCAGTCGTCGTTGGCCTGCCCGGTCGCCTTCACGGCCCCGATCAGGTCGTGACCGGCCTCCACCCCGAACGAGGCACAGGTGCGCACGATCGCCTCGCGGTACGAGCGCTGCACGTCGGCGAGCACGCCGTCCATGTCGAAGAGCAGCGCCTCGGGGCGGTCGAGGCACCTGAGCGCGCGCTCCACGCGGCGGAATTCGGCGTCGTCGCGCGGCACGGTGATGCGCACATACTCGGGGAGGTGCGCGAAGTACCTCACCAGCACGCCCTGCGCGGCCATCCCCCTGTGGATCCAACGCGCGTCCGCAAATGAGGCAAGCACGAAGTTCGTTTGCGAAGGCCCGGGGACGCCGCCCACCTCGTGGAGCACGCCGGCCAGGCGATCGCGCCGGGTGCGCGTGTAGTCCACGAACTCGCGCATCTCGTCGACGCCGCTGCGCAGCCGGTCCAGCGCGATCGCGATCGAGGGGCCTGTCAGCGCGTAGGGGCCGCCGTAGCCGCGCAGCCAGTCGATCCGCTCCTTCGCGCCCACCGCGAAGCCGACGCGCAGGCCCGCCAGCCCCCACGACTTCGACATCGTGCGGATCATGATCGCGCGGGGGACCTCGAGGAGGGCGGGGGTGGGGTCCTCGTCGGCGAACTCGGCGTAGGCGAGGTCGACCATGAGGGTGACTTCGGGGGGGAGCGCGGCGGCCAGGCGGAGCAGGGAGGCTGTGGAGAATGCGCGCCCGGTGGGGTTGTCGGGGGTGAGCACCGCCACCACGCCGGTCCGTTCGTTCACCGCTGCGAGGATGTCGTCGTGCGGCAGCGTGCCCCAGTCGTACTCGATCGGGACGAGGTCGCCCCGGGCCATGCGTGCGCAGGCGGGGACCATTTCGAAGGTGGGCGTCGGAAATACCATTTCCTGGCCCGGCGCGAGGTAGGCGCGGAAGACGCGGTCGATGGCGTCGTCGCCCCCGGTCGTGGCGAGGACGTTGGCGGGGCGGGTTCCCAGGTAGGCCGCATAAGCGGCTTCCAGAGGCGCAGGGTCGGCGTACTTGCGGAGCAGCGCGGGGCCGTGCCGTTCGAGGACCTCCAGGCAGGCGCGGCTGGGCGGCTCGCCCTCGTTCATGCTGAGGTCGATGATGTCGCGGTCACCCGGGTTCATGGCACGATCTGCTGCGGTTCGGAGACGACGAGATCGGTGCCGCCCCGTGCCTTGATGTCGAGGAGGAGGGCCGGCAGCGCGGTGCGGGGGACGGCGGCGCGGACCGCGTAGCCGCTTTCGCCGTGGAGGCGCGACACGGTGGGTTCGCGCATGCAGGGCAGGATGGAGACGACCCGCTCGAAGTCGGCTTCCGCGACGTTGAGTTCCAGCATGACGCGCCGGCGCGCCTCGAGGACGGACTTGAGGAGGAGGACGAGGTCCTTGACCGCGCCGCGCCGGGCGGGGTCGTCGAGGGCAGCGCGGGCGGCGTAGAGCCGGGTGGAGGAGCGCATGAGGGTGTCGACGATGGCGAGTCCGTTGGCGCGCAGCGTGGATCCGGTGGCCGTGTTGTCGACGATCAGGTCGGCGTCCTCGGGGGGGAAGACTTCGGTGGCCCCGTAGGACCGGACGAAGACGGCGTCGATGGGTTGAGTCGCGATCCAGCGTTGGGTGAGGCGCGCGTATTCGGACGCGACGACGAGGCGGCGGCCGGGGGGGAGGGCGCCGTCGACCAGGAGTGCGGCGGGAGCGGCCGCGACGACCTGCACGGGGTCCAGTCCGGTGTCCAGGAGTTCCACGAGGTCGGCATCGAGTTCGGCCACCCAGTCCGCGCCCGCGAATCCCACGTCGCGCGACCCCGCGTGCAGCATTTCCACCACGTTCTGGGGCTTGAGCAGCTTGGCCGCGAAGCCGGGCCAGGAGAGGGCGGGGCGGTAGCTGCGGTCACCCATGCGGATCTCGATACCCGCGTCGGCGAGAAGCGCAAGGACGCCGGCCTGCATGCTTCCCTTTGGCAGGCCGATGCGAACCTGGCGCGCGCGCAGGGCGGCGCCAACGCCTCTGATGTTCCTCGTCTCCAACTGTGTCCTCACTTCGTGGTCCTCCCGTATCGCCCGGGCCGGGTACTCGGTTTCCGTGGGGGCTCGCCGGTCCCGCGACCCGACTTCCATGCGCAAAAAACCGGCCTCCCGTCGAGGAAGCCGGTGCCGGTCAAGCCCGTCCGTCTGGCGTGGCTATGCCGTCACGCGACCGCCTCTCGGTGGCCGTGGCGAGGATGGGCCGGGGTGTGGGTGCGGGTGCTCATAGGGGTCTGATTCTCGCGGTCCTGGCTGGTCGTGTCAATGGACTTGGACGTCACGAGGCGGGCACGAGCCGCCGCCCCACCACGTAGTTGATGTCCAGTTCGTCCTCGGGCGTCCAGACCGATACCCGCGCCTCGTAGGGCTCGAGAACATAGACGCGCCGACTGTCCGGGCTGGCGCGCACCCAGGTTATCAGGCCGAACAGGACGTCTCCGGCGAACGCGTCGCCGATCTGGTACGCCGGTTCCGAGAGCCAAGGCGCGTCCGTCCGGTATGCGGACCGCGAGGAGTGGTCGTCACAGGCGGCGACCAGGACCAAGGCCGGGAGCGCGAGGACTCTCCCGGAGGATATGCCCATCAGCTATCCGGCACCAAAGCAACGGGAACAGCTTCCAACTTCGAGCGCCTGCCTCACCTGCTAGTGCCAGGGTGGAGGGAGCGAGGCAAGCCCCTGGACATCCCCCGAGGTTCAGAAGTTGAGGCGTGGCCGGCCCGATTGGCGTCAGCCGAGCTTGGACTCCAGGTAGGCGATGAGATTCCCGAGCGTTGTGATCTTGTCGCAATCCTCCGGAGCGACCGCAACGCCGAACTCCCGCTCAACGACCTTGATGAAGGCCACCGCATTCAGTGAGGAGATGCCTGAATCCGCGAATCCGCGATTGAGATCGGGCTCACGGCCAAGGTCCAGGTGTTCGTCCATCAGTTCCACTAGACGGCTCTCGGTTCCGGTCATCGCTAGTCTCCTGGGTTGTGGGTGGTTGGATGAGGCTGTGGTTGGTTGGATGAAACGGAAGTCTTGAAGTATAACGGATTTCATGTACTCACGCCTGTTTCACCGTCGATCGCTTCGACCGCCCCCCAGCAGTCCATGAATAGAGCCGCCTGAACCCCACCGGCAACCTTGATTGAGCCGGACTTCGAGCGCGGTGCGTCCTTGGCACCCAGGGCTGACCCCCGCCTACGCACACGCGAAGCTACCGGCCGACGACGAAGCCTTGAAAACTCCCACCCCACCCCTATTGTCCCCCGCACCCGCACCCCCTAACCTTCCACCACCCACCCCCCTCCCCCCGGGCCACACCCATGCCCCCCCCCAATCCCACTACCTCCCCCGCACCCGCGCCGGCCGAATCGCCACCATCGCCTTCCTCGCGGCCATGGCCCTCGCCCAGCCCCCCATCGTGCACGGCCTCATGAATCGCACCGAGCCGCTCATCCTCGGCACGCCCTTCCTCTTCGCCTACCTCTTCGGCGTGTACTGCCTCATGATCGCCGTGCTGATCTGGGCGCTCCGGAAGGGAGTTTAGGCAGCCCGTGAAGAGGCCCCGCTCCATTCGGACGGCGATGCATCCGCGCTGGTCGCTTCGCTTCGACCCGTTCAGAACTGTAAAGCGTACATTACTTTTTGTCATGTGTAGTACACATCATATTGCGCAGAAGCGTCGCTCTGCGTTGCTCCTCGGGCGAATAGCCCTGCTATTCACCTCTCGTCGCGCCTTGCCAGCCCGGCGCCTCGCCGCTCTCGGTG
>JAPPNO010000068.1 GCA_028873845.1 Gemmatimonadota bacterium | reverse complement strand
ACTGCGCGTACTCGAGCAGCGTGGCCTCGGTCTCGGGCTTCGCGACCCGGGTCATCGTGCGGACCTTGGTGTACGAAAGCTGGCCGCTCTTCATGGCCTCGGCGGTGAGCGGGAGGTCCCCGAGCGCGTGGGCGACCCGAACATTCTCCCGCGCAGCGGCCAGCGTCCGCCCGGTGCGCCAGGCGAGCCATTCGGCGCAGGAGCTGAAGTTGTCGGCCCACCCCTCGCGCCGGTCGAATTCCGCGACGAGGGTGAGCATCTCGAAGGTGGCGATGTTGATGCGGGCGGCGAGACCGGCGATGCGTTCGCCGAGTTCGAAGAGGTCGTCGGACATGATTCGAGTCTCCTGAAATGACAGTGTGGCAAACGGTTTTCGGTGGGCACGGGTGTGCGCCCCGGGTACAATATATGCAGCGTGATGTCGGCCTCTCAGGACGGCTCAGGACGCGAAAAACGGGGGTCGAGGCAACACAAATGGGTCACGAGGGGCTCGGACTCAACCCTGGGGCCCCCGAGGGCCATTGGGGGGCATCCTGGAGGGTGGTCCCGGACCTCGCGAGTGCTCGATTCCGAAACCGTACATAGTGAAATCGGCCTGTGATCAGACGAAATGGGACGCTCATGCTCGGATGGGACTGCGCACCAGCGATTTGGGACACCCATGCTCGCACGGGACTCGAAACCGACGATTCGGTGTCGATGGCCACCGAAGACATCAGGGTTCCGGCCACCGGGAGCGTCAGCCGGCCCGCGAACGGACTGTACCGACCAGCGACGGACAGATCGGCCACAGCCCGCGATTCGCAGCCAGCAGCCCGCCCACGCGCCGCCGCGGCAAATCAAGGGACTCTGGCATGCTCGGATGGGACACCCCGCTCAACGCCTCCGCCCGTCCCGCCGCCGCGGCAAATCACCCGCTCGGATTCACCCGCTCCAGCTCGGTTACCCCAGCTCCTCGCCCCATCACCCGATCAACGCTCCAGCCGCCACAGTTGCACCGATTGCACCCCCAGGTCGTTCTCGACCCGACCGAGAATATGGTCAGCCCCGATCTCCAGAATGCTCATCCCCTCCGGCAGCTCGAAGAATCCCAGCACCCGGCCCTCGGGATCGAAGATGTTGAAGAGCGTGCCGGCGGTTTCCTCTCCGGGGGCCTCGTATTCGTAGACCCAGAGGTGACCCAGGGCGTCGTCGCCCCTGATTCCGGCGAAGGCCGGCAGGTGTTCGGCGAGGGGCATGGCTCGCAAAGTCCTTGCCCGTTCCGCCCGCTGGTCCGCACGATCGTCCGGAATCCTGGACACTCTTTCCGCGATGTACGCCTCGATGTGAGCCTCCGTGGGCTCACGCAGCACATGGTCCATGCGAATGATCCGGGCCAGCGAGCCATCCGCCGCGAACGCCCGGAACTCGTAGCGGTAGTTCGTACTGATGATGAACAGGTCGCCCCACGCCTGCAGCCGCACATAGCGTCCGAACATCACGGCCTCGGGTTCGGCGTCTCCCCTGCGGATCGCTTCCCGGCCGGGGTGCGCCCCGAGCGAACCCCGAATCTCACCCGCCGCGTCCCAGACTTCCACCTCCATGGGATCGAAGTAGATGTCGTCCTGGCTGGCCAGGATCAGGCCACTCCGCGACACGTCGAGCGGCCTCAGATGACTGCGCCGGTCCCAGTAGTCCCACCGGCTGCTCTCCGGTGTGAAGCGGCGCAGGAACTCTCCGCCGGGGCCGAACACGGTCAGCTCCGGGAACGAGTATTCCCACAGTACGATCGAGTCGCCCGGGAGCAGGGCCAACGCATAGGGCCGGGCCGCCGCTTCAAACTCCCCCGGTCCTTCCCCCTCTCCCCCCCAGGTCTCCAGGTGATTGCCATCCCGATCGAACACCCGCAGTTCCTTCGTTCCGGCGTCTCCGATGAGGATCCGCCCGCCGGAGAGCACCGCGGCACCGAAGACCCGCTCGAAGAGATAGGGGTCCTCGCCCTCCATCCTGCCGATGGAGACGATCGGCTCCGGCCCGAGCCGCCAGTCCAGCCGCGAACCCCCGGGCGGGCGGGTGTTCTCGACGATGCGGATGCCCGCGCTGTCGCGGAACTGGGTTCGGGTACCGGCCGCGTCCCCGGTCTCCCGGTCTCCCGCGCAGGCCAGCATCGCCAGCGCGGCCACGGTGACGTGAATCCTGATGCTCCTCATTTGCGCCTCTCCTGATCGGAAAGCTCACG
Organism: Gemmatimonadota bacterium; assembly: GCA_028873845.1. GTDB lineage: Bacteria > Gemmatimonadota > Gemmatimonadetes > Longimicrobiales > Gaopeijiaceae > Bin94. Next base: position 51,683 of record JAPPNO010000068.1, on the reverse strand, counting down.
TGAAGTCAATATGGGAGATATGGGTCGTAGCACCCATACGACCCATATACGTTCGCTCTCAGCCCCCCCGCTTGCTAGATTTAAGCATCACCAACACACCCCGCCACCCTTCCACGCCACCCCCCCGGAGACAACCGCTTGTCCGACCCCACGGACCGATTCGACACCCGCTGCGTCCACGCGGGCCAGTCCCCCGAGGCCGTGACGGGCGCGATCACCGCACCGGTCTTCCAGACCTCCACCTACGTCCAGGAAGGGCTCGGCCGCCACAAGGGCTACGAATACGCGCGCCTGCAGAACCCCACCCGCGAGGCATCCGAAGCCAACATCGCGTCGCTGGAGGGGGGCGCCCATGGCATCGCCTTCTCGAGCGGCCTCGCCGCCATCGAATGTCTGGCCAAGGTGGTCGCCGCGGGCGGCCACATCGTGAGCGAGGAGAACCTCTACGGCGGCACCACGCGCATGTTCACCCAGGTGCTCGACCGGCTCGGCATCGAGGTCACCCTGGTCGACTCGCGCGACCTCGCCGCGCTCCAGGGCGCCATCCGTCCCGGCGCGACCCGGCTGGTCCACCTGGAGACGCCCACCAACCCGCTCATGCGGATCACCGACATCGCCGCGGCCGCCGACATCGCGCACGCTTCCGGCGCGATCCTCTGCGTCGACAACACGTTCGCGTCACCCTACAACCAGAAGCCGCTCGCGCTGGGCGCCGACGTGGCCGTGCACTCGACCACCAAGTACCTGAACGGCCACTCCGACGTGCTCGGCGGGATCATCATCCTCGACGACGACGCCCTGGCCGAAGAGATCCACTTCGTGCGCAAGTCGACCGGGCCCATCCCGGGTCCCATGGACTCGTGGCTGACGCTGCGCGGCACGAAGACCCTCCACCTGCGCATGGAACGCCACAACGAGAACGGCATGCGGATCGCCGAATTCCTGCAGTCCCACCCCGCCGTCCGCGCCGTCCACCATCCCGGCCTCGCCACCCACCCGGAACACGCCCTGGCCCACCGCCAGATGACCGGCTTCACCGGCATGGTATCGGCGGAACTCGCCGAGGACGACGCCCGGCGGCTGGCCGAAGGGACCCGCATCTTCCGTCTCGCCGAAAGCCTGGGCGGCGTCGAGTCGATGATCTGCATCCCGTCGCTCATGACCCACGCCTCGGTGCCCGAGCCCGAGCGGCGCCGCATGGGCATCACCAACGGCCTGGTGCGCCTTTCGGCGGGCATCGAGGACGCCGGCGACCTGGTGGAAGACCTGACCCGGGCCCTTCGTATGGAAAGCCGCGGCCGGCGCCCCGCCCCACGACACGCACTCAGCAGGGAATAGACATGACCGACTACGATTTCGACTACGACTACGGCAGCGGTTCCGGCGGTGATGGCGGCAGCGGTGACGGCGCCCGCACGAAAACCGTCCTCGCCGACATATCCTCCCGCGTCTGGGAGCACCCGGCCGACCGCGCCGCCCTGGCCGCGCTCCGCAAGCTCCCCCTCTTCGACCAGGTGCTGCGCGCGCTCTTCGGCTTCTTCGGCGAGAAGCCCATCCGGCTGGCGTTCCAGGCGAACGCGGTCCGGGTGGGGCCCAATCAGTTCCCCCGCCTCTGGGACCTCTACTGCGAGGTGTGCGATACCCTGGACGCACCCTCGCGCTACCCGATCTTCGTGTCCCAGAACCCGGTCGTGAACGCCGGCGCCTACGGTATGAAGGAACCGTTCATCATCATGAATTCGGGGTCGGTGGAACTGCTGTCGGACGAGCAGATCTCGTACGTGATGGGCCACGAAGTCGGGCATGTCATGAGCGACCACGTCCTCTACAAGACGATGACGCAGCTCCTGGTCGAACTCGCCAAGCTGGGCTTTCCGATCGTGGGGCTCGCGGCGCGGGCCATTCTCGTCGGGCTGCTGGAATGGAACCGCAAGAGCGAGCTGTCGGCGGACCGGGCGGGGCTGCTCGCGATGCAGGACCCGGAGGTGGTCATGTCGTCGATGCTCAAGATGGCCGGCGGCGGCAGGGAGGAGGAGACCTCGCTCCCCGAGTTCATCCGCCAGGCGGAGGAGTACCGGATCTCCGGGGACGTCGCGGACCAGGTCTTCAAGGTCCTGAACCTGCTCGGCGAGACCCACCCGTTCTGGGTGCTGAGGCTTTCCGAGGTTCGGGCCTGGATCGAGGCGGGCGAGTACGACCGGGTGCTCAGGGGGGACTACCAGCGGCGCGGCGACCCCGACCCGACCTACGCCGAGGATCTGTCCGAGGCGGCGGGCGCCTACAGGGAGGGTGCGAAGGACTTCATGGACCAGATGGCCGACGCGGCGAAGCGGGTGGGCGGCAGCTTCGTGGACTCGTTCCGGAAGTAGAGGGGGTGTCGATGCGCGTCCTGATCGCCGGCAACGGCGGGCGCGAGCACACGCTGCTGTGGAAGCTGCGGCGGGACGCGCCGGACGCGGCCTTTTTCGTGACCCGGCCGAACGGGGGGATGGCGGGCGAGTGCACGGGCGTGGACATCGCGCCGGGGGATGCGGGGGCGCTGGCGGCGTGGGCGGCGGCCGAGAGAATCGACCTGGCCGTGGTGGGTCCCGAGGGGCCGCTGGCGGCGGGGCTTGTCGACCGGTTGCAGGAGCGGGGCGTGCCCGCCTTCGGGCCGTCGGCGGCGGCCGCGCGGATCGAGTCCAGCAAGGCCTTTGCGAAGGATCTCATGGCGGGCGCGGGGGTGCCGACGGCGGCGTACGAGGTGCATACGGATCCGGACCGGGCGGCGGCATGCATCGAGGCGTGGGGGGCGCCGGTCGTGGTCAAGGCGTCGGGTCTGGCCGCGGGGAAGGGGGCGGTGGTGTGCGCGACGGTGCCGGAGGCCGTGCGGACCGCGCGGGAGATGCTCGCGGGGGCCTTCGGGGAGGCGGGGAGGCGCGTGGTGATCGAGGAGTGCATGGAGGGCGAGGAGCTCTCGGTCTTCTGCATCGCGGACGGCGGGGACTTCGTGACGCTGCTCCCGTCGCAGGACCACAAGCGTATCGGCGAGGGCGACACCGGGCCGAACACGGGCGGGATGGGTGCGTATGCGCCGGTGGGATTCGTGACCGATGAGTTGATGGCCGAGGTGGAGGAGACGGTCGTGGCGCCGGTGCTGGGGGCGCTTGGCGAAGCCGGGTGCCCGTTCCGGGGCCTGCTCTACGCGGGGCTGATGATGACGGACGAGGGGCCGAAGGTGGTCGAGTTCAACTGCCGCTTCGGCGATCCGGAGACGCAGGCGGTGCTGCCGTTGCTGAAGTCTTCGCTGCTGGAGCCGATGATGGCGGTGGCGGGGGGCGGGGGGCTGGCGGGACAAGAGCCGGTCTTCGCGGACGGGGCGGCGGTGACCACCGTGCTGGCGGCGTCCGGGTATCCGGGTTCGTACGGCAAGGGCGTGCCGGTGTCGATTCCGGAGATGGGGGACGGCGTGCATGTCTTCCACGCCGGGACCGCGCTCGAGGATGGCCGGCTGGTGACCTCCGGCGGACGGGTGCTGGCGGTGACGGCGGTGGCGCCGGATTTTGGCGGCGCGCGGGAGGCGAGCCGGGGGGCTGCGGCGGCGATTACGTTCGAAGGCAGGTATTTCCGCCGCGATATCGGCTGGCGCGAGGAGGAACGGCGGAGAAGTTGATCACAACCGAGGAGAAGAAATCATGGTCATTGCAACGACACCGACGCTCGAGGGCCGCAGGGTCCGCGAATACCTGGGAATCGTGACCGGCGAAGCGATCATCGGGGCCAACGTCTTCAAGGACATCATGGCGGGGTTCCGGGATTTCGTGGGCGGCCGGTCCAAGGCGTACGAGAACAGCCTGCGCGAGGCGCGCGAGGAGGCTTTGCGCGAGATGTCCGCCGAGGCGCGGGCGCGGGGCGCCGACGCGGTCATCGGCGTGGACCTGGACTACGAGGTCCTCGGCTCGGGGAACGGGATGCTGATGGTCTCGACGAGCGGGACCGCGGTGGCGCTGGAATAGCCGTGCCCGAGCTCCCCGAGGCCGAGACCATCGCGCGGGGGCTGAACGCCATCCTTCCGGGAAGGGTTGTCCGCGGCGTCGAGGTGGTGCGGGAGGACGTGGTGCGGGGTCCGGTGCGATGCTTTGCCAGGGCGGTGGCCGGGCGGGAGTTTCGCGGGGTGGGGCGGCGGGGGAAGAACGTGGTCTTCACCTTCGGGGACTCGACGCGTCTGGTGGTGAACCTGGGGATGAGCGGCCGCTTCATGACGGGGACGGAGGCGCACGAGGATCGCACATCCACCCACCCCGCCGTGGTCTTCCACCTCGATGACGGCGGATGGATGATCTACGACGACGTGCGCCGTTTCGGCCGCCTCGCGGCCCTCCCGGGCTCGGAGTGGGCGGCCTGGTCGCGGCGACTGGGCCCGGAGCCGTTGGCGCGCGGCTTCACGGCGGCACGACTGCACCGCATCCTGGCCCGTTCGAGGTCGCCGGTCCGGTCGCTCCTCCTCGACCAGCGCCGCGTGGCCGGCGTGGGAAACATCTACGCGGTCGAGGCGCTGTGGTTCGCCCGCATCGATCCCCGGACTCCGGCGAACGCAATCGGAGCAACCGCCGCTGCCAGGCTCCACCGGGCGCTCCGGCGCGTTCTGCGCAGTGCGATACGGGCCGGCGGCACGACGCTGCGCAACTACCGCGACGCCAACGGAGACGAGGGTCGTTTCGGCCGCGCGCTGCACGCGTACGGCCGCGAAGGCGAGCCCTGCACCCGATGCCGAACGCCCATCGAGCGAATCGTCTTCGGGGGCCGCTCGGCCTTCGTGTGTCCACACTGCCAGGACGGGAGCGCGGACCGGTGAGCGTGGCATCGAAAACCCGGTTGCGGCGCTTCCGTCTGACCCTCGCAACGGCCGCCCTTCTCCTCCCCACCCTCCCCCTCGCGGCCCAGATCCCGCCCGCCACCCCCGCCCCCGGCGAGCAGCTGCCCGTCGTCCGCCACGTCCTCGACAACGGCATGATCTTCCTCATCCTGCCGCGCCGCCAGGCCCCCACGGTTTCGCTCGTCGTCCACTACCCGGTCGGATCGGTCAACGAGCACCTCGGGAACACGGGCATCGCGCACGTCCTGGAACACATGCTCTTCAAGGGCTCCCGCGAGATCGGGACCACCGATTCCGCGCTCGAGGCACCCCTCCTCGCCGCCGCCGACGCCGCGCACGACTCGCTCCTCACCGAGCTGGCAGGACCGCGCCCGGACACCGCGCGTCTACGGGACCTCGCCGAGGCGGTCGGCTCGTTCGAAGACCGGGCCGAGGCGTATGCCGTCCCCAACGAATACGCCCGCATCCTGTCCGCCGCGGGAGGGCGGGGACTCAACGCGACCACTTCGTACGAGGCCACGCGCTACTACGTCGAACTCCCCGCGAACCGGCTCGAGCTGTGGTTCGCCCTCGAGTCCGACCGCATGCGGGACCCGGTGCTGCGCGGTTTCCACACGGAACTGGACGTGGTCCACGAGGAGCGGCGCACGCGGCTGGAGACCAGTCCGGGCGGGATCGTCCAGACCGCGCTCCTGGCCACCGCCTTCCAGGTGCATCCCTACGGGGTCCCCGTGATCGGCCACGCCGTCGACCTTGAGCACATGGCGCGCGGTCAGGTGGCCGAGTATTTCCGCGACTACTACGGCGCCCGCAACGCGGTGGCCGCCATCGTCGGCGACGTGGACCCGGAACAGGTCGTGGCGTGGGCGGAGGAGTATTTCGGCGCGGTGCCCGCGGGCCGCCCCGCACCCCCGGTCCTGGCGCGCGAACCCGGGCAGGCCGGAGAGCGCCGGATCACCGTCGAGTTCGACGCCGAGCCCCGGCTGATGATCGGGTGGCGGGCGGTGTCGGGACTGCACGAGGACGCGCCCGCCCTGCAGATGCTGGCGTCGCTGCTCACCGCGGGCAGGAGCACGCGGCTGTACAGGCGGCTGGTTGCCGGGGACCGTTCGGCCATCCATGTGTCGGCGTATCTGGGACCGGGCTTCGCGTATCCGGGGCTTTTCATCGTGAACGCGGTTCCGAAGGCACCTCACACGGCACATGAAGTCGAAGTTGCCATCTATCAGGAATTGGATGATATACGGGCAAACGCGCCCGATCCGGCCGCACTCGACAGGATCAAGAACCAGATCCGGGCCGGGGAGTTTCGCCGTCTGTCGTCGAACCTGGAGCTGGGGATGCAGATCGCCGAGTCCGAGGCCGTGTTCGGGGACTGGCGCGAGACCTTCCGGCAATCGCGGCGAATCCTGGAGGTGACGCCGGAGGACGTGCGGAGGGTGGCCGTGGAGTATCTGAATGTCCACACCCGTACGGTGGCCACGATGGTGCGGAAGGAGGGGTCGCCGTGAGGTTCCGGATTGCCACCGCCGCCGCACTTCTGGTTCCCGCCCTGCCCGGCCCCGCCGCCGCCCAGGAGTCCGTACGCGACCGCATCGCGTCCCTCGAAGTCCGCGAACTGCTCTTCACGCCCGTCCGGCCGCGGGAGGAAACGGTCGGGGGCGTGACCGTATACTTCCTGCCGGACCACGAACTCCCGCTGGTGACCTTCTACGCCGTCTTCAAGGGCGGGGTGAGCAACCTTCCCCGCGACTACCTCGCGGCCGCCTCGGCCATGCCCACCATGCTCCGCAGCGGCGGGACGGCCACGCTGCCGCCCGATTCCGTCGATCTGCGCATCGAGTCGCTCGCACTGGCGATGAGCTTCGGGCAGGGGGGCGGCAGCGCTTCCTCCTGGGTCAATTCCCTGGCGGAGCACCTGGACGAAGCCGTGCCGCTCTGGGCCGCCATGCTGCGCGAGCCCCGGTTCGACCCGGCCCGGGTCGAGCAGTGGCGGGGCGCGGAACTGGAGCGCGTGCGGCGGCGCGGCGACGATCCCGCGTCACTGGCGTACAGCCGCTTCAACCGGATCATGTACGGTGACCACCCCATCGGCTGGGAGATGAACGCCGGCGACCTCGAACCCGGGGACGTGGCGGAGGAGAGGCTGCGGCACGTGCACGAGGCGCTGTTCTGCCCGGGCAACATGGTGCTGGGCGTGGCCGGCGATGTCGACTGGGACCGCGCCGAGGCGCTGCTGGGCCAGGTGCTGTCCGGCTGGCCGCCCTGTTCCGGCAACCTCCTCGAGTACCCCGTCCCCGATATCCGGCGCGACCCGGGCGTGTTCGTCATCCACAAGCCCATCGAGCAGAGCGTGGTGATCGCCGCGCACTCCAGCTCGCTGCGCCAGGGCGACACCCCCGCCTACTTCGCCTCGCGGATCGGCAATTCGATCCTCGGGGCTTCCGGACTCTCCAGCCGCCTGAACACCGAAGTTCGCACCCGGGAGGGACTGGCGTACGGAGCTTCGTCGCTCTGGACCGCGTCCAGGAGGAACGACGGGCTGCTCGGCGCCGTGACGAGGACCAGGCCGGAGAGCACGCTGGCGGCTGCGCGGCTCCTCCTCGAGGTGCCCGGCTCGATGCGGGACGCGCCGCCGGCCGGGGAAGAGGTGGCGCGCGTCGTCAACGAAGCGGTCAACGGATTCGTCTTCAACTTCGGCACGCCGCTGCAGGTGGTTTCCCGCAGCATGACCTACCACACCCTCGACCTCCCCGAGGACTGGCTGGAGCGGTACCTGCGAGGCATCCAGCGGGTCACGCCCGGCGCCGTCCACGACGTTTTCCGCGACCAGCTCGACCCGGCCCGCATGACGATCCTGCTCGTGGGCGACACGACCCGATTCGACGGCTCGCCCTCCGAGCTGGGCACCGTCACGATCCTGGAGGAGGATCCCCCGCCCCCGCCCCCGGACCCTTCGCCGCCACGTGGATCGCCGCGATCCCCCGGCTGACCAGCCGCCACTCCACCGAGTCGAAACCCGCCCCCCGCAGCAACTCCGCGAGCGCGTCCGGCCCCGGAAAGTCGGGCACTGACCTGGGCAGGTAGCTGTATGCCCACGGATGCCCCGAGACCACCCGCCCCACGAGCGGGAGGATGTGGTTGAAGTACACCAGGTATCCCGCGCGGAGCAGCTTTCCGGGGGGCACGGTGAACTCAAGGATCACGAGCCGGCCACCCGGCTCCAGGACCCGGTGCAGCTCCCCGAACCCGGTCTCGAGATCCGAGAGGTTCCGCACTCCGAACCCGACCATCGCGCCCGCGAACGAACCGCTCCTGAACGGCAGGCGCTGGGTGTCGCCGCAGACGGGGTCGACCGGGTGGCCGCCGATCTTGGAGAGGCCGCCCGCGAGCATGGGCAGGGCGAAGTCCGCGCCGACCACGCGGCCGTGGAACCCGGGCCGGACGACGAGTGCATGCGCCAGGTCCAGGGTGCCGGCGCAGGCGTCCAGGTAGGTGCCCCCGGGCTCGCGCTCCCAGTCCAGCGCACCGACGGCGGTGTGCCGCCACCGCCGGTCGATGTTCAGGCTGAGGACGTGGTTGAGCAGGTCGTAGCGGTGCGCGATCTCGCTGAAGAGCGTGCGGACCTGCGCGGCGCGTTCCCGGCCGCCGGCCGGCTCAGCCTTTGGTGAGGCGGTCAAGTCTCGATTCCCCGTTCGAGTATATTGGTAGCCACGATACGTTCCAGCGGTCGCACTCCGCGCCTCGGGCGCCGGGTTGCGTGCGCCCGCGAAACGCCGCGAACCCTTGAACGGTCCTCCCCCTGACGACAAGACGCTGGCGGCCGAAGCCGTCGCCGGTCGCGACAGCGCGTTCAGGGAACTGCTGCAAAGGTACGAACGGCCGGTCTTCTCGCTGGTCTATCGCATGGTGCGGGACCGGGCCCTCGCCGAGGACCTGTCCCAGGAGGCGTTCATACGGGCCTTCCGGGCGATCGACAAGTACAACCCCAGCTACAAGTTCTCCAGCTGGATCTTCAAGATCGCCCACAACCTCACCATCGACCACCTGCGACGTAAGCGCATCGATACGGTCTCGCTGCAGGGATCCCGCTACGCCCTGACCGAAGAGACCCAGGCCCGGACCCAACCCGTCGTCGAGTCGACCTACGAACGCCCCGACGAATACGTGGAGAACCGGGAACTCGGCAGCCAGATCGAGGCCGCGATCGGCCAGTTGCGCCCGCACTACCGGGAGGTGACGCTGCTGCGCCACGTGGAGGGCTATTCCTACAACGAGATCGCGGAGATCATGGACCTGCCCCTGGGGACGGTGAAGACGTACATCCATCGGGCCAGGCTGGAGTTGAAGGAGGCGCTGGGACATCTGCGGGAGCCGTGACCGGGCACGGTGGCTACGGGCCGCTCGCGATCCGTTCCAGCGCCCGCTCCACCCGCCCGACCGACCGCTCCCGCCCCAGAATGAGCAGCACGTCGAAGATCCCCGGGGACGCGGCCACCCCCGTGAGCGCGACGCGGAGCGGCTGAAAGACCTTCCCCGCCCCCACCCCCAGCTCCCCCGCCAGCGCGCGCAGTTCGCTTTCGAGCGCGTCCGGCTCCCACGGTGTCGCGGTCAACCTGTCGCGCACCGCCGACAGCACGCGCATGGTCGCGGCCGGATCACGGTACCAGTTCTTGCGCGTCGCCTTGGGGTCGTAGTCGCGGATCGGCCCGATGTAGGGCCGCGACAGCCGCGCCATCTCGGTGAAGGTGCGGCTGCGGGGCGCGAGCGCGGCGGCCATGTGGGCGAAGGCTTCCTCGTCGAGGACGATGTCGTCCGGGGCGACCCCATCGCGGTCGAGTGCCTCGCGCAGCGCGGCCGTCAGCTCCCCGGGCACCATGCGCGCCATGTACTGCCCGTTCATCCAGAAGAGCTTGGCCGGGTCGAAGACGGACCCCTTCCTGAGGACGCGTTCCAGGGAGAACCGCCGGGTGAGCTCGTCCTGCGACATCAGTTCCTCGTCCGTCCCGGGCGACCAGCCCAGCAGCGCCAGGAAGTTCACCATCGCGTCCGCGAGCACCCCTTCCGCCTCGAAGGCGTCCACCGCGCGGGCACCGTGACGCTTGGAGAGCCGCTTCCCGTCGGGGCCGAGGATCATGGGGAGGTGGCCGAAGGCGGGGACCGGGTGGCCGAGCGCCTCGTAGAGCAGGATCTGCTTGGGCGTGTTCGAGATGTGGTCGTCGCCGCGCAGCACGTGGGTGATGGCGGTGTCGGCGTCGTCCGAGACGACCGCGAGGTTGTAGGTGGGGGTGCCGTCGCTCCTGAGGATCACGAAGTCGTCGATTTCGGCGTTGGCGAAGCGGGTGTCGCCGTGCACCAGGTCGCGCCACGAGGTGGTGCCGTCGGGGACCAGGAAGCGGATCGCGAAGGGGTCTCCGGCCGCGGCCCGCCGCTCCTGCTCGGCGGGCGGGACGCGGGTGGCGAGTTCCCGCGAGAGGCGGGTGACCGCCCCGCCCCCCGCCGCCACCGCCGCGTCGCGCGCCCGCTCGAACTCCTCGCGCGGCGTGAAGTCCCTGTACGCCCGCCCCGCCGCCAGCAGCCGCAGCGCATCGGCCCGGTGACGCTCCACGCCCGCGGCCTGGAAGTACGGCCCCTCGTCCCAGTCGAGCCCCAGCCACGCCAGCCCGTTCAGGATCGCCTCCACGTGCTCGGGACGGCTCCGGTCCCGGTCCGTGTCCTCGATGCGCAGCACGAAGGTGCCCCCGCGCGAGCGCGCCAGCAGCCAGTTGAAGAGCGCCGTGCGGGCGCCCCCGACGTGGAGGTACCCCGTCGGCGAGGGGGCGAACCGGAGCCTCATCGAGACTTCAGCGGCTCGCCCCTCCCACCGGCACTCCCTGCACCACATCGGGTCTCCCGCGCGTGAACAGCAGGTACAGCGCCGGCGTGACCGTCAGCACCAGGAAGGTGGACGCCGCCAGTCCCCCGATCAGCGAATAAGCGAGCGCGTTCCAGATGTTCGCGTTCGCCGACGGGGCGAAGAGCACCAGGGGCAGCAGCGCCCCGATGGTCGTGATCGAGGTCATGAGGATCGGGCGTACGCGTTCCATGGTGCCCCTGAGGATTGCCGGCTTCAAGGCCAGGCCGTGCTCGAGCCGTACCCGGTTGATGTGATCGACGAGGAGAATGGCTGCGTTGACAACGATCCCTCCCATCATGATCACGCCGATGTACGCCTCGCGGGTGAAGTTCGCCCCGGTGTAGAAGAAGATCATGAAAACCCCGATCAGCGCCATCGGCACCGTGAGCAGGACGCAGAGCGAGAGACGCACCGATTCGAAGAGCGCCGACGTGACCATGAAGACAAGGAAGATCGCCACCCCCAGTATCATGTAGATCTGCCTCTGGTCCTGACGGCCCCAGGAATAACCCCCCGCTTTCTCGACCCTGTATCCCGGAGGCACTTCGGTCGCGTCGACGAAGCTGGTGTGCACCAGGTCCCCCAGCTTGTACGGACCGCGGAACTCGTAGCTCACCCGGCGTCGGTACTGCTGGTCCTCCCGGAGGATTATCGAGAGCAGATTGCGTTCCTCGATGGTGATGAGCTCTCCGAGGCGGATCGGGTCCCCCGTCGGGGTCAGAACCAGCGTCTTCCTCAGTTCGTGCAGATCGGTTTCCCGGTAGCCCTCGAGCTTCACCTCGTAACGGATCTCGTCGCCCCCCATCTTGATCGTGGCCCCGTCGACCTGTCCCCGCACCGCGTCGTTGATCTGACTCGCCAGATGGGACACAGGAATCCCGTGTTGCGCCGCGGCATCGCGGTTGATGACCACCGCGAACTCGACGGCCCGCTCTCTGCCGTACCTGAAGTCCGAGTTGGTGTCCACGTCCCTGATACGCGCCTGCCGCCGCAGCCGGGCCCCCAGGACCTCGGCGATGTCCCGCACCTTCTCGTAGTTGTATCCGAAGATATCGATGTGGTAGTTCCCTCCCCCGCCGCCCCCGCCGCCGTAGAAGGACGGGCCGTATCCGTAGACCCGCACCTCGGCGCGCGCGAACCCGAGCGAGTACGCGAAGAGCTGCTCCTTGATGCGCACCGGCACGTCCGTGTGTTCAAGCTCCCTCGGGAAGCTGACCCGGGTGCTGCTCCGTGTGGGCTGAACGGAGGTCTCGAAGGACTTGATCTCGGGCATCTGGAGGAGCCGCTGCTCGAAGAACTGGGTGAGATCGTTGGTGCGGTCGATGTCGGAGCCCCGGGGAAGCCGGATGATGACGTCGATGTACGTGGACTGGCTCCCGCCCCAGCCGCTCCAGATGCGCCCCCGGGCCACGTTCTGGTCGAAGAGGTACCAGGAACCCGCCAGCAGAAACACGGGAATGGCCACGGTCACCCACGGCCACTTGAGGGTGCGGGTGACAAGCCCCCGGAAAAAGCGCTGGTAGAAGGCTTCGCGGGGAGGGCTGCCATCCAGGGTTGCCGGATCCCGTTGGGGAAGCAGTTTCCCGACCAGCGCGGGGATAAAGGTGAAGGCCACCATGACCGATCCGATGACGCTGAGGACGATCATGACCGCCATCGGCAGGTAGTAGACCCGCTGCTCGCCGGACAGGTACAGGAACGGCGCATACACGATCAGGGTGGTGAGGGTGGCCGCCATGATCGGAAGCACCACGTGCCTCGCGCCGTCGATGATGGCCTCCTTGCGCGAGTGTCCCCCCTGCCAGCGCCTGTAGATGTTCTCCAGCACCACGATGGAGGGGTCGAGGTAGAGCCCGAACCCCGCCGCCAGCCCCATCAGCGTGAGCTGGTTCAGGGTGTATCCGGCGAAGTAGATGACGTTGATGGCGATGAGGACGGAGAAGAAGATCGTCGCGAAGATCACCAACGAGGCCCGGAACGAGAGGAAGAGGAAGAGCACGGCGAAGACGGAGAGCATCGCGACCGCCGCCCGGCGCTTCTGGTCCGACATCTGGCGCCGGATCTCCTCGCTCTCGTCCCGGTCGAGGATGAAGCGCGTGTTGGTCGGATTGCGGAGTTCCACCTGCTTCATCCGCTCCTTGACCCGGTCGGCCACGTCGACCGAGTTGGTGCCCATCTCCTTCTGGATGTGCAGCCGCACCGCCGGCCGCGCGTCGATCCGATAGAAGCTCCGCGCGTCCTCCCAGGCGTGACGCACCACCGAGATGTCCGAGATCCGCACGATGCGTCCGCCGTCCGACTTGATGATGGCCTCGCGTACGTCCCTGGCCGAGGCGGGACGGTTCCGGATCGTCACCGTCCACTGCTGTTCACCCTCGCGAATCGAGCCTGCTTCGCTCACGAGATCCAGCGAAGCCAGCTTGGATCGCACGTCCCCCGAGGACACCCCCAGCGCCGCCATCACCTCCTTGTCCAACTCGACCTCGAGGATCCTGCGCCTCCCTCCCTGCGCCTGGACCAGGCCCACCCCCATCACCTGGTTCAATTCCGGCACCACGACCTCGTCGAGATGCTCGCGCAGCGATGCGAGGGTGCGCGACCCGGTGAAGGTGTAGCTCAGAAGCGCCGTGTACCGCTCACGGGCGATTTCCTCCGGTTCGTACTGGGACACCGAGACACTCACGCCCTGGGGCAGCACGTTGTCCTCCAGGTTGGCCAGACGCTCGGCCAGGTCCAGGCGGGCGAAGTCCATGTCCGTGTCGCGATTGAACTCAACCGTGATCGACGCATTTCCCTCCTGGGATTGCGACTGCACCTTCTCGACGCCCCCGACGAGCTGGATCTCCGCCTCCACCGGCGCCGTCAGGAAGGCCTCCACCGTCTCGGGAGAGGCGCTCGGCCAGGAGCCGTGGACCGACAGCTGGGGAAGCTGCGCATTCGGCATGAGCTCGATCGGGACGTTCTGCCACGCCCGCAGTCCCAGGAACGCGAGGGCGAAGTACGCCATCGCGACGGCCACCGGACGGCCCGCGCTCAGCTTGATCATGGAGTCGCTCCTCCCCGGACCGCGACGCCCGCGTCGGGCGTCATCCGGCCCCTGCGTCTTCTCCACCCCATCCGCACCTCCTCCACCAATGAATAGACCACCGGCACCACGATCAGCGTAAGGGCCGTGGCCACGATCAGCCCGCCGATCACCGAAATCGCCATCGGCGCCCTCAGATCGGCCCCCCTTCCGAGCCCGAGCGCCATCGGCAGGAGCCCCAGCACCGTGGTCACGGTGGTCATGACGATGGGCCTGAGGCGGACCTCACCTGCCTCCATGATCGCGTCGCGCAGAGCCTTGCCCCGCGCACGCGCCTGGTTGATGAAGTCCACCTTCACGATGGAGTCGTTGACGACAATTCCAACCAGGATCACGATCCCGATCAGGCTCATCGTGTTGAGTCCCTGCCCGGTCAGCGCGAGCGCCAGCACCGCGCCGACCAGCGCCAGAGGCACCGCCATGAGGATCGTGAAGGGATGCACGAACGACTCGAACTGCGCCGCCAGGATCATGTAGACCAGGAGCAGCGCGAGCCCGAAGGCGAAGGCCAGGTCACGGAAGGATCTCTGCATCTCTTCGTTCTCTCCGCCGACGTCCCACCGCACGTCCATGGGAACCGGCAGCTCCCGCATGACTCCCTGGATGGCCGCGATGGCTCCGTCCAGACCCCCCGACGCGACATCCGCGTAGACCGTCACCACGCGGCCCTGGTCCTCGCGGCGGATCTCGGCCGGGCCCAGGGTCTCCCGAATCGTGACCAGTTCGCGCAGCGGGATGCCCTGCACGCTCAGCTCGTCCAGCGTCGCGGCGCTGTAGCGCATGTTGTCCGGGAGCCGGACCATGACCGCGATCTTGCGGTCGAAGTCCACGAACTCGGTCGCCAGATCTCCCCGCATGGCCCTTTCGATGGTGTTGGCCACCGCCCGCGGGTCCAGGTTGTAGTTGGCCGCGGCCTCGCGGTCGACCGAAACCTGGAACTGCGGCTGCCCGCGCTCGGTCCCGACGCGCACGTTGCGGACCTCCGGGAGCGTCAGGAGACGGTTTCGCACCTCTTCGGCGAAGGGGAAGGTCCGGTCCATGTCCTCGCCGCGTACGCGCACCGCGATGTCCGCCTCTCCGCCGCCCAGGATCTGCCCGAGCGCCGTCGCCTGTCCGGTCTCGAAGGCGATGGCGCCCGCGGGGAACCGCTCCTCGATGCTCCGCATCCGCCCGACCACATCCTCGGTAACCGCGTCATCGTTCAGCCGTACCTGCACCGAGGCCGTGTTCAGCCCCCGCGCCTGGCCCTCGTCTCCCCTGGCCTTCACCTCGCGGCCGATGTGGGAGAAGATGGCCGAGACATCGGGGTCCTCCACGAGGGCCGCCTCGAGGACCGCCACCTCGTCGGCGGTGACCTGCAGCTGCGTGCCCTCGGCGAGTTCCACGCGTACGTCGAAGGCCCCCTGGTCCACGTCCGGGAGAAGATCGCGATCCAGGGAGGAGGCCAGGAGCACGCAGCCGCCGAGCGCCCCGCCCGCGACCAGGAGCACCGTGCCGCGGCGATTCAGCGAGTGGGCCAGAACTCCGTGATACCAGGCGGCGAACACGTTGAAGACCCGGTCGAAGACGTTGAAGAAGGGCCTGAAGACGACCGACAGGATCTTTCCGCCCAGCTCCAGTCCGAAACGGATCCCCTCGCCGCACAGGGACCAGAGGCCGGCGATGAGCCGGAACGGCAGCCGCAGGATCCAGACGATGGCCCGGCCCACACGGAACAGGAAGTTCCGCGGCGGCGGGGGCGGCAGAGCGGGAGCGGCAGGCCCGGGCACCCTTTCCCCACCCCCTCCGAAATGCGCGGCCATCGCAGGCAGGAGCGTAACCGCGACCATCAGACTGCAGAGGAGCGAGAAGGCGACCGCCAGCGAGAGCGCGCCGAAGAGTTCGCCCGCCACGCCCTCCACGTAGATGATCGGACCGAAGACGGAAATCGTCGTCAGGGTCGAGGCGGTGATCGCCCCCTGCACCTCTTCCGCGCCCTTGGCGGCGGCCTGGAGCATGCCCATGCCCGCCTGCCGGTGGCGGAAGATGTTCTCCAGCACGATGATCGAGTTGTCGACAAGCATCCCCACGCCCAGCGCCAGGCCGCCCAGGCTCATGATGTTCAGCGAGACCCCGAACGCGTCCATGAGGGCGAAGGTGCCGATCACCGAGATGGGGATCGCCAGCGCGATCGCGACCGGATAGCGCGGGTCGCGGAGGAAGAGGAACAGCACCATGAAGGCCAGGATCCCCCCGAAGACCAGGGCCTGGACCACGTTGCTGATGGACTCGTCGATGAACGCGGCCTGGTTGTAGGGGATTTCGGCGGTGAAGGTGGGCCACTGCTCCTTGAGAAGATCGAGCGTTTCCCGCACCTGCTCGGACACTTCCACCGTGTTGGCGCCCGACTCCTTGAAGACGAGCAGTCCGACCGATTCCGAACCGTTGTAGCGCGCGATCTCCTCCCGGTCCTTGAAGCCGTCCACCACGGTCGCGATGTCCGCTACGCGGATCTGCCGGAACGCCGGCTCGTCGTCGCCGTCCTGGTTGCGTCCTCCTCCCCCCATGTCCTGTCCCGCCACGACGACATCCCTGATCTGGTCGACGGTCTGGAATTCGCCCAGCGTGCGCAGGGGATACCGGTACCGGCCCCGCAGGATCGTACCGCCCCGGGCCGAGTAGTTGGCCTGCCCTATCGCACCCGACACCTGTTGCAGGGTCAGTCCGTTGGCCTCGATCCGCTCCTGTTCCACGTTGACCTGGATCTGGCGGTCGAGCCCTCCGGTGACGGCCGCCTGCGCCACCCCGTCGAGCTGCTCCAGCCGCCGGCGGAAGATCCGCTCGGCAACGTCCTTGTTGTGGACCAGGCTGCCGCCTCCCGAGATCGATACCGTCAGGATCGGCTCGGACTGGGGATCGACGCGCAGGATGGTGGGCCGCTCAGCGGTCTCGGGGAACGCACCGCGGATCTCGTCCAGCTTCTCGCGGACGTTGAGCGCGGCGAAGTCCATGTCCGTGCCCCACGCGAAGCGCAGGGTCACCAGGCTCACACCGTCCTGGGACACCGAGGTGACCTTCTCCACCCCGGGCACCGAGGCCCCCTGCTGCTCGATGCGCTCGGTGATCAGCCGCTCGATCTCGCGGGGGGCCACATTCTGATAGGTGGTGTAGACCACCAGCCGCGGGAAGCTCACATCGGGGAGGAGGTCGATCGGCAGCCGGGTGAAGGAGATGATGCCGAGCAGCACCACCGCCAGGACCAGCATGGCGACCGCGACCGGGCGCCGCGTCGAGGTTCCGGGAATGGACATGGGTCAGTTCCCTTCCGTGGGGAGGTCGATTCCTGCTTCCCGGGCGACGATGCCGAGCTCCTCGTAGAGCGCGAGCAGAGCCGTGGCGAAGGTGAAGCGCTGGTCGACCTCCTGCCTGCGCGCATCCGCCTCTTCGCGGATCGCCCCTCTCAGCTCCTCGATGCCCTTGGTTGCAAGCAGGTACTCCTCGCGGACAATGGCCAGACGATCGCTGGCCACCTCCCGCGCCCTCTCCCGTTGGAGGACGTTCTCCCAGGCGGTTTCGAGGTCCAGGTACTTCGATCTCACCGACTCTTCGACCTGGAGCATGGTCTGCTGATACGACATTTCGGCATTGCGATAGGACATGGTCGCGGAGGCGACATCGTAGGACTTCGCGAAACCGTCGAAGATCGGCAGGATGTTCGTGAGTGGAACTATCACGCTGAGGCTCGCTCTCCCGTTGATCTCGACATCGTCGAACTTCGCTCCGAACAATTCGGTATATTCCTCGCCGTAGGCTGCGCTGCTGACGGTCGTATTCACCGTCACCGAGGGCCAGTTCAGGGCCTTCGCCGAGTTCAGGGCCGCCCGCTGGACCGCCAGGTCCGACTCGGCTGCGATAACCGAGGGGCTCTCCCGGCCGGCGCGGGCGACCAACTCGGCCAGGTCCAGCGTCGATGGGTCGAAGGGTGCGGGCGGTTCCCGTTCGATCTCCAATGCGCCAAGTTCCGGATCGCCGATCGCGGTACGCAAGGCGAGCAGGGCCTTGTCCACCGCACCTTGAGCGGTTCGCACGCGAATACGCTGATTCTCCAGGTCGAGTTCGGCGCTCAGAAGGTCCGAACGCGAGGCCCGCAGGAGCTCGAAACGGCTTTCCTTTTCCGCAAGATCCAATTGACGATCCGCGAGCAGAGCCTCTTCGACCTGCAACTGCGCCTGGCTGTTCTGGGCGTCCAGATAAAGGCGCTGCACCGTTGCCAGAGTGGAGTTCAGCCGCTGCTCGGCACTGGTCCTGCTTTGGCGGGCCTGCGCCTGCGTTCGCCTGAACTGGTAGTAGCGCTGTCCCGGGTCGAGCGTGAGGTTCACGTTGGCGCCCTGGCTGTAGTTCGAACTCCTGACCGTCCTGACGTCCGCGACCTCGGTAGGCCTCCCTTCAAAGTCCACGTAGTATGGCTGTCGGCGGAGCCCAAGGCCCGTACTGTAGGACAGGCCGAGGTTGGGCATGAGGTTGGCCCACCAACGCTGCCGTGGATGCTTGCCGAGTTCGATCTGGTTCAAGGCCTGACGGTACTGCGAATTGAACTGCGAAGCCCTCATCAGGGCATCCTGAAGGGTCAGCACCGTGACCTCATCCCCCCCGCCCCTCTCCTGTGCCACCGCATCCACCCCGCCACCCAACCCAACCATCACCGCCACCGCCACCCCACCCCGCCACAACCACGCTTTTCCGTTCCTCATCGTGTCGGCCTCCCTCCGGCAACCGCCAAGTCTTCGACCACACTCACCGCCGCGTCGTGGATCAGAAACTGGTGTCCGTCCGTCAGGACGATCTCGCCGGCCTCCGGCCTGTCCGGGTATTCCGTACTCGGCAGCAGCTCCACCAGCAAGTCGTTGTTCATCCCGGGAATGACGTAGTGCCACTTGGCCCGGCCGTCCTCGACCACGAAGCAGTAGGGACGCCCGTCGGTGGCCTCCAGGATGGCGGTGCGCGGCACCATGATCCGGTCCGGGAACTTCTGGGCCTCCAGATCGGCCTCCGCGTACATGCCGGGGAAGATCCGGCCGTCGGGGTTGTCGATGTGGACCGTCACCCGGGCGGTGTTGGTCGTCGCGTCCACGATCGGGTTGATCGTCTCGATCACTCCCGTGAAGGGCCGGCCCGGGAATGGGGTGAACTCCACCGTGGCCGCGTGCCCTTCGGCGAGGTAGACGACCTCCGTCCCCAGCACCGCCACCGACACCTTGATCGGGTCCACGTCGACAATTGTGGCGACCTCTTCGCCCTCGCCGAGGTACTGCCCGCGGACCACCTCCAGATCGGCGACGCGGCCCTCGAAGGGAGCGCGCACCGTGGTCTCCTCGAGGTCGCGAACCGCCCTCTGGAAGGCGACGTCCGCCGCGTCGAGACCCACCTTCGCCCGGGCCAGCTCGGCCCGCCTGTTTCGCAGGACCGTGTCGGTAAGCTGGTCGTCGCCCAGGACTTCGACCTGGTAGTTCACCTGGGCCTTGCTCAGGTCCGCGGCGGCCGCGGCCAGCGCGAGCGCGTACTCGGTGGTGTCGATCTGAACCAGGCGCTGGCCGGCCCGGACGGTCTGGTTCTCCTGCACGTACACCCTCGCGACGACCCCGGATGCCCTGGCCTTCAGCGGGGCCTCGCGGATCGGCTCGGCCCTCCCCTTGGCCGTCACCGAGATCCTGAGCGTGTCGTGCAGGGTCTCGGCGCCCTCCACAGGCACCGGGACCTCCGTGTTGAACTGCTCCTGGACCGACTGGACGACCGAGTCCGCCGCCGCGGAACGCTCCGGCGCCTCCTCCTCCGTCTCTTCCTCGGCGGGGTTCAGCCGCCACCAGATCCCGTAGGCCGCCGCACCCATCAGGGTCAGTACGGTCAGCATTCCGAGTATGGACCGCGATCGCGCCATCTCACGTCTCCTTGCCGTTCAAGTCGAATGGGGAAAGTCGGGTGGCTCCCCCCCAACATCCCGTTGGACACGCAGGCCGCTGGCGAGGGTTGCCCCCCGGCCCAGCACAGCCCGCGCGTACACACAACTAAGTGCGTAGTTTGTCATGCTATTCAGACACCCGGGTGAGGTCCATGGTTCCCCGCGCTTGCCACCCCCGTCGGTTCCCGGCGGGATCAGGCGTCCCCAACTGCGACGCCCACCGCAACCCTTCCCCCGTACCTCCGCACCACATAATCCCCAAGTATCTCCTTGAATTCCTCCACAATCCGATCGCCCTTGAGCGTCCGCAGATGCTTCCCGTCCACGTACACCGGCGCCTTCGGCTCCTCGAAGTTGCCCGGCAGCGAGATCCCCAGGTCCGCGTGCTTCGATTCCCCCGGCCCGTTCACCACGCACCCCATCACCGCCACCTTGAGGTCCTCGACACCCGGGTAGTCCCGGCGCCACTCCGGCATCCGCTCGCGAATGTGACCCTGGATGTCCTCGGTCATCTCCTGGAAGAAGGTGCTCGTGGTGCGGCCGCAACCCGGACACGCCGTCACCTGCGGCTCGAAGCTGCGGATCTCGAGCGACTGCAGGATCTGCTGCGCGACCCTGACCTCCTCGGTGCGGTCCCCGCTCGGCCGCGGCGTCAGCGACACCCGGATCGTGTCGCCGATCCCGTCGATCAGGAGCGGTGAGAGCGCGGCCGCCGTCGCCACGATCCCCTTCGACCCCATCCCCGCCTCCGTCAGCCCCAGGTGCAGCGGGTACTCCGTGAGCGGCGCCAACTGCCGGTACACCAGGATCAGGTCGCGCACGCCCGACACCTTCGCGCTCAGCACGATCCGGTCCCCCCCCAGCCCCGTCTCCTCGGCCAGCTCCGCCGACCGGGTGGCGCTCTCGACGATACAGTCGCGCAGCACCTGGCCCGCGTCCTTCGGGTTCTCGCGGCGCCCGTTCTCGTCCATCATCCGCGTGAGCAGGCGCTGGTCGAGCGAGCCCCAGTTCACCCCGATGCGCACCGCCTTCCCGTTCTCGATCGCGATGCGGACGATCGCCTGGAAGTTCTCGTCGCGGCGGCTCGTCCCCACGTTGCCCGGGTTGATCCGGTACTTGTGGAGGAGCGCGGCCGCGAGCGGGAAGTCGCGCAGCAGGATGTGGCCGTTGTAGTGGAAGTCGCCGACGATCGGGACGGCGCAGCCGAGGTCGGCCAAGCGCTCGAAGAGCTCCGGCACGGCGGCGGCGGCGTACTTGTTGTTGACCGTGACGCGCACGATCTCGCTGCCCGCGTCGGCCAGCGCCTTGACCTGCGCGGCGGTGGCGGCCGGGTCTGCGGTGTCGGTGTTGGTCATCGACTGCACGACGACGGGGTTGCCCCCGCCCACGCACACTCCGCCGATGTCGACCTCGACGGTCTTTCTCAAGATCAATTCCTCGCTTACGTTGGGGTCCCGGCAAAACCGTCGGCACGGCCCTACGCTGCGGAAAGCTACCCGAAACTTCGCAGGGCCAAAAGCCGCCGCCGGTGATATCACCCGACAGTCCCGCACGCTCCACGAACCCCGAGGTGGAATCATGAAGCCCCAACGGTCGCCCTTCCGCACCGCACTCACCGCCCTTCCCCTGCTCGGCGCGCTCGCGCTGTTCGCCTCACTGGCCGCGCCTCCCGGCCTGCAAGCCCAGGAGAAGCCCACCCTCACCGTCGACGACTACGGCCAGTTCGAGCGACTCGGCCCCGCGGCCCTCTCGCCCGACGGCAACTGGATGGCCGTGTCGATCAGCCGGGTCAACGACGAGGGCGAGCTGCGCATCCACGCCACCGACTCGGACTCGGTGGTGGTGGTCGCCTACGCCTCGCGTCCCGTCTTCAGCTCGGACAACCGCTGGCTGGCCTACTCGATCGGCGTCTCTCCGGACGAGCGCGAGCGCATGCAGGAGTCCAGGCAGCCCGTCAAGAACAAGCTCGGCGTGCTGAACCTCCAAACCGGCGAGCAGGAGACGATCGACGACATCCAGTCGTTCTCGTTCTCTGACAACGGGCTCTTCCTGGCGCTCCGGCTCTACAAGCCCGAGGGGAAGGAGAGCGACGGCGTGGACGTGCTGGTGCGCGACATGGCGACGGGTTCCTCGATCAGCCACGGCAACGTCAACCAGATGGCGTGGCAGGACGAGGGACACCTGCTGGCCATGACGATCGACGCGGACAACAAGATCAACAACGGCGTGAAGCTCTACGATCCCGTCACGGGGCGCGTGCGCCAGCTGGACTCCGACGAGACGACCTACCGGCACCTGCGCTGGCGCGACGAGTCGGCCGACCTGGTGGTCCTCAAGACCTACAGCGACGAGGAACACGAAGACACGGCGCACGTCGTGTTGGCCTGGCGCGACCTGGACGACGAGGGCTCCGAGACCTTCGTTCTGGACCCGCGCGAAGGCGCAGAGGTGCCGGCCGCATCCCGGGTGACCGAGTACCGCCCGCCGAGCTGGTCGGAGGATGGGCGGACGATCTTCCTGGGGCTGCAGGAGCGCAGGCCGGTGGAGAAGGCGGAGGATGAGGGCGAGGAGGGTGAAGAGGAGGGCGAGGGTGAAGAGGAAGGCGACGAGGAGGGCGAGGGTGACGGCGAGGAAGGCGACGGACCTCCCGCCCGGCGCGGCGCCGAAGAGGAAGAGGATCCACCGGGCGTCGAGATCTGGCATTCGAAGGACGTGGACCCGGTGCCCGCGCAGCGGGTACGCGACCGGTTCCTGCGGCAGACCAACCACATCGCCCGCTGGACGCTGGACGACGGGAGCTTCCTGCAACTGGGCGGAGACCACGCGGACGCTGCGTCCATCGTGGCGGACGGCCGCTACATGGTCGCGCGGGACGAGACCCCCTATGACGTGGAGGCCATGTTCCGGCAGCAGTTCAACGATGTCTACCTCGTCGACGCCGCTACAGGACAGCGCGAACTGGTGAGGTCCAGGATCTTCGGAGGCGCGCCGGGGAGTCCCGGCGGACGCTACCTCATGTGGTTCGAGGGCGAGGACTACTGGACCTACGACCTCGAGAGCGGTGAGACCCACAACATCACCGGCGGCGTGGACGGCATCTTCGTCAACCTCGACCAGACCCCGACCAACGAGCAGATGCGGTCCTTCGGCACCGCGGGGTGGCTCGAGGACGACGAGGCGGTCCTGATCAACGACAAGTGGGACGTGTGGGAGATCCGGCCCGACGGGTCCGGCGGGCGGCGCCTTACGCAGGGCGCCGAGACGGAAGTGGTGTACCGCGCCATGCAGCTCGACCGCGAGGCCGACGCCCACGACCCGGACGAGCCGATCTACTACTCGACCTACGGCGAGTGGACCAAGAAGGCGGGATTCGCGCGCGCGCGCCCCGGCCGCGACCTCGAGCAGCTGGTCTGGGAGGACGCGAGCATCGGGGGCTTCTTCGGCGGCCTCCAGAAGGCCGAGGACGCGGACGTGTTCGTCTACCGCAAGGAGCGCTTCGACGATTCACCCGACTACTTCGTCACCCGCAACGACGACCTGAGCGACCCCCGGCAAGTCACCGCCACCAACCCGTTCCAGGACGACTACGCCTGGGGCCACACCGAGCTGATCGACTACGAGAACGAATGGGGACGGCGCCTCCAGGGGGTCCTGATGTACCCGGCCAACTACGAGCCGGGCAAAAAGTACCCCATGATCGTGTATCACTACGAACTGCTGTCGCGGGGCCTGCACCGCTACCACATCCCCGACGAGACCAGCTACTACAACCTCCAGGCGTGGAGCCACGACGGCTACTTCGTGCTGCAGCCGGACATCGTGTACCGTGACCGCGATCCCGGGCGGTCGAGCGTCCAGACGCTGCGCCCGGCGGTGGCCGCCGCGGTCGGGACCGGCATGATCGACCCCGAGCGCGTCGGGCTGATCGGGCACTCGTGGGGGGGCTACCAGGCGACCTTCTTCGTGACCCAGGACGACATCTTCGCGAGTGCCGTCGCGGGCGCGCCGCTCACCAATCTCATGAGCATGTACCTGTCGTTCTACTGGAACTCGGGAGGCACCGACGCGCGCATCTTCGAGATCAGCCAGGGACGCATGATGGGACCGTGGTGGGACGACTACGAGTCGTACGAGGCCAACTCCCCGGTCCACAACATCCAGAACATGAACACGCCGCTGCTCATGATGTTCGGCAGCGAGGACGGCGCGGTCGAGTTCAACCAGGGGGTCGAGTTCTACAACGCGGCCCGGAGACTGGCCAAGGATATGGTGCTGCTGGTCTACGACGGCGAGAATCACGGCCTGGCCCGCGAGCCCAACCAGAAGGACTACCGCAACCGCATCATGCAGTGGTTCGCCCACTACCTGAAGGGCGAGCCGGCGCCTGACTGGATCACGAAGGGGCTGACCTACATCGAGCAGCAGGACGGGTTGAAGAGGAAGAAGCGGCCGATCAGTTGAGGGGGCGGGGCCGGGCGGGCGATGGGTGTCCGTCCGGTCCCGTTGGCCGGTTCTTGAACTCAAGGGGCGTGGAGTGCGGTTCTGGGCGTCCACTGCAGTTGGCGAAGTGACAACCGGAATTGACATCTGCGGTGTCATCGGTCACGGCGGCTTCGAACAAGTCTCACCCTCGCCATACGATCTCCAGACCCTGCAGCGCCTTGTTGGTTCGCGCACAGTCGAGCGCCGTCACACCCGCGTCGTCGCGCGCCATCAGGTCGGCGCCGAGTCGCAGCAACGCGGGGAACACGCCCGGGTTTCTCAGCGCCGCCACATGGAGGGGTGTGCGGCCCAGTTCCCCGCGCTCGTACACATCCGCACCAGCTGCCACCAGGGCCTCGAGAACCGCGGGGTTGCGGTTGCCCGATGCAGCCTCGTGGAGAGGGGTGGATCCGGTACCGGTACGCGCCCGCGGATCCGCGCCCGCCTCCAGGAGGACGACAGTGATCGCAGGGTTGGTGTTCCCCGCCGCCGCCATGTGCAACGCGGTCCTTCCGCCCGCGTCACGGGCGTGCACATCCGCGCCCGCGTCGACCAAAGCCTCGATGATGCCCGGGTTCTCGTTCGTCGCAGCCGCTTCGTGCAACGGCGTTCGTCCGTCATCGGCGCGCGCGTTCACATCCGCTCCCGCCCCCATGAGCAGTGAGATCGTCAAAGGATCACGGGCCCGGGCCGCCGCGTCATGCAGCGGGCTCAATCCGCTTCGGCGCGCAGGGTTGCGTCCCCCTCTTGCGTCGACATCCGCACCGCCCTGAAGCAGCGTGCGAGTGACTTCTGGGTTTTCGTTTGCCGCCGCCTCGTGCAGCGCGGTGTAGTCCCAGCCGTAGTCGATGAAAAACCCGGTCGACCACGCGTTCACATCCGCCCCGGCCTCCAGCAGCGCGGCAGCGACCGCCGGATCGGGGTTGTGGCGGGCGGCGAGATGGAGGGGAGTCCTGGCGCGGTCGTCACGTGCGTCGACAGCGGCGCCGGCCTGCGCCAGTACCGAGATCACCGCTGGGTCACGCGTCCACTCCGCCGCCAGGTGCATCGGCGCGGGCCCGCCGGCGGGTCTGAACCAGGTTGGCTCTTCAGAACGGACATTGACATCGGCCCCCTGGCGAATGCACGCCGCGACGACACCGGCTGCCACGGCTCGGAAGAAGGCTGGCGTGTTCCAGAGCCCACAGTTGGTCACCCTAACCGCATGCTCGAGTTCGATTCGCTTTGCCGACTCGCCGCCGGCTGCAAGCAGCCGCTCGACGACCCCGCGAGTTCCACGGTCGAGCGCCAGGTGCAGCGGTGTGCGGCCATCGTCGTCCACCGCATCCACCGACGCCCCCGCGCCAACGAGCAGGCTGACGATCGGGACCGGATCTCTCCTCGCCAGTACGGCACGATGCAGCGCCGTCCGGCCTGATTCGTCACTAGCGTCGAGGTCCGCGCCGGCGTCCAGTAGGGCGGAAGCCACGTCGTTCGCTGCGATCGACGAAGCACCATGCAGGGCGACGCGCCCGGAAGATCGCGCGTTAACGTCCGCGCCAGCCCCCACGAAAACTCCTATTAGCGTACTCGCGAAGTAGTTCGGTCGATTGGTTCCCACCAGGTAGTGCAAGGGTGTATTGCCATGGTCGTCGCGCGCGTTGACGTCGACCCCGGCTGCCAGGCAGCCGCGCAAGCTCTCAGGCGGAGCGGCATGGATGAATTCCCCGTCAGGCCAGTCACATATCGGAAGCCCCGCATTCCCGCCCTGGCGATCCGGCGCCTCGGGACCGGCACCCAACTCGATCAACCGGGCCCTGGCCAATGGATTGTAAACCTTGCCGGCCAGCCGCAGCGGAGTCTCACCGAGATTGTTCCGCGCATTCACATCCGCGCCCGCATCGAAGAGAGCCGTGACGATCTCCGGCCCCGAGGCCAACGTCTCCGGAGTCGGGCGCAGGGATATCGCCCTGTGCAGGGGCGTATCTCCGCTCCCGTTCGCAGCGTTCACGTCCGCTCCCGCTCCCACGAGGACTGCAACGTGGTGCGGATTCCCCTGCGCAACCGCGTGGTGAAGCGGTGTGTCGCCAAAGGAATCCCTCGCGTCCGCGTCGGCTCCGTTCCGTAGCAACGGGGTGATTGCCGCGCCGTCCCGGGCAGCACCCAGCTCCACGCGCCTTCTGAAGGTGAAGAAGAGAATCCCGGTCGACCTTCCACCGCCGGCGCCAACCGCCACATGAAGAGGTGTCCGGCCGGTGGAATCCCGCGCATCCACCTCGGCACCCGCGTGCAGCAGAGCCTCAACGACGGCGGGGCCCCCTGGAGACTGGGCCGCCATGTGAAGGGGAGTGAATCCGCTGTGGTCACGGGCGTTCACGTCGGCAAGTGCTCCCAGCAGAGCCGCGACCAGCGCCTCGCTCCAGAGCCGGACC
Source organism: Gemmatimonadota bacterium (assembly GCA_028873845.1). GTDB lineage: Bacteria > Gemmatimonadota > Gemmatimonadetes > Longimicrobiales > Gaopeijiaceae > Bin94. The sequence goes on along the minus strand of JAPPNO010000068.1, from coordinate 25,019 downwards.
GCGTAGTGCAAGGGCACGTGGCCGCCGTTGGCTCGCGCATTGGGATCGGCTCCCATTTCCAGCAGTCTGCGTACTAGCCGCAGCGCACCCTCGGCATCATTCCCACTCATCATGACCGCCAAATGGAGTGCGGACCTGCCCCAGTAGCCAGCCACGATATTGACGTCGGCCCCCGCGTCCAGCAGCGCCTCCACGGCCGCCGGGTCGCGGCACATCCCGCCGGCGGCGCAATAGCCCGCCAGGAGCAGGGGGGTGACCCTGCTCGCGTCCCGCACATCCACCTCCGCCCCGGCGGCAAGCAGCAAAGTGACGACCGCGGCGTTCTTGCTGTTCGCGGCGCGATGGAGCGGTGTCTGGGCATCCCCGTCGCGCGGGTTCACCGCCGCGCCGGCATCCAGCAGCATGGCGGCAACCGCGGGATTCGGGTTGGACGCCGCGTAGTGCAGCGGGGTTCTGTTGTGGTTGGGCGCAACACCTGTGCTCGAATACCGTTCCTCGGAGAGTGTTTCGCGCGCGTGCGCATCCGCCCCGGCCTCGAGCAGCAGTGCGGCAACGGCGGGGTTCTCGTTGGAAGCCGCGAGGTGTAGCGGGGTCTGTCCTCCACCGTTGCGCACGTCCACCTCCACTCCCGCATTCAGGAGCAGGAGCACGTTGGCGACATTGCCGTGCTGCGCCGCGTGATGTAGGGGAGTGTTGCCTCCCACCTCACCAACGGATGACGGGTCGGCTTCCCTTTGGTCCAGCGGGTCGGACCCGGATTCCAGGCAGCCCTTCACCGCCATCGCATCGGCAACACGGGCGAAGTTCGGCGTGTTCCAGTACTCGCAATGCGCCGGATCGGCGATCGCGCCGCGATCGTCCCGCGCCAGCCGGTCGGCTCCTAGCTCCAGCAGGGCGTGGATCACCGCCGGGTTCGGGTTGCGCCACGCCGCGTGCAGCGGCGTGCGGCCCCGGGCGTTGCGGGCGTTCACGTTCGCACCGGCTTCGACGAGTGCGGTCACGATGTCGGGGTTGCGGTTGCCCGAAGCCGCTTCGTGTAGGGGTGTGATGCGTCCCCAGTCGCGCGCTTCGATGTCCGCGCCGGCGGCCAGGAGTACGGCCAGGACATCGGCGTCCGCCGCGTGGAGCGACGCCCAGTGCAAGGGAGTCCGGTTCCGGTTGTCGCGTGCGTGGATGTCCCCGCCGGCTTCGAGGCACAAGCCTGTGTCTCCGGCGGTGGCGGACTCGAAGAAGCTGCGGAGGTCGCCTGCTTTCCAGTGGTCGCAGTCGGGCCAGCTGGACTCGCGTGAAGCGTGGTCCTGGGCGGCCAGGGGGAGCGCGGACAGAAGAAGAAGTGCCGCGGTCCCTGCCGATGGTGTGATTCCCGTCATCGTTGCCCCCGCCTCAGCGGCCAGACCTCAACATACTCCACCTCGAGATCCCCCACCCTGCTCCCCAGGACGTAGTCTGCACCGATCTCATGGATCACCAGGCCGCGGGGAGTCTCGACGAACCCCAGCACACGCCCGTCGGGGTCGAACACCAGCCATCGGGTATGGGGGATCTCCCGCGGCCAGCGAACATCCCTTCCCGGCAACGGGTACTCGCGGACCCACAGGTGGTCGAGTCCATCGGCCATGATGGTGTCGAACGCGGGCAGGGTTTCGGGCACGGGCATCGCATCGTAGTAGCCACCCAATCGCTCGCGTTCACTCCTTAGAGCCTCTTCGCTCAGCCACGTCGCCTGGTGGCGCATGAGGTCTTCGAAATCCAGCATCAGCAGCGAACGGGTCGCAGGGGTGAGGGGGCGGTCGAGGCGCACGATCCGGCGCAGCGCACCATCGGTCGCGTATGCGCGGATCTCATAGTCATGATTCGGGCTTAGCACGGCGAGTTCGCCCCAGCCGGCCGTGACCACGGACCTCGAAAACACGGCATCGCCCCGGAGCGCCATTCCCTCGTAGTGGTATCTGAAATGCTCGGTTGTGGTGTGGGTGCCCAGTGAAGCGGTGATTGCTCCGTCGCCGTCCATGATGTCGTAGCGACTATGGGCGTAGATCGTCCCGGGTCCGGGAGGCGGTCGGATCCAAAAGTCGCGTAGGACCGCTCCCCCGCGAAGCACTGCGATGCGGGCATAGTGGGGCTCCGTTCCGAGCGAGAGCTTGCGGTTCAGGTTGCCCTCGCCGTCGAAGATGGAGAGGCCGCGGCCGGTGTAGAAGTTCCACGCGGCAACCGAGTCGCCCCGCCAGCGGGCTACGCCGCGCAGCGCATCGAATTCGCCCGGCCCCTCCCCTTCCCCGCCCCAGCTCACCAGGTGGACGCCGTCGGGATCGAAGAAGCGCACCTCATCCGAGGCGCCGTCGGCGATGACGATGCGCCCGTCCGACAACGTCGCAGCCTTCATCACGCCGTAGAGGAGGTACGGGGCCTCACCTTCGGCCGCACCGATCTTCACGGCGGGTTCCGGGCCGATCTCCCAGCCGAGACTCGATCCTTCGGGGGGAAGCGGGTTTTCGGTGATCAGGACGCCGGCGCTGTCGCGGAGCTGGGCGGCGGGCAATGGGGTGTCGGGTGGGTCGGGGTCTTCGTGGCACGCGGCGAGGAACGCGGCCGAAGCGACGACAATCGGGACAGTGGGGGGGAAGCGGCTCATGATGTAAAGTGCGGTTTCCATTTTGCCAACTGTGGTTGACACGAGTCTGTCATCATCCACCATCTCAACCCTCTCTACCGCCTTCATTGGGCAAGGTTCCCGCCACGCGGACGGATCGGGGGGTCATTCACCCTCAGGTCACCCCCCGGACCGCTTCACCACCTCCAGCTCCCGCAACGCTTCGTTCTCCCTCGCATAGTCCATGGGTGTCTTGCCGTAGTCGTCGAGGGCTGTGGGGTCGGCCCCGGCGTCCAGCAGCATGATGAAAGCGACGGGATTCAACTTTGCCGCCAGGTGCAGCGGGGTCCGGTCGCGGCTGGTGGTGTAGCAGCATCTGTCCCAGACTTCCGCCCGCGCGTTGACGTCCGCTCCCGCCTCGATCAGCAGTGCCACGACCGCCGGATTCGAATCGCTCCCCGCGGCCAAGTGCAGCGGGGTCCCGGTGCCCCGGCCCTTCAGCGCGTTGATATCGGCACCGGCTTCGAGGAGCGCGGCCGTCACGGCGGGGTTTTCATTCCGGACCGCAAGGTGCAAGGGCGTGTAGTCATAGCCCCAGTCGATCTGGAAACCTGTCGCCCACGCGTTGACATCAGCGCCCGCATCGAGGAGCATCGTGATCATGTGGGGGTTGTCGTTCGTCCCGGCGGCCCGGTGCAAAGGCGAATATCCGCTCCGGTCCCGGGCGTTCACGTCGGCCCCGGCCTCCAGCAGGAACGGGACAACCACTGGGTCGCCGGCCCCCGCCGCCACGATGTGGAGGGGCGTGGAGCCGGGCCGCAGCGGACCGCCCCGCCCCTCCGACCTGGCGTTCACGTCCGCTCCGCCCTCGATACAACCGGCAACCACCTCGATGGATGCGAGCTTGAAGAAGGTTGCGGTGTGCATCCTCAAGCAGTCCGTGGGGTTCGCCACATGCCCGGAGTCATCGCGAGCGGCGATATCGGAGCCGAGTTCGATCAAGCTCGACACGGTGGCGGGCTCGTCCTGCTGCAAGGCCCTGTGCAGTGCCGTTCGGCCTCCGCTGTCCGTCGCATGCACGTCGGCCCCGGCCTCGACCAGCAGGTGGACCATGGAGGCGGCACTCTCGCCCGACCTCACAACCGCAACCCGATGGAGGGGGGTTCCGCCCCGGTTGTCGCGGGCGTTCACATCCGCGCCCGCGTCCAGAAGCGCCGCCGCAAGGTCGGTCGACCCTCCCACCGCACCATGAAGTGGGGTGGCACCCCAAAGGTTCCGTGCGTTCGGGTCCGCACCGGCTTCGACGAATGCCGTGACGATGCCGGCAGGGTCGTCACCCGAACTCCCATACTCCACCAGAAGATGCAGTGGCGTCTCGTCCCGCTCGTCGCGCGCGTGCACATCCGCCCCCGCCTGAATGCAAACGAGCACGCCTTCCAACGGGGCCCTCCGGAAAAAATCACGGTTCGCCCAGTCGCAAACCGGGGGACGCGGGGCTCTGCCAAGGTCGTCCACCGCACCCGGGTCGGCCCCCAGCGCCAGAAGCTTGTCGGCGACCGGCCGGTGACGGTTTTTCGTGGCCGCGTGAAGGGGTGTCTCGCCGCGGTTGTTGCGGGCGTCGATGTCGGCGCCGGCGGCGACCAGCGCGATCACCATGAGCGTGTCGGGTTCGAGCGGGTCGTCTCTTCGGCCATACGACTTCGGCGGCCACATCGCCGCCAGATGAAGGGGTGTGTCACCGTCCTGCGTCACGGCATGCACATCCGCGCCCGCCTCCAGCAGGGCGGCCACGTTGGCGGGCCACTTCGACTCGACCGCCTGGAGGAGAGGCGTGGTGCCGCGGTCGTCGCGTGCGTTCACGCCGACACCCGCGCCCACGAGAACAGTGATGAGTTCGGGGTTGTCGTCCCGACGCGCGGCCTCGTGCAGGAGGTCCGGCGCACCGATGTCCGCACCGAGATCCAGGAGCCTTCGGACGACGGCGACGACCCGGTCGGCAGGGGATCCGAGAGCACTCAGCAGGACGGATCTCCCCCGCTCGTTCCGGTCGTTGACGTCCGCCCCTGCGGCGACCAGGATCTCGAGAATCTCCGGGTGTCGGAAGCCGCCACCGGCTGCCAGGCGCAACGGAGAATCGCCGTCCGAGTCACGGGCGTGGATGTCGGCCCCCGCTTCGAGCAGCATTGGCACGGTCTGGAGACCTTCCATCGACGCCGCCACATGCAGGGGGGTCGTGCCCGGCAGATACTGGCGCCCACTGGTCCCCCCGTCTCCGGTGCGCGCGTTCGCATCCGCGCCCGCGGCCAGAAGCGCCGCCACGATGGCCGGGTTTTCGACGCGATCATACCAGTCCCTCGCCGGCTCCCGGGACTGGCCCACGGCGGCGTGGTGCAGAGGAGTGCTTCCCGAGCTGTTGCGGGCGTTCACATCCGCGCCGGCTTCGAGCAACACGGTTACCACGGCGGGGTCCTCGCTGGCGGGGGCCCCGTTCCTGCCGCCCGCCCAGAAATAGGTCGCGAGCAGGAGCGGAGTGTTTCCGCCTTCGTCGCGCGCGTTCACATCCACTCCGGCCGCCAGGCAGGCAGCGGTGGCGTCCGCAGTGGCGATGTCGGCGAAGACCTCCGTGTTCCAATGGGAACAATCCGTGGGATCGGCGACCTGGCCCGAGTCGTTGACCAGGGTGCGATCGGCGCCAAGCTCCAGGAGCAGGTGGACCACCGAGGGGTCCCGGCTGTACCAGGACGTGTGCAAGGGCGTGTTTCCGTCGCCGTCGCGCGCGTTCAGGTCAGCTCCCGCCGCCACCAGTTCCTCGACGACGCCCAGGTTCCGGTTTGCGCCGACGGCTGCATGGAGGGGCGTCATGCCATGCCGGGTACGCGCGTTGACGTCCGCTCCGGCCGCCAGGAGCACTGCGATGACCGCGCGGTCTCGGGAGTATCGGGCTGCGGAATGCAGCGGGGTGCTGCCACGTGTCCTGGGCCACCAGGTGTCGTCGTCGATCGCATTGAGGTCCGCGCCGGCCTCGAGGCAGGCGGTCACGGTCTGGGCGGTGGCGGTGGCGAAGAAGTTGCCTGTGTTCCAGTCGTCACAGTCTTCCTGCGCGGAGGCGGGCACGGCGCAGAGGGCGAGCGTCAGGATTCCTGCCAACCGAGCGATCATCTTCATTCCTTCTGACCGATTCCTGGTGGATTTCCGTGGTGCGCCCTGACAACCTGTCACCCCCCGGACCGCTTCACCACCTCCTCCGGGGGAAGGGGTGTCCAAGGGCTCACCGGGAGGGTACGCGGTCAATCGAGCTGGGGCGTCCCAATCGAACATGCTGCTGTCCCTTGATTTGCCGCGGCGGCGGGTGGGCGGTCCGACTTCGGACAAGGCGCGATGCCGAGGCTTGCCAGCAACGGGGGATCGGTTGGAGGGTCTGGTCAACGCCCCGACCGCTTCACCACCTCCAGCTCCTGCAGCACCTCGTTCCCCCTGGCGTGGTCCATTGGAGACTTGCCCTCCCCGTCGAGGATCTCCGGATCGGCTCCCGCTTCCAGCAGGGCCAGGAACACGGCGGCGTGGCCCCACCTGGCCGCTGCGTGGAGGGGCGTCATGCCGGGGAAGTCGAAGGGCCAGCGGAAGTGGGCGCGCGCGTCGATCTCCGCCCCCGCCTCGAGCAACAGAGCGACGACTTCAGGATTCCTCGCACGATGCAGGGGTGTCGGGCCGTCTTCGCTGTGTCGCGCATGGACATCCGCTCCCGCTTCGAGCAGGGCGGCCACTACGGACGGATGGCCGGCTTCCACGGCCTCGTGCAACGGTGATAGACCGTCTTCGCCGTGGTGGCTCCTGGTCCACATCCTTAGTTCGGCACCGGCTTCGACCAGCGCCGCGATCATTTCCGGATTGTCGGACCTGCCGGCGGCCTCGTGCAATGGCGACCGGCGGAAGTCATTTCGTGCATTCACCTCTGCCCCGGCCTACATGAGGAGCGGGACGATCGCCGGATCCCGGGCCCACGCCGACGCGAAGTGGAGGGGCGTCGAACCACGCACCAGACTCCCGCCCATCCAGTCAGACCTGGAATTCACGTCCGCTCCACCCTCGATGCAGTCGGCAATGGTCTCGGCCGGAGCGAAGCGGAAGAAGGTGGCGGTGTTGAAGCTGGCGCAGTCCACGGGGTTCGCCGCGCGGCCGGAGTCATCCCGCGCATCGGTGTCGGCCCCGAGTTCGATCAGCCTGGCCGTGACGACAGCGTCGTCCGTCCTCAAGGCGTGATGTAACGCGGTTTGGCCGGCATCGTCCCTGGCATGGATGTCGGCACCCGCCTCGACGAGCAAGGAGACGAGGGAGTCATTGCCGGGAAAGACGGGGTACCCCGCACCCGCAACCCGATGCAGCGGGGTTTTCCGCGGGTCGACGTCGCGAGCAGAAGGGGAGTGTTTCCGTGCTCGTCGCGTGCATTCACGTCCGCGCCGGCTTCCAGGCAGGCGACGGTGGCTTCGGCGGTGGCGATGCGGGCGAACACTCCCGTGTTCCACTGGTCGCAACTCAGGGGGTCGGCGACCTGGCCCTCGTCGTTGACCAGGGTGGGGTCGGCGCCCAGTTCCAGCAGCAGGTGGGACACGGGGGGATACCCGGCGGACGCATGAGCCGGGGTGTTCCCGTTGCGATCCCGCGCGTCAAGGTCCGCGCCGGCCTCTACCAGCTGCGAAACGACAACCGGTTTGTTCCCCTGGGCGGCCAGGTGGAGGGGTGTCTGGCCATGCCCGTTGCGCGCTTCGACATCCGCTCCGGCCGCGATCAGCACGGCGAAGACCGCGGAGTCCCATGAGTAGCGGGCTGCAAAATGCAGCGGAGTGTTCCCGCCGTCCGGGGAATCCCAGTCGACCTCGTGCCTCGCGTTGAGGTCCGCGCCCGCCTCTAGGCACGCCGTCACGCTCTCGGCGGTGGCGATGTCGAAGAAATCGTGCGTATTCCAGTCGTCGCAGTCTTCCTGCGCGGATGCGGGAAGAGCGATGAGAGCGATGGTCCAGGTTGCCGCCGATCGTGCGATCATCTTCATTCCCTCGCTCAGACGGCTGATGGACCTGCGGACCGCTTCACCACCTCCAGCTCCTGGAACTCCTTCTTCTCCCTGGCGTAGTCCATCGGGGTCTTGCCGTTCCAATCAAGGGCTTCCGCATCGGCTCCCGCTTCGAGCAGGGCCATGAAGACGGCAGGTCGCGCCCGCAGGGCCGCCACGTGGAGGGGCGTCATGTCGGCGGGACCGTAGTGGGGGTAGCGCGAGTAGATCGCTCGCGCGCCGATGTCGGCCCCCGCCTCGAGCAGCAGAGCGACCACTTCCGGCGTCGCGGCGTCGTGCAGGGGGGTCGGGCCGTCCATCCGGTCGCGCGCGTGGACATCCGCACCCGCTTCGAGCAGCGCCGCCACCACGGACGGATGTCCGGCCATCGCGGCCAGGTGCAACGGCGTCTGGCCGTCGTCACCGTGGTAGCCCCTCCCGGTCCACGCATCCAGTTCGGCGCCGGCTTCGATGAGCGCCACGATCACGGCCGGATCCTCGGCACTCCGCGCGGCCGAGTGCAGCGGCGATCGGCTGGAGCCATCCCGGGCATTCACGTCCGCACCGGCCTGCACCAGGAGCGGGACGATCGCGGCGTCGCGGGCCCACGCGGACGCGAAGTGGAGGGGCGTCGACCCGTCCGGCTGGCTCGCTCCGCCCAACCTGTATTCAAACCTGGCGTTCACATCGGCCCCGCCCTCGATGCAGTCGCCGACCGTCCCGGTTTGAGCGAGGTGGAAGAAGGTGGCGGTGTTGAACCTGGCGCAGTCGATGGGGTTCGCCGCGTGGCCCGAATCATCCTGTGCGGCGGTGTCGGACCCGAGCTCGACCAGCCTGGCCGCGGTGGCCGGGTTGTCGGTCCGCAAGGCGACGTGCAGCGCGGTTCGGCCCCTGTCGTCGGTGGCGTGAAGGTCGGCCCCTGCTGCGGCCAGCAGGGAGACGATGGCGACATTGTCGCGCCACCCCAAACCCGCGGCCAGATGCAGTGGCGTTGAGCCACGGTTGTCGCGGGCGTTCGCGGCGGCGCCCGCGGCGAGGAGCGATGCGACCTTTTCGGCGGCGACATCGGCAGCGAGTTCCGCCACGTTGTGCAGCGGAGTCCTGCCCCTTCGATCCCGTGCATTCACGACCGCACCGGCCTCGACAAACGCATTGATGACCCGGGCGACGGGGTAGCCCGCCGGCTTTCCACCGGTCGCCAGTCTGTGCAATGGCGTCTCGCCGTCCCGGTTGCGGGTGTGCACGTCCGCACCGGCGCGCAGACAACCGAGGACACTCTCCCAAGGAGCCGCCGCGAAATGATACCCCGTCCAGTCGCAAACCCTGGGTTGCGGGATCCTCCCAAGATTGTCCACCGCTTCCGGGTCTGCCCCCATCGCCAGGAGCTTGTGCACGACCGGCTGGTGACCGTTTCGCGTGGCCACGTGCAGCGGTGTCTCGCCGCGGTCGTTGCGGGCATTGACGTCGGCGCCGGCGGCGGCCAGAGCGATGACCATGAGGGTGTCGGGCTCGGGCGAGTCGTCTCTCCGGGTGTAGGAATCGGGTGGCCACATCGCCGCCAGGTGCAGGGGCGTGTCGCCGCCATGCATTCGGAGATACACATCGGCGCCCGCCTCCAGCAGGACGGTAACGTTTGCGGGCGCCTTCGCCTCGACGGACTGGTGAAGCGGTGTGGCGCCGATGCTGTCCCGCACGTCCACCTCGGCCCCGCGCGAGACAAGAGCCGTGATCGCCGCGGGCCCACCGCTGTGAGCCGCCACGTGCAGAGGGGATCGGCCACGCGAGTCCCGGGCGTGCACCTCGGCCCCGCCCGCGACAAGAGCGGCAATCACCGCGGGCCGACCGCTGCGGGCCGCCGCGTGCAGAGGGGATTGGGTAGATCGGCCGCTGTCGTTCACGTCGGCGCCCGCGGCCAGCAGAATCCGGATGAGTTCGGGGTCTCCCTGACGCGCGGCATGGTGGAGGAGGCCCGATGCATTGGCATCCGCGCCGAGATCCAGGAGCGTTTGGACGACATCGGTGACCGGCCCGGTCACATACCGGAGGACGTGGGTCAGGACGGTCGTCCCGTTCTCGTTTTGATCTCTGACGTCCGCGCCGGCCGCAAGCAGGGTCTCGAGAATCTCGGGGGTTCGGAAACCATCGACGTCGGCCGCCTCGAGCAACGGAGTATCGCCGCTGTTGTCACGGGCGTGAATGTCCGCGCCGGCTTCGAGCAGCATGGTCACGGTTTCGAGGCCTTCCACCCTGGCCGCCAGGTGAAGTGGGGTGCGTCCCCCGTTGTCGCGGGCGTTCACATCCGCGCCCGCAGCCAGCAATGCCGCCAGGATGACAGGGTTCTCGACGAATCCGAGGCGGTCTTCCCTGGTTTTGCCCCAGGCGGCGTTGTGCAGGGGCGTGCTTCGCACGTCATTGCGAGCGTTCACATCCGCGCCGGCTTCCAGCAACAGTGTCACGACTGCCGGGTCGCTGCTGGCGGGAGACTCGTCGGCGCCACCCCACCACGGCTCGGTGGCGAACAGAAGCGGAGTGTTCCCGTTCCTGTCGCGGGCGTTCGCATCCGCCCCGGCCGCCAGGCAGGCGGAAGTGGCCTGGGCGGTGGCGACGCGAGCGAACCCCCCCGTGTTCCAGTAGCCACAGTCGAACGGATCGGCGACCTCGCCCCGGTCATTGACCAAGGTGGGGTCCGCGCCGAGTTCCAGGAGCAGGTTGGCCACCGCGGCGTTGCGCCGGGAGGCGTGCAAGGGGGTGTTCCCGGCGCTGTCCCGTGCGTTCAGATCCGCACCGGCCCTCGCCAGTTCGGCAACGACCGCGCCCGGGCTCGATTCGGCCGCCCCATGCAGCGGTGTCCGGCCCCACCGGTTCCGCGCCTCGATATCCGCACCGGCCTCGATCAACACAGCGAAAACCGCGGGGTCCCGGGAGTAGCGGGATGCGAAGTGCAGCGGAGTGTTCCCTTCACCCGAATCCCTGCTTTGACCGTGTCGCGCGTTGAGGTCCGCCCCGGCTTCGAGGCACGCCGCGACGGTCTCGGGGGTGGCTCGATAGAAGAAGGCGCTCGTATTCCAGTCGTCGCAGTCTTCCTGCGCGGATGCGGGAACGGCGAGCGGGGCGAGTGTCAGAGTCGCTGCCAGCCGTGCGATCATCTTCATTCCCTCCAGCCGATTCCTGAAGAGCCCGTCCGCCGCCCACGGCGGGTGTGACCGGCAACCAGTATCGGCGCCGGTCCTCGAAAGGAAGCTACGCATTCTCCCGGGGCGGCGGCCATAGGTGCCCCGGGCTCGACAGCTGTGCTCCGGGCTCGAGCAGGCCACCGCATGGCGTGTCCCAATCGAACATGCAGCTGTCCCTTGATTTGCCGCGGCGACGGGCGGGCGGTCCGCCTCCGGTCCGGGTAGCGGCGCCCCCCGCTTCGTCGACTCCGCGGTCCCACTCCCCCGACCGCTTCACCACCTCAAGCTCCTGCAGCGCCTTGTTTTCCCTGGCGTAGTCCATGGGGGTCCTGCCGTAATCGTCGAGGGCGGCGGGATCGGCCCCTGCGTCCAGCAGCATCATGAAGGCGGCGGGATTCGCCTTTGCCGCCAGGTGTAGCGGCGTACGGTCGCGGCTGGTCGTCCAACAGCATCTGTCCCACACTTCCGCCCGCGCGTCGACGTCCGCTCCTCCCTCGATCAGCAGCGCAACGACCGCCGGGTTCGACTCCTTCCCCGCGGCCTGGTGCAGCGGGGTCCCGGTGCCACTGCCGTTCACCGCGTTGACATTCGCACCCGCGTCGAGGAGCGCAGCCGTCACGGCGGGGTTCCCGTTCGAGACCGCAAGATGCAGGGGCGTGTAGTCCCAACCCCAGTCGATGGAGAAACCACTTGCCCAGGCGTCGACTTCGGCGCCCGCATCGAGGAGCATCGTGATCATGCGCGGGTTGTCGGTACTCTGTGCGGCCCGGTGCAGGGGCGCGTAGTCGTCTTCGTCCCGGGCATTGACGTCGGCTCCGGCCTGCACCAGCAGAGCGACGACTGCCGGGTCGGAAGCCCACGCAGCCGCGAAGTGAAGGGGCGTCGAACCTCCGCCGGACGGCGCATCCACATCCGCACCGGCCTCGAGGCATGCCGCAACGATGTCGGCCGTCGCGATGTGGAAGAAGGTGCGGGTCTGCCATCTGTCACATCCCGTGGGATCCGCCACGCTGCCCGAGTCATCCTGCGCGCCGGTGTCGGCTCCCAGTTCGAGCAGTTTGGCCACAACGCGGGGCCTGTCGCGCCCGAGCGCCCAGTGCAGCGGGGTCCGGCCCACGGTATCGGTCGCGTGCAGGTCCGCGCCGGCCTCGACCAGCAGCGTGAGCACGGCACTGGTGCCGTCGTGCGCAGCCCGATGCAGCGGCGTACTGCCGGCCGAGGCGCGCGCGTTGACGTCGGCTCCAGCCTCCAGCAGCGCCCTGGCCAGGGCCGTCCCGGTGTTTCCGTGCGAGCGCCGGGTGCCGTCGAAAAGTGGGGTGCTTCCATACCGGTCCCGCGCTTCCAGGTCCGCGCCGGCCTCGACGAACGCGCCAATGACCCGGTCGAAGGGGTAGCCGGGCCGGTCGATGACATCGGATGCCAGCCGGTGCAGTGGCGTCTCGCCGTACTCGCTGCGGGCATGCACATCAGCCCCGGCCTCCAGACAACCGATCACACTCTCCCAAGGGGCCGACCGGAAGAAACCGGACTCCGTCCAGTCGCAAACCGCCGGGCGGGGTGCCCTGCCCAGGTCGTCGACCACAAGCGGGTCGGCTCCCAGCGCCAGCAACCTGGCGACGACCGGCTCGTGACGGTTGCTCGTGGCCACGTGCAGCGGTGTTTCGCCGCGCTCGTTGCGGGCATCGATGTCCGCGCCGGATGCCACCAGGGCGGCGACCATCACGGCATCGACGTCGGGCGATGTCTGGTGCAACCGGCCCAGTATCGGGGGCCATAACGCGGCCAGATGCAGGGGTGTGTCGCCGTCCTCCGTCCGCACATGCACGTCCGCGCCCGCTTCGAGCAGGGCCCCCACATTGGAGTGCTCCTTCCACTCGACCGCCAGATGGAGGGGCGTCGTGCCGCGGTTGTCCTGTGCGTCCACGGCAGCCCCGGCCGCGACCAGAGCCGCGATCACCCCGGGCCCGCCACTGACGGCCGCCCTGTGAAGGGGCGATTGGCTGATACGGTCGCGGGAGTCGACGTCGGCACCCGCACCAACCAGTACCATGATGAGGCCGGGGACGTCGCCGAGACCCGCGGCCCTGTGCAGAAGGGTCGGGGCAGTGGCGTCCGCACCGAGTTCCAGAAGACGGCGGACAACCTCCGTGACCCGGTCGGCCGGCAACTCCTCGTCCGGCCCCGAGGGGATCGCAGCATGCAGGACGGTGACGCCCCGCTCGTCCCGGTCGCCAACATCCGCGCCGGCCTCAACGAGGCGCTCGAGCACCGCTGGACTGTGGAATGCTCCGAAAGCCGCCAGGAGCAACGGAGAGCTGCCGTTCGAGTCACGGGCGTGTATGTCGGCCCCGGCCTCGATCAGCAGGTCGACGGTCTCGACATGCCCTTCCGCGGCGAGATGCAGAGGAGTCACCCCGCTGTCGTTGCGAGCGTTCACGTCGGCCCCGGCTTCCAGCAACAGCGTCGCGACGGCGGGGTCTTCGCTGGCGGGGGATCCATCGGTCCCTCCCCCCCTCCTGTCCCAGGTGGCAAGCAGGAGCGGCGTATTCCCGTTTTCGTCGCGCGCGTTCACATCCGCGCCGGTGGCCAGACAGTCAGCGGTGGCCTCCACGTTGGCGGTGCGCGCGAACACCGCCGTGTTCCAGTGAGCGCAGGCCGTGGGATCGGCGACCTGGCCCCGGTCGTTGACCAGGGTGCGATCGGCGCCAAGCTCCAGCAGCCGGAGGGCCACGGCGGGATTCGTGTTGTCCCAGGCGGCGTGCAAGGGCGTATTCCCGTCGCCGTCCCGTGCATTCAGGTCCGCGCCCGCACCGACCAACTCCGCGGCGACCCCGGGATCACGATATGAGGCCGCGGCCACATGCAGCGGCGTAGCGCCATGCCGATTCCGCGCGTCAACATCCGCTCCGGCCGCCAGGAGCACCGTGATGACCGTGCGGTCCCAGGAATAGCGCGATGCGAAGTGAAGGGGAGTGTTGCCACGATCCTCGGTCCACCCGCTACTGTCGCTGATTGCGCTCAGGTCCGCGCCGGCGTCCAGGCAGGCCGTCACGGTCTCGGCGGTGGCGTCGATGAAGAAGGTGCTCGTATTCCAGCTGTCGCAGTCTACCTGCGCGGAGGCGGGCACGGCAAAGAGGGCGAGTGCCCAGGTTGCCGTGAATCGTGCGATCATCTTCGTCTCCATCCAACGGTCGTCCGTCTCAGGTCCGCATGTAAACTATAGTTAACTATTTGACAACTCCAATTGACATTCTTGGCTCCGCACGGCGGACGGGACGGTACCATGTCATCCACCGCGCCCGTCACCGTGCCGACCGCTTCATCACCTCCAGCTCCCGCAGCGCCTTGTTCTCCCTGGCGTGGTCCAGCGGGGTCTTGCCCTCGATGTCGAGGGCCGACGGATCGGCTCCCGCCTCCAGAAGGGCCATGAACACGGCGGCGTTCCCACGCTTGGCCGCAACGTGGAGGGGCGTCATGTCGCGGCCGTTGGGCTGGCGCCACATCACGTAGGTCGCGCGCGCCTCGATGTCCGCTCCCGCCTCCAGCAGCAACGCGACGACTTCCGCCGTCGCCGCATCGTGCAGCGGGGTCGGGCCGTCTTCCTGCCGTGCATGGACATCCGCGCCCGCTTCGATCAGCGCCGCGGTGACAGCCGGATTCCGGTTCTCTCCCGCGGCCAGGTGCAGCGGCGTCCAGCCGTATGGGCTGTGGATGCCCGGAATCCACGCGTCCACTTCGGCGCCGGCTTCGACCAGCGCGCCGATCATGGCCGGATGGTCGGTACTCCGGGCAGCCGTGTGCAACGGCGATCCGGCGGAGCCATTCCGGGCATCCACCTCGGCCCCGGCCTCGACCAGGAGTGAGACGACCGCGGGATCCCGGGCCCAGACGGACGCAGAGTGGAGCGGCGTCGAACCACCCATATTCGTGCCGTGCACGTCGGCCCCGCCCTCGATGCAACCGGCAACCGTTTCGGTAGGAGCGAGGTGGAAGAAGGTGGCGGTGTTGAGCCTGGCGCAGTCGAGGGGGTTGGCCACATGCCCCGAGTCATCCCGCGCGGCGGTGTCGGCCCCAAGCTCGATCAGTTTGGCCGCGTTGGCCGGACTGTCGTAGCGGACCGCGTAGTGCAGAGCGGTGCGGCCCTCATCGTCCGTGGCATGGAGGCCGGCTCCGGCCTCGACCAGCAACGAGACCAGCGCGTCATCGTCCGGCCACCCCAGACCCGCGGGCCGATGCAAAGGGGTTCCGCCACGGCTGTCGCGGGCGTTTACGTCGGCGCCCGCGTCCAGAAGCGCCCGCGCGGCAAGGACGGATGGATTGCCAAACCTCTCCGCCGCACTATGCAGTGGAGTACCGCCCCCGCGGTCCCGCGCGTTCACGTCCGCACCGGCGGCGACAAAGGCGGCTACGATCCGGTCGAAGGGGTATTCGTCCGGTTCCGCATGGCTGGGGGGGAGCTGCGGAGGCCCCATGGCTTCGGACACCAGATGATGCAGCGGCGTCCCGCCCCCTTCGCCGCGCGCGTGCACGTCGGCGCCCGCCTGCAGACAACCGAGCACGCTTTGCCACGGGGCGAACCGGAAGATCCCGTTCCTCGTCCAGTTGCAGACCGTGGGCCGCGGCGCTCTGCCCAGGTCGTCCACCGCAGCGGGATCGGCCCCCAGTTCCAGGAGCTTGTCCACGACCGGCTGGTGACGGTTTCGCGACGCCACGTGCAGCGGTGTCTCGCCGCGGTCGTTGCGGGCGTTGACGTCCGCTCCGGCGGCGACCAGCGCGATGACCATGAGCGTGTCGGGTCGCGGGTCGTCGTCCCGGCTGCCGAACCTCCGCGGCCACACCGCCGCCATGTGCAGAGGCGTGTCACCGTCCTCCATTCGGAGATGGACATCGGCGCCCGCTTCCAGCAGGGCGGTCACGTTGTCGGGCTTCTTCCTCTCGACCGCCTGGTGCAGCGGTGTCATGCCGCGGCCGCCCCGTGCGTCCACTTCAGCCCCGGCGGCGACAAGAGCCTCGATCACCCCCGGCCCACCGCCGCGCGCCGCGCCGTGCAGAGGCGCCGAGCCGGTGGGTGGGTTCACGTCGGCACCCGCGGCCAGCAGGACCATGATGACTTCGGCGTTGTCGTCCTGAACCGCGGCCTGCCACATGAGGCCCGGCTCCGTGGCGTCCGCTCCGAGATCCAGGAGACGGCGAACGACACCAGCAACCCGGTCGGCCGGAGATCTGAGAGCACGCTCCAAGACGGTTTCCCCCCGCTCGTTCCGGTCGTTCACGTCCGCGCCGGCCTCGACCAGAACCTCGACAATCTCCGGGTTTCGGAAGCCCCGGTAGGCCGCCATTAGCAGCGGCGTATTGCCTTCCGAGTCTCGGGCGCGGATGTCCGCCCCCGCCTGGATCAGCATTGTCACCGTCTCGACGCCCTCCGCCGAGGCCGCATGGTGCAGCGGTCTGTTGCCATTCAGGTCACGAGCGTTGACGTCCGCCCCCGCGGCCAGCAGCGCAGCCACGACGTCGGGCGTTTCGACGTGATCATACCGATCCCTCGCCCTCTGCACGTACTTGCCCCCGGCGGCGTGGTGCAGAGCCGTGTTTTGCACGTTGCCGCGAGCGTTCACATCCGCGCCGGCTTCCAGCAACACGGTCACGACCGCGGTCATTTCGCTCGCGGAGCCCCCGCCGGTGCCGCCCCCTCCATGGTAGGTCGCGAGCAGGAGTGGCGTGTACTCGTCTTCGTCGCGCGCGCCCACATCCGCCCCGGCCGCCAGGCAGGCAGCGGTGGCGTCGGCCGTGGCGACGCGCGCGAACTCCTCCGTGTTCCAGTAGCTGCAGTCCATGGGACTGGCGACTCGGCCGGAGTCGTTGACCATGGCAGGGTCGGCGCCCAGCTCCAGCAGGAGAAGGGCCACGGCGGGGTTCGTGTTGCGCCTGGAAGCATGCAGGGGCGTGTTCCCCTCGCCGTCCCGGGCGTTCAAATCCGCTCCGGCCTCCACCAGTTCCGTGATCACGGCCGGGTTCCGGCTCCGCCCGGCAGCCCAGTGCAGGGGCGTTTCGCCCGAGAGATCCCGTGCATCGACCTCCGCGCCGGCCGCCAGGAGCACCGTGACCATGCCGTCCCAGGAATAGTTGGTCGCGAAATGCAAGGGGGTGTAGTGACCGAACACACCGGAATAGAAGAATGTGTCAAAGGTACTGTCGGTTCTCGCGTTGACGTCCGCCCCGGCCTCCAGGCACGCCGCCACGCTCTCGGCGGTGGCGTTGCGGAAGAAGTCACCCGAGTTCCAACCTTCGCAGTCTTCCTGCGCGGAGGCGGGGTGGGCGAAGAGCGGCAGAAGGGCGGCGGTCGTGCCAAGGAGCTTCAGGTTCCTCATCGCTGCCTCCGAATCGCTGCCCGTCCCGCGTTCCAGCACCTGCCGACGCTTCCCCAGGTGGGACTACAACTCCGTCTACTCTCCGGCAGGCAATCTACTCGCTCCCCCGCCGAAGCGGCCACACCGCCACCTGCACCACCCCCAGCTCCCCCGCCCTCCTCCCGAGCACGTAGTCGGCACCGATCACGTCGATGACCATCCCCTCGGGCATCTCCACGTAGCCCAGCACCCGCCCCTCGGGATCGAACACCGTCCACAGACGACGCGCGATCTCATCCCCCGGCACGTCGTATTCCCTCACCCACAGGTGGTCCAGCGCGTCCGCCATGATCGTCGTGAATGCGGGGAGCGTCTCGGGGTGGGGCATCTGGTCGAAGCGGTCACCGCTCTCTCCCCACTCCTCGCGCTCGATCGCGATGAGCGCCTCGGTGACGCGGACCGGCACGCGGTCGACACGGACGATGCGGCGGAGCGCACCATCGGTCGCGTACGCGCGCAGTTCGTACCGGTCATTGCGGCTGACCACGGCCAGGTCGCGCCAGGCGGCCGCGTGGACCTCCCTCGAGAAGGCGACGTCCATCCACACGGGCATCCCCCGGTTCTGGAACTCGAAGAACTCGCGGCCGATGAGCGGGTCCAGCGACGCGACCCTCACGCCGTCGGCGTCCCGGATCTCGAAGACCTGTTCCTGGACGAGCAGTCCGGACCCGCTCCCGTTGCGGAGCCAGTGGTCGGCCATGAACGCACCACCGCGCAGGATCGTGATGCTGCGGTCCGGCTGCCCCATCCCCAGCGCGACCACGCGGGCCAGATTGCCCTCCGAGTCGAAGATCGACACGCCGCGGTGGGGGTAGTGGTCCCACGCGGCGATGGAATCGCCCCGCCAGCGCGCGACCGCGTGCAGCTCGTCGAACTCGCCCGGGCCCTCGCCGTAGCCGCCCCAGCTCCGCAGGTGGACGCCCTCCGCGTCGAAGACCCGCACCTCGTTGGAGGCACCGTCCGGGACGACGATGCTGCCGTCGGAGAGGGTGGCGGTCGTTCCGACGCGGTGGAGCAGGTACGGATCCTCGCCCTCGGCCGCGCCGATGGTCACGGTGGGGTCCGGGCCGATCCGCCAGCCGAGGCGGGAACCCTCGGGGGGGCGGGGGTTTTCGGCGATGCGGATGTCGGCGCTGTCGCGGAGCTGGGGGGTGTCGAGGGGGGGTGGGGTGTCGGGAGTGCAGGCGGGGAGGAGGAGAAGAAGGCCGAAGGCGGGTACGAGGATGGACCGGCGGGTACCGGCGAAGCCGGCCGGAAACGGGTGCACTGTCTTCCGATGTCGACAACCGCCGCTCCGGCCGGGTCCGCGGGATACCGAAGGCGCGTCCGAAGTCGAAGACATGTCAATCGTGGTTTCCATTGTGACAACTACAGTGGGGCCTACATACATGACTAGCCGGAGTGGGGACGAACTAACCGAACTTCGCGACAAGCTCGTTGAGAACTTCCAGCGCGCGACGCGCTCCGGGCGAGTGGGAGAGCTGTGTCTCAGGGAAGATTTCGTCCCGTTGTCTGATGAGCTCGTTCGCGAGCGCGCTGCGCGCATTCGGGGTGAGGTGTTCGACGATGAAGTCGAAGGTGGTCCGGTAGATGGTGAGCTCGGCCTTGAGCAGGGTGATCTGGTGGCCTCTGGAGGACATGGGGCTTCTCCTGCGGGAGCGGAGGTGGGACGATGAACGGGATCGGGAACCTACGCCTTGGGGGCGTCCCGGTCACGCTACCGTCGTCTGGGCGAGTCCGGTCGACCGGGCACGATCGTCGGATGAAGAATCGCGCCTTATGCCAGCGGCCTTGCCCCCGATTCGCACGAACGGCAGAGCTCGGGCCTCGATGAACTGGGTGTAGGCTTCCAGACTGCCGTCGGCCCAATGGGGCTCGATGCAGTCGTCGATCACGATCCCGCCATGGGGGAGCAGCAGGGGCCACACGGCCTCGAGGGTGGCGAGGGTGGGTTGGTACAGGTCCACGTCGCAAAGCAGTGCGGCGATGGGGCCGATGTCCTGCCAGTCCACGGTCGCGCAATCATTGGCGATGATTCGGAAGTTCCGGTATCCAAGCCGCAGGAGGCTGTGGCGCAGGACCGCGGCGCTGCCGTACGAGAAGTTGGCGAGATCCCGCCTCCGCCGGTCGCGGTGGGCGGTCTCGTGCCGGACGTCCTTCGCCGTGAAGCCGGAGAAAGTATCGATCATTACGAGGGGTCGGGGGTCACCAGTGGTTCTCAGGTGTTCCAGCATGAACACGGAAGTGATCCCTCTGGCGACGCCAACCTCGACGATCGCCCCCTCTGTCGTCCTTGGCTCGTCGATCAGGCGCACCATCTCCGCGAGCGTACCCGGATCGACCCAATAGGGGTATCGCGGAAGAAGCGGGGTTTGGAGGACGGGTGTGCGATAAGCGAGAGCCTTCGCGGCCGCCATGACCCTGGGGAGGAGCCGGTCGAGGAGATTGCGGCCGTCCTCGGGTGGCCTGTTGTCCTGGCCCACCAAGTCCTCCACTTGACCGGGTGACCGGCCCGACCGGGTGCCGGGCCATTTGTCTCCAGTGTCGCAGGGAAGTCCAGCGATACGGTTCCCGCCTATTCGGCCTGGGAACCGGGAGCTACCCGGACGCCCGTCAGGGGCCTGTTGTATTCGGCAGGTAACCCGGCATGGGGGCCTGCAACACTAGAGACGGGCCGAACGTAGAGGGGCGCGTGGTCGTCACGCAAGGGGCGGAGTCGACTTTGGGGTCGGCAATGTCGGGGAGAAAGGAGGAAGGGGTCTCGATTCCTCGACCCACCTTCAGTATCTTTTCCTCAGAGGATTCTCGATCCACAGTGAGAGAGCCAGATGGCCCGAGCGTTCATTCCAATATTTCCCCGAGAAAATGGAGGAGAGGTTGACAGGCCCGACGGGAACAATTATCTCGGTTTCCCCGTATTATCCTCACCAGACCCGAAAGACACCAGATGAACCGACTTTCCTCAGCTTCCAGTTTTTTCCGCGGCGCAGGCTCGCTCATCGACATATGCCCGGGGAGGAAATCGGCCCGAGACCGATTGAGTCGGTATTCCGCGCATTCGCCATATGTCAGTTGGGAACGTCGCGTACTGCGGGGCGTAGGGGCGTCCCTCTGGTTAGCGATGCGGGAAGCTCAGGCCCGTGAGTCGCAAGAAGAGGAGATCGCGGCGTCGCCGTAAGAAGAAGGCCCTTCTGCCAGCGATACCGACCACCACGCAGGCTGAGTCACTTCGTGAACCCCCCGTAGAAGAAGAGGGCAGGTCCCGCCGGTCGTCCGTAGTTCGCGTCACGGGCGAGAAGTACTCCGGTCCAATTCCCCGTGCGAAGGACCTAGCGGAATACGAAGAGGTCCGTCCTGGTACCGCTGATTGGATTATAGATCGGGCGGAAAAGCAACATGACCACCAGATCAGTGTCGAAGACCGATCGGTGGACGCTGCGATCGCTACGGAAAGGAGGGGCCAGTGGCTCACCTTCATTCTGCTCCTGGTTCTCATGGCGATAGTTGCGTTCGGCGTCATTCCGGCAGCAGAAAGGCTCCTCACCCGTGTCTTCTATGTATTGCTCGTCGTGTTCTGTGTCGGCAACCTCCCGAAATGGATCAGTGACTGGCGAAATCTCCTCAAGAAGGAAGACGAGCCGGAGTCCCTTCCCCCACCCCACGAAGACGACTGAAATAGGGTCGCTACCCCTCGCCCCCCGCCGACTCCTCGTCCTCCGGCCTTTCGCGGACAATCCCGCCCCTCTCCGATCGGTCTGCGGCCTTGTCGGCCTTCCTGGGACGCTTCCCCCGTAGCAGGGCGTCGACCACCTCCTCGAACTTCCCGTAGAGCGGATTGGAGGGCTTCGTCATGAGATCAACCGCTCGTAGGTGAGTCGCCGACCCTCGGCCCCGGCGATGATCCGGTCGATCCCCGCCATCGTGTTGTGGCCCGCGTTCTCCCGGCCGGCGAACTCGTTCACGTACCGGAACAGGTGCTTGATGCTCATGTAGTGGAAGACGCCGATGTACCCCCGCTTCAGGAGCGACCAGAACGACTCGATGCCGTTCGTGTGGACCGCTCCTCTGACGTACTCGCCCGCGGAATGCCGCACGAAGGCGTGGTCGTAGCCGGGCAGGCCCCGGTAGCTCATGTTGCCGTCCGTGTAGACGTTCGACCCCCGCTCGACATTCCCCTCCACCGCCGCCTGCAGTTCCTCCCTCTCCGTCGTGTCCACCGGAAAGGCCCGGACCTCGCCGCCACGCTCCTTCATGCCGACCACGGCCTGTTTCCCGCCCGTTCCGCCGCCGGCGTTCTCCCGCTTCGAGGCGTGCTTGTTCTTCTCCTTGCCGCCGACGTAGGTCTCGTCCACCTCGACCGTGTTCCCCAGGAGGCCGCCCCTTGAGGTCATGGCCTCGCGGATCCGGTGTTCGAGGAACCAGGCCGTCTTCTGCGTGACGCCCACCTCCTTGGCGAGCTGGACGCTGGAGATGCCCTTCCGGGCCGTGGTCATCAGGTAGGCGGCCATCAGCCACTTGTGGATGCCCAGCTTCGATTCCGCGAACACCGTCCCGGTCCGCACCGAGAAGTGCTTCCGGCAGTCCCGGCACCGCCACGGCATCGGCTTCCCGCTCTTCACCGCGGACACCGAGGGCGATCCGCACTTCGGACAGGCTACCCCGTCCGGCCAGCGCCGTGCCTCGACATACTTGACTGCAGCCGCCTCATCCGGGAACTTCTCGAAGAATTCGTAGAGGCTGATGGATTCCTTGACCGTCTCGCTCGGCTTCATGGGCTGTCTCCTTTCCGTCATTGAAGATAACCATTTTGGCTAGCAAAGTATATAGGTCCCACTACAGTTGACATTTCCCTCCCGTTCCGCTTGACTGACGACAAATCATCCTTCTCCACGCCGAAGCGGCCACACCTGCACCTGTTGGACCCCCAGATCCCGGATCGCCAGGCCAAGGACGTAGCCCTCCCCAATTTCGAAGATACCCAGTCCCGGTGGCGTTGCAACGTGGCCCAATACACGGCCTTCGGGGTCGAACACCGTCCAAAGGGGATGCGGTGTGTCCCGGCCCGGCACCCGGTATTCCCGGACCCACAGGTGGTCCAGCGCGTCGGCGATGACCCGGTCGAACGCAGGGAGAGTCTCGGGCGCCGGGATCTCGTCGTCACCGGGGCCGAGACCCTGTTCCTCCTGCTCCAGAGTGAGCAGCGACCGCGTCACGGGAACCGGCGCGTGGTCCATCCGCACCATGCGGCGCAGTGCGCCATCGGTACCGTACGCACGGATCTCGTAGATGTCGTTCCGGCCGACCACGGCCAGATCGTGCCACGCGGCGGTGACTGCCGACCGGGTGAAGGGGACCTCCATCCACACCGTCGTGCCCGCCCGCCTTCTCTCGAACATCTCGGAGGCCGGGTAGGGCCCCAGAGAGGCGGTGACCGTCCCTTCGGCGTCCAATAACTGATAGAGCCGGTGCCGGACCTGGAGCCCGCGTCCGCGGTCGGAACGGACCTCACGGTCGGTGAGGATCGCCGAGTTCCGCAGCACCGTGACGTCGGTCCGGGTGGAGGCCGTCGCGTAGCGGAGGATCCGACCCAGGTCCCCCTCCGAATCGAAGATCGAAACACCGCGCTCACTGTGAAACTCCCACGCCGCGACCGAGTCGTCCGGCCACCGCGCGACCGCCCACAGCGACTGGAATTCACCCGGGCCTTCGCCCCGCCCGCCCCAGGTCGCCAAGTGGACACCCATCGAGTCGAACACGCGCAGCTCCTCCGAGCCGGCGTCGGCCACCGCGATGCGCCCGTTCCCCAGCGTGGCCATGTCCCAGACGCGGTGGAAGAGGTAGGGGTCCTCCCCGTCGGCCGACCCGATGCGCACCGCGGGTTCCGGGCCGACCTCCCAGCCGAGTCCTGATCCTGCGGGCGGGCGCGGGTTTTCGGCGATGTGTACACCAGCGCTGTCGCGGAGCACGGGCACGGGGGTGAGGGAGCGGGGGTTCGCGCCGTCTCTGCAGGCTACGGTTGCCGCGAGAAGGGCTGCGGCGGCGACGGCTGGGGTTCGGTGGTTCATGGACTGACGGCTGGGTCTCGTGTTGCTTGACTGCGCTGCAGATCCGCATGAGGGGTGGTGAGCAGGCTCTTCAGGTCAGACCCTTGCATCGCGGTGCGGGGTTGCCGGTCGGCAACCGACGAGTCACATCCCCTCCCTGCAACTTTGGAACGGCAACGTCGGGATTGCCGGACTCTCGACGTAGATCACCGGTCGCTTCAGTCGGCTACGCTTGGGGCGGGCAACCTGCTTTTCGGTCTCCCCTACCCCGGTTCGTTCACCATTTCCCGGATCAACCGCTTCACCGCCTCCAGTCTCTGCAACCACGGATTCCGGACCGCGTAGTCCATCGGTGTCCTGCCCTCCCGGTCGAGCGTCGTGGGATCGGCACCCAATTCCAGCAGCTTGGGAAACGCCACCGGATTGCGCAGGGCGGCGATATGAAGCGGCGTCCGTTCGTAACCGCCGCGCTCATTCACATCCGCCCCGGCCCGCACGAGCAGTTCCAGCACGGCCGGATCGGGGTTGGTGGACGCGGCCCAGTACAGAGGGGGCGCGTCGGGCTCGTACTCGTGATCGAGGTCGGCGCGAGCATGTACGTCGGCCCCGGCCGCCAGCAGCGCCGCGACGACCTCGGGGCCGTTCCAGACCGCCGCCTCGTGCAGGGGAATCCGGTTGCCGGCGTATTCGGAAACACCGTTGTTCCCGCCCCAGGGATTCAGGGCGATCCGCCTGTGTTGGAACCATCCAGGATCTTCGGTGTCGTTGCCACCTCGGGCATCCACATCCGCACCATGCTCCAGCAAGGTGGTCAACACTGCGGGATTCCGGTTGCTACTCGCGGCTTCGTGCACCGCGGTCCTGCCGCCTCGGAGTCTGGCGGTCAAGTCGGCACCCCGTCTCAGCAGCTCGGCCGCGATCGCCGGGTTCGGGTTGGTGGCGGCCTGGTGAAGGGGGGTCCTTCCCAGGGCCGCGACCGCATTCACCTCCGCACCCGCCTCGACGAGAGCGGTGATGACGGCGGGATTCTCGTTGTCGCCGGCGGCATAGTGCAATGCGGTGTGGTTGTTCCGGTCCCTCGCGGCGACATCCGCTCCGGCACCGAGAAGAAGCGTGATCACGGCCGGGTCGGGGGTCGATGTGGACGCCAGATGAAGAGGTGAGTGGCCAGCCGCATACTCCCGGTGCCGCCGGCTGTGGGCATCCCATTCGAAAAACCGCCGTTCGATTGCGGAAGCCACTTCCGCCCCTGCCTCGATACAGTCGGCAACAACGTCGACCGTCGCCCGGTGGAAGAACTCCGGGGTTGGCCACTCCTCACAAGCCGGCGGATCGGCAGCCGGGCTCGAATCACTCAGCGGTGACGGATCGGCCCCGAGTTCGAGCAAGCGGGCGATGACCGCGGAATCCTCCCGGCGCGTGGCTCTTTGGAGTGCGGTACTGCCCTCTCCGTCGCGCGCGTTGACGTCCGCACCGGCTTCCACAAGCAACGAGACCAGTTCGGCGCTGCCCCATTGGTAGTAACCCGGTGGAAACGCACGTGCCTGTACGGGCCCGGCAGCCAGATGCAACGGCGTCGCACCGTCGTCGTTCCTCGCGTTGGGGTCGGCCCCGGCCGCCACGAGCGTGGCGATGGCAGCGGGGGCGAAGGAATGGTTCCACTTGAGGAGCCTCGTCACCGTGTGTAGCGGCGTGTCGCCCCACTGGTAGCGCAGACTGCCAACGCCTCGAATCACGGCAAGAAATCACGTAAGTCAC
>JAPPNO010000026.1 GCA_028873845.1 Gemmatimonadota bacterium | reverse complement strand
TGCGCGTCGGGCCCGCCCCCCGGGGTGCGGGCGCGGGCGGGGGGGGGGGGGGGGTGGTGGTGCCGGCCCGGGGCGGGCGCGGGGCGGGCGGGGGCCGGGCCGGCCGGGGGGGCCGCGTTGGCGAGGGCGGGGACGGGGAGCAGGCGTGGTGTGTGTCGCATGGTGGGGGGGGTGGGAATGTGCGCGGTGGTTTTCAAGGGTATCCGAAGCCGTGGCGGGGGGGCAATGCCGTTGACCTTGGTCAAGGGGTTAGTCTACCTTCAGGCCATGACACACTACACGGTCCACGAAGCCAAGACCCACCTTTCGCGACTGCTGCGGCGCGCCGAGGCCGGCGAAGAGGTGGTGATCACCCGTTCGGGGCTGCCGGTGGCCCGTCTGTCGCCGGTCTACGAGAGTCGGCGCAGCTTCGGCCAGGACCGGGGTCGCTTCGTCGTGCCGGACGACTTCGACGCCCCCCTTGACGAAGACCTGATCCGCGACTTCGAGGGTCGCGGTTAGTGGGCTATCTGCTCGACACCCACTGCTGGCTCTGGCTTCAGACGGAGCCGGAGCGGTTTTCCGACCACCTGCTCAACAAACTCTCCGATCGAGCCGTCGACCTCTTCCTCTCCGCAGCCAGCGCCTGGGAGATCGGCATCAAGCACGCCGCCGGACGGCTCACCCTGCCTGAGCCGCCGGCGGTCTACGTCCCGGAGGGGATGCGACGCACCGGCACACGCGAACTCCCTGTCTCGCTTGCCCATGCTCTTGAGGCTGCGGCGCTACCGCCCCACCATCGCGATCCCTTCGACCGTTTGCTGGTGGCTCAGTCGCGAATCGAAGAGTTGCCCCTCGTCACGGCCGATCGTGCAATTCAGCAATATGATGTCGAGGTGGTCCGGATCCGTCGGAGGTAGGAGTCGTAGTGTCAGCGAAAGCCCCGCCGGTCAACCGGCACCCCGGGAACCAACCTCCACAGCCCCGCCCCAGACACCGAGCGTGCGGGCTTGTCATCGTCCTGGCCCTGTCGGTCTACGCGTGCGACCGCCCCCCACCCGAACCGGAATCGTCCGCTGTCACCATCCGGGACTCGGCGGGCATCCGAATCGTGGAGAACCATGCCCCCGTCTGGGACAGCGCCGACTTCTGGATCGTCGCCCCAGAACCGGAATTCGTCCTGGGGCATGGGGCCCCCGGCGACTCGGCCCACCTGGTCTGGAACATTCGCCAAGCCGGGGTGCTCTCGGATGGCCGGGTCGCGATGCTCTCCCCGGGCGGTGACCGCAAGGTACTGGTGTTCGAGCCCTCGGGCCGCCTGTCGGCAGCCTTCGGACGGGCGGGCCGGGGACCGGGGGAATTCTACTATCCGTTGCGTCTTCAGGTACTTCCAGGAGACACGATCGTGGTATGGGACCAGGGGTTCGGCCCGGTCTACCATTTCGATCCCTCGGGCAAGATCCTGCGGGAGCGACGAATCGACCTGGGGGCTTTGCATGCGGCGACGCGAACGGACGACCAGCGGCCGGGCGAGTCGGTGTATCACCCGCTTTCGGATGGGTCCTTCCTGATCGAGATGTACCGTCCGGACTGGCGCCCCCCCGAAGAACCGGGCGTGGTCTACAGAAGTCCAAGAGGATACGTGAGGATCGATTCCACGTACTCGGCCCACTCGTTCGGCTGGTGCAGGGGAACGGAACGCCTTTCGGTGCCGGATTGGTCCGTTCCGTCCCAGGTGCCGTTTCCGGGACGATCCGTGGCAACCGCCGGCGGAGACCCGGTGGCGGTCCATGTGACGGACGGGCGCGATCGCTACGAGGTGCATCAGTTTTCGGCAACCGGCGTACTTCAGCGGATCCTCAGGCGGACGGTCGATCCGGTCCCGGTCACCGACGAGAGATTCGAGGCCTTCATGAAACTTGCAAGGACGGTGAACTCGCACTTCGACTGGCCCCGCTGGGAGCGTGAGATGAGAGATCGGGTGTCGGGACGCAACCACCCGTTCATTATCGACCTACGGGTGGATTCGGAGGGCTTCCTATGGGTGTATAACCATGGAGCGGGTGAATGGAGCGTATTCAATCCCGAAGGCCGTTGGCTGGGGACGGTAGAGTTGCCGCCGGGTGGCATCCACTGGATCGGAGAAGACTTCATCCTCCTTGGCAAGTCCGACCCCGACACCCATCTCGAGTCGGTAATGGGCCATCGGCTGAACCGCCGTGGGAGGTGGTAGGACAACAGACGTATTGCGACTTGCAGCAGATCGTATTACGATCCCGCAATGCGCACCTTCTCCCTCAAGCTGCCCGACGACATGCTCGCCGCGCTGGCCGCCGAGGCCGGACGCCGCAACGTCACGCGGTCCGCTCTCGTGCGGGAGATGATCGGCCAGGCCCTCGAATACAACGACTGCGCCGCGCCCCCCAGCTGCGCCCAACTGGCGGGCGACCTCGTGGGCACCGTTCGCAGCGGCCGAAGCGATCTGGGGACCGACAAGCGCCTTCTCGAAGAGGCCATAACCACCGACGCCCACCGGAATGCGCCCCACCGTAATCGTTGACACCGGGCCCATCGTCGCGCTCCTCGCCGCGGACGAGGCCCGTCACGACTGGGCGCGCACTCAATTCGAGTCACTGCGGCCACCGCTGCTCACCTGCGAGGCCGTCCTCTCGGAGGCATCGTTGCTGTCGCGGCGCGCGGGTGCGGATCCGAGTCTCCCGGCGAGGCTTGTGCGGCGGGGCGTGCTCGAGGTGGTCGGTCTCTTCGAATCCGACGCGGACACCGACGCCCTGATCCGTCTGATGCGCCGCTACGCCGACGTCCCCATGTCCTTCGCGGACGCCTGCCTGGTGCGCCTCGTCGAAAAGACCCCCAACGGGTCCGTCATGACCCTCGACCCGGACTTCCGCGTCTACCGGCAGGCCGGTCGGCGCACCATCCCCCTCCTCACCCCATGACCCCCCGCCTCCGCACCGCCGCGGTCCACGCGGGCGAACGCCCCGATCCCGCCACCGGCGCCTCGTCCCCCAACCTGGTCATGTCCTCCACCTTCGTCACGCGGGACCCCACCGGCTTCTCCGCCCACGACCTGGACGAAGACTCCGGCTACCTCTACACGCGCTGGTCGAACCCCACCGTGGCGCAACTGGAGGCCAAGCTGTGCGCGCTGGAAGGCGCCGAGTCGTGTCTCTGCTTCGGCTCGGGGATGGCTGCGGCGGCGGGCCTCCTCCTCTCCCTGCTCGACAGCGGCGACCATGTCGTCATGTCGGACACCAACTACGCCGGAGTGGCCGAGCTGGGCCGCGACACGCTGCCGCGCCTGGGCATCGATGTCTCGTTCGCCGACACCTCCGATCCCCGCAATGTCGAGGCGGCGCTCCGGCCCGCGACGAAGCTGATCTGGCTCGAGACCCCGGCCAACCCGATCGTCCGCCTGACCGACATCGCGGCCGTGACACGGATCGCGGCGGCGCAACCGGGCGTGCGCGTCGCCGTCGATTCCACCTTCGCCACGCCGGTCGCCACGCGTCCGCTGGAGCTGGGCGCGCACTACGTCATGCACTCGCTCACCAAGTACATCGGCGGGCACGGAGACGCGGTGGGCGGGGCGGTCCTCGGCGCCAGGGACGATATCTCGGCCCTGCGGCTCGAAGCCGGCATCCACTACGGTGGCGTGCTATCGCCCTTCAACGCCTGGCTGATCATGCGGGGCGCGGCCACGCTGCCGCTCCGCATGAAGGCCCACGAGGAGAGCGCGCTGGCGGTGGCTCGCTGGCTGGAGGGGCACCCCCGGGTCACGCGCGTCATCTACCCGGGGCTGGCGTCCCACCCGCAACACGAACTCGCCCGCCGCCAGATGGCCAACTTCTCGGGCATGCTCACCTTCCGGACCGGGGACGGGGCCGAACTGGCCGAACGCCTGGCCCGCGACCTTCGGGTCATCCACTACGCGGTCTCGCTCGGGCACCACCGCAGCCTGGTCTTCCGGTTGGACACGGAGTCGCTCATGGAGAGCTCCTTCCGGCTGGAGGGCGCGCAGCTGGAGAGCTACCGCAGGTACGCCGGCGACGGGATCTTCCGCATGTCGGTGGGCCTGGAGGATCCCGAGGACCTGTGCGCGGACCTGGAGCGGGTGCTGGAGTAGCCCGCGGACCCCTCGAGCCAGGTATCCGGCGTCCGTCGCGCACGCCGTTGCGGTCCCCCCATCCCGTTGCGTATTGTGCGGTCGGTTCGCCCGAAACACTTGACCGACAGGAAGATCCCGACATGTCCAAGTCCCTCCCCCATCGCCACCTCCCCACCCTCGCGGCCATCACCCTCGTGCTGGCAGCCGCCCTGGCCCCACGGTCCGGCCTCACGGCCCAGTCCTTCGGCGGCAGCGTCGCCGTCAGCGACGGCCACGTCCTCATCGGCGAGCCGGCGAACGTGGCGCTCCCCGGCATCGTGTACGTGTACGGCCGCACCGCCGGCGGCTGGAGCGAGACCGCGCGGATCAGGCTGGCCGGCATGCACGGCCCGCCCGACGGCTTCGGCGGATCGCTGGCGGCCGACGGCGGCCTCGTGCTCATCGGCGCGCCCGGGCTCGGCGACGGGACCGGTGCGGCGCTCCTCTACCGCCACGACGCCGGGGGCGAGTGGCGCGAAGTGGGCCGGCTGACACCTGAAGGCGCGGGCGAGAATGCGGGCTTCGGGCGCGCGGTGGCGCTGGACGGCAACATCGCGGTCGTGGGCGCGCCGGGCGACGGGGACGGCGCGGGCGCGGTCTACGTCTTCACCCGGAGCGGCGGCACCTGGTCGCAGAGCAGCGCGTTCCAGGGCCCGGAGGGCAGCAACGGCCTGGGCACGGTCGTCGCCCTCGACGGGACCACGGTGTTGGCGAGTACGGCCCAGTCCCTCGAACAACTCACGATCGACGTCCACACCTTCCGCCTGGACCGCGCCACCGGCGTCATCGAGTCCCTCGGCCTCCTCGACCCCGGCGACGACCTGGGCGAACGCCCGGCGTTCGGCTCGGCGCTCGCGGCCAGCGGTTC
This sequence comes from Gemmatimonadota bacterium, assembly GCA_028873845.1. GTDB lineage: Bacteria > Gemmatimonadota > Gemmatimonadetes > Longimicrobiales > Gaopeijiaceae > Bin94. Next base: position 49,749 of record JAPPNO010000026.1, on the reverse strand, counting down.
CCGGGCCTTCGTCGGCGCGCCGTTCGCGAACGGCACCGGCCACGTCCTGGTCTTCACGCGCGACGAAGCCACCGGCGAGTGGACCCGGACGGCCACGCTTGCGGCCTTCGACGCCGAGGGGTTCACCCGATTCGGCGCGACCATCGTCTTCGTAGGGGACGATCTGTGGGTCGGTGCGCCTAGCGCCAGCCGCGGACAGGGAGGCCTCTACCACTTCATCGGCGACGGCGCGGGCGGCTGGTCCCGCGTGGTCAAGTCCCTCCGGGAAGGCCTGGGCGACTTCCCCTCCTTCGGCAGCTCGCTGGCGATGGCGGGCGATGTTTCCGTGGTGGGCGCCGGCGGGATCGACAGCCGGGCGGGCGGCGCCGTCCTCCGGGAACGGGGCGCCGACGGTGCCTGGACCGAGGGCGAGCTGGTGATCGGCGACCACCGCGGACCGCCGGCGATCGTCGGCATGGACGAGGACGCGCCGTGCACCGAGGGACAGTCCGCGGGGTTCGAGTGCGACCAGGTCGACGTGATCTCCTTCCTCCCCATCAAGGACCTGTCGGGGGGCCGCGGCTCGATGATCAACGACATCTGGGGCTGGACCGACCCGGAAACCGGACACGAGATCGCGATCGTGGGACGGAGCGACGGCACCGCCTTCGTGGACCTGACCGACCCGCACAGCCCCGTCGTGCTCGGCGACCTCCCCAAGACGCCCGGTTCGCGGAGCGCCGCCTGGCGCGATATGAAGGTCCACGCCGACCACGTCTACATCGTGGCCGACGGCGCCGAGCAGCACGGCGTCCAGGTATTCGACCTCACGCGGCTCCGCGATGTCGACGGCGAGTCCGTCACCTTCGAGCCCGACTTCCTCTACGACGGCATCGCCAGCGCCCACAATATCGTGATCAACGAGAACGAGGGGTTCGCGTACGTGGTGGGGGCCAGCGGCGGCGGCGAGACCTGCGGCGGCGGCCTGCACATGCTCGATCTGAGCGAGCCGAAGAACCCGGTCTTCGCGGGGTGCTTCGCCGATATCCAGACCGGGCGCGCAGGCACGGGGTACTCGCACGACGCCCAGTGCGTCACCTACCACGGCCCGGACGAGGAGTACCAGGGCCGCCACATCTGCCTCGGTTCGAACGAGAACTCGCTCAGCATCGCCGACGTGACCGACAAGGACAATCCCGTGGCGATCTCGATGGCGGAATATCCGAGCGCCGTCTACGCGCACCAGGGCTGGCTGACCGACGATCACCGATTCTTCTACATGAACGACGAGGGCGACGAGGGCAGCGGCGAGGTGGAAGGCACCCGCACCCTGATCTGGGACGTGGTGGACCTCGACGACCCGATCCTGGCCGCCGAGTACATCGCCGAGACGAAGGACACCGACCACAACCTCTACATCCGCGGCAACCTGATGTACCAGTCGAACTACGGCGCGGGACTCAGGATCCTGGACATCACCAACCGCACCAGTCCCGTCGAAATCGCGTCGTTCAGCATCTCGCCGACCGGTTCGTCGTGGAGCAACTACCCGTACTTTGAGAGCGGCGTGGTGGTGGTGACGAGCATGAGCGACGGCATCTTCATCGTGAGGAACAAGGGGCGCCGGGCCCTGATTCCGTGAGCAGCAACATGTATACTGCACATGACAAAATGTAAAGGCAACATTACATTTGGGGCCATGACGCCCCCGGACAAGAACTCGAAAGGACCCAGGACATCATGAGTAGCCACACGAACCTCCGCCGATCGCTGCTTGCGGCCACCACGGTCGCGCTCGCCGCGGCCCTTGCCCCGAGCCCGCACGTCGCGGCACAGGGGTACGGGGGCACCCTGATTGTGAGCGACGGGCAGGTGCTCGTCGGCGAGCCGGGCGGCGGCCCGCTGCCGGGTGTCGTGTACGTCTATGGTGCGGCGGCGAACGGCTGGGCCGAGACGGCGCGGCTGGCCCTGACCGAGGTCGGGGATCCGCCGGATGCCTTCGGCCGCGCCCTGGCCGGCGGCGGGGGCCTGGTTCTTGTGGGCGCGCCCGGGTGGGACGACGGCCGGGGCGCCGTTGTGGTGTACCGGCATGCCGCCGCCGCCGGGTGGACGGAGGTGGGCCGGCTGGCTCCGGAAACACTTGCCGAGGGCGCGGGCTTCGGAACCGCGGTGGCCGTTGACGGGGACGTGGTGGTCGTGTCGGCGCCCGGTGAAGACGACGGGGCCGGGTCGCTCTACGTCTTCACGAGGACGGGAGACGGGTGGTCGGGCGGCACGCGGCACCGGCCCGTGGACGCCGGCTCCGGGTTCGGGAGCCGGGTCGCCTTCGGGGGCACGTCGGTGCTGGTGAGCACGGCCCCCACCCGGGAAGCACCCGCGGAGGTTCACGCCTACCGGCTTGACCGCGAGACCGGCCGGCTGGAGCCGCTGGGCCGGCTCGAAGCGGGCGCGGATCTGGGCGAAGAGAGCGGTTTCGGCGGGAGTCTGCTGGTGCGGGGGTCGCTCGCGCTGGTCGGGGCTCCTTCGGCGAACGGGACCGGTGCCGTGGCCCTGTTCGAGAGCGACGAGGAAACGGGCGCCCTGACCCGGTCGGGTGCGCTGCGGCCGTTCAACGCGGAGCAGCGGTCCGGGTTCGGATCGGCGCTCGCCTTCGACGGAGAGGACCTGTGGGTAGGCGCACCGTCGGCGAACCGGGGCGGCGGCGGCCTGTACCGCTTCACCGGCGACGGGGCAGGGGGATGGACAGGCGCGGCCATGGTCGGCGGCAGGGACGGGCTCGGCGAGCGACCGTCCTTCGGGAGCGCGCTCGCGCTGGCGGGCGATGTTGCGGCCGTGGGCGCCGGCGGGATTGACGGCCGCGCGGGCGGTGTGGTGATCGCCGAGCGCGGCGCGGACGGTGCGTGGAGCGACGGCGACCTCGTGATCGGCGACCACCGCGGGCTGCCCGCGATCGTGGGCCGCGACGACGACGTCGAGTGCGCGGACAACGACGCGGCCGGCTTCGAGTGCGACAACGTCAACATCATCTCCTTCCTCCCCATCAACCAGCTGGCTGGCGGGCGCGGCGCGCGCGTCAACGACCTCTGGGGCTGGACCGACCCGGAGACCGCGCACGAGATCGCCATCGTGGGCCGCACCGACGGCACCTCCTTCGTCGACCTCACCGACCCGTACAACCCCGTCCTGCTCGGCAACCTGCCCAAGACGCCCGGTTCGCGCAGCGCGATCTGGCGCGACATGAAGGTGTACGGCAACCACGTCTACATCGTGGCCGACGGGGCCGGCCAGCACGGCGTCCAGGTCTTCGACCTCACGCGGCTGCGCGGCTTGGGCGGCGAGGCCGTCACCTTCGAACCCGATTTCACCTACGACGGCATCGCCAGCGCGCACAACATCGTCATCAACGAGCAGACCCCGTTCGCGTACGTGGTGGGGAGCAGCGGGGGCGGGGAGACCTGCGGCGGCGGCCTGCACATGCTCGACCTGGCCGACCCCAAGCGTCCGTCCTTCGCCGGGTGCTTCGCCCACGCCGAGACCGGGCGCCGCGGCACGGGCTACTCCCACGACGCCCAGTGCGTGATCTACCACGGCCCCGACGAGGAGCACCGCGGCAAGGAGATCTGCATCGGATCCAACGAGACCGCGCTTTCGATCGCCGACGTGAGCGACAAGGACAACCCGGTCGCGCTCGGAGTGTCTTCGTACCCCAACGTCGCCTACGCGCACCAGGGGTGGCTGACCGAGGACCACCGCTTCTTCTACATGAACGACGAGGGCGACGAGCCCCGGGGACTGGTCGAGGGTACCCGCACGCTGATCTGGGATCTGGAGGACCTCGACGATCCGCAACTCGTCAACGAGTACATCGCCGAGACGACGGACACCGACCACAACCTCTACATCAAGGGCAACCTGATGTACCAGTCGAACTACGGCGCGGGGATCAGGATCCTCGACATCACCGACCCCGTCAACCCGGTCGAGATCGCGTACTTCGACAACTCGCCCTACGGGGGCGCGTCGTGGAGCAACTACCCGTACTTCGCGAGCGGGGTGGTGGTGGCGACGGGTACGGGCGACGGGTTGTTCATCCTGCGCAACACCGCGAGGCGGGCCCTGATTCCGTAGCTGGCCGGGTGAATCAGCCGCCATGCCGCACCGGGAGTCCGCCGTCGGGGGAGGAGGGGTCATGACCGGATCTCTCAGGATCCCGGCATGTGCGGCCGTGGTGGCCACCCTGCTGCTGGCGTGCGGGGCCACCGAGCCCGAACCCCGGCAGGTGGAGTGGGTCCAGCTCACCCTGGAGTCGGGCGAGGTGCTCGACATCGCGGTCCTGCGGCCGGAGTCCGCGCCGAAGGGGGTGGTGGTCGCTTTTCCCTGGGGCGCGGGAGACGCGGGACTCCTGCTCGGCATGATGCAGGCGTACTGGGACCCGGTGGCCCCCGACGCGGGGTACGCCGTGGTCGGCGTCGTGGCCTATGGGCCGGGTCTTGCGCGGACGGGGCGCGAGGTGATGACCGCCGTCCTGGGCTGGGTCGACGAGAACCTCGGGGGGGCGGGCGACAAGGTCATCATGACCGGTGCGTCGGCGGGTGGGGTGGGGGTCTTCCACGCGGCGCTGGCGGTGCCCGGCCGGGTCGGCGGGATCATTGCCATGCCGGGACGGTATTCGGGCGAGGCGTCGCTCGAGGTGCTGGCGGACGCGGCGGTGTGGATGATGGTGGGCGAGGGCGACACGAACTGGGTCGGGCGTTCCGAAGCCACCGCGGAGCAACTGAAAGCGGCGGGGGTCGCGGTGACGCACGAGGTGCTCGCGGGACAGGGGCATGTGCTGCGCGTGTCCCAGGACGCGCTGGTGAGGTGGATCGAAGAACACTAGCCGCCCCGCGGCTCGTAGGGAGGACCGGTTCGTCCCGGCCGGCAATGGCGGCGAGATGGAACGAGATGGAACGAAACCTTGCCGAGCCCGGGCCCGTTCCGTTCAGATACATATGGGACTCCACAAACGGGAGGATAGGAATCGTGCCACTGCAACTCATCATTCATACGCTTCTGAGCGCGGTGCTTCTGATGGTGGTCGGGCGGGTCGTCAATGGAATCGAGGTCCGCGACCTGAAGGCGGCCGTGATCGGGACGCTGGTGTTCGGGTTCTCGAACTGGCTCATCTGGGCCGCGCTGGGGGGCCTCGGCCCCATGCTGCTGATCATGACGCTCTGGTTCTTCGCGCTGGTGGTCAACGCGGTGGCGCTCATGATCACCGGCGCCCTCGTGCGCGGCCTCAAGGTGAGGAGCTTTCCGGCGGCGCTCATGGGCGCGGTCGTGCTGGGGATCATGAACCTTCTGCTGGGAGTCCTGTTCAGGATCTTCTAGTTTTCTACGCGCGATCCCTGGTCCTGTAACAGGGATCCGTCCGGCTTTTCCGTCCCGGCGCCTCATCGCTCCCGGTGCCCGGGCGGACCAATCCACGGACTGCTTGTCACGGAGGCGCAACGCGAGATGATCTGGGAGGCCTGGCTCACCCTCGCGGTCGTCACCCTGGCGGTCCTGGTCCTCACGCGGGACCTGATCTCGCCGGCGGTTGCGTTCATGGCGGCGGTGGTGGTGCTGCTCGTTGCCGGTGTGGTCACTCCCGCCGACGCCTTCCAGGGATTCTCGAACCCCGCGCCGATCACGGTGGCCGCCCTCTACGTGCTGGCGCGCGCGGTCGAGAAGAGCGGGGCGCTGCACCCGATCGTGCGGGCGACGCTGGGCACGGCGAAGAGTGTGCGGGGGGCACTGGCACGCATGACGGTGCCGGTCGCGGCGGCCTCGGCCTTCGTCAACAACACGCCGATCATCGCCATGCTGTCCCCCCAGATCGGCGAGTGGGCGGACCGGCGGGGCGACTCCGCGTCGCGCTACCTCATGCCGCTTTCGTTCGCCGCGATCCTCGGCGGCATGACCACGCTGATCGGCACCTCCACCAACATCGTGGTGTCGGGCCTGCTGGAAGCCGACGGGTACGAGCCCTTCACCATGTTCGAGCTGACGCGGACCGCGCTGCCCATGGCGCTGGCGGGGCTGGTCATCACCATCCTCGCATCGCCCAGGCTGCTCCCGGACCGGCTGCCGCCCCGGCAGGAGGCGCGCGAGGGCGGGCGCAGCTTTTCGGTCCGCATGATCATCGAGCCGGGAGGTCCCCTCGACGGGCTGCGGATGGACGAGGCGTGGTCGGCGCTTCCGGAGGGCGCCACGATGGTCTACTTCGAGCGCGACGGGGAGGGGGCGGGGCAGCCCCATCCGGATACGGTTCTCCGGGGCGGTGATTTTCTGACGATGCTCGGCGACACGGACGTGGTCCTCAAGCTGCACGACGTGTCGGGACTTGCCTCGTCCCAGCAGCCGCACCTGCCCTTCGAGTTCAGGAGCGCGCGCCACGCGTACTTCGAGGCCGTCATCGCGCCCGAATCGCGGCTGGTGGGGCAGTCGCTGATCGACATCCGCTTCCTGGCGCGCTACCAGGCCACCGTGGTGGCGATTCACCGGGCGGGCGAGCCCGTCCACGGCCATCTCGCCAAGGCGCCGCTCAAACCCGGCGACACCCTGATGGTGATCGCGGACCAGGGGTTCGGTGAGCGCTGGCGGGGACGGAACGACTTCATGCTGGTGTCGCGCCTGGGAGCGCCCCCGCCGCCCCTGTCGCCGAAGGCGGCGGTCGTGCTGGCGGTGGCCGCCACGATCGTGCTGGGGGCTGCGTTCCAGATCCTGCCGATCCTGCACCTTTCCCTGCTCGGCGCCCTCGCGCTGGTGGTCTTCGGCATCCTCACCCCGAACGAGGCCAAGGACGCCATCGATTTCGACGTGATCGTGGTGATCGGAGCGGCCTTCGGGCTTGCCGCCGCGGTCACGAGTTCCGGGCTGGGCGAGGGGACGGCCACCCTGGTCGCGGACACGCTGGGGGGCTTCGGGCCGCAGGGGGCCATGGCCGGGATCATCATCATCACGGTCACGCTGAGTTCGATCATCACCAACAACGCGGCCGCCGCCCTGGTGCTTCCGATCGCGATGTCCACGGCGGCCGACTTCGGCATCGACACGCGGGCGGCGGCGGTGGCGGTGGCGCTTTCGGCGTCGGCATCCTTCATGACCCCCATCGCCTACCAGACCAACCTGATGGTGTACGGTCCGGGGGGATACCACTTCGGCGACTACGCGCGGCTGGGCACGCCGCTCACGCTCCTGGTCATGGCGGCCCTGATCGTGGTCACGACGACCGGGTAGGGGTCCGCCGGGCCGCGCATCGCGACATCATGGCATCACCGCATCACGGAGGAGCACCGGAAAGTGCGTGAATCCCCGCGGATCGGTCCGGCCTTCTTCAAGGCCCACGGTCACGGCAACGACTACCTGGTCTTCGAGGAGGGCGGCGGCCCGGTGTTGACGGCGGCGCTGGCGCAGCGGATCTGTGACCGCCACCGGGGGCCGGGGGCGGACGGAATCGTCGTGGTGGAAGCCGGGCCGCGGGAGGCGGAGCCGCGCCTGCGGATGTTCAACCCCGACGGGGGCGAGTTCGAGCGCAGCGGCAACGGGCTCCGCATTGCCGGTGTGTACCTGAGGCGGTCGGGGCGCGCGGCGGACGAGCCGTTTTCGGTGGTGGCCGGCGGTGGCCGGGTGGGGCTGCGGGTGGCGGGACCGGACCCGCGGGGCGTCTGGGACGTGCGGGCCGACATGGGGAAGGTGGAGTTCCCGGCCGGGCCGCCGTTCGTGAGGGCGGGGCTGGCGGGGGAGGGGGGACGGGTGGTGCTGGAGGTGCCGCCGCTCCAGGGTGGAGCCGTTTCCCGGGTCGAAGTGGTGCCCGTGTCGGTGGGCAATCCGCACGCGGTGGCCTTCCGGGACGCGTGGACGCCGGGCCAGGTCGCTCGCTACGGCCCTCTGCTCGGCACGCACGAGGCCTTCCCGCGCGGCGCGAACGTGCAGTTCGCCGAAATCCCGGCCGGGCGCGAGGTGGCCATCCGGATCTGGGAGCGGGGGGTGGGGCCGACGACCGCATCCGGGACGTCGGCGTGCGCGGCTGTGGCGGCGGCGGTCAGGCGCGGATACATGGAGCCCGGCGCCGCGACGGTGGTCATGGAGGGCGGCGCCATGGAGGTGGAGGTGGCCGCCGACTGGGCGGTCCGTCTGCGCGGGCCGGTGGAGGAGGTGTGCGGGGGGGAGCTGGCGCCGGGTCTGGCGGAAGGCGTTCCGTGACCGCGGCCGCTCAGGTCCGTGCCCGAATCAGCAGAACCGCCCCGGCCACGAAGAAGAGGATGTTCGGGGTCCACGCGGCCCAGACGGGGGGCAGCCCGCCGGCGATTCCTATGGCGCCGAACAGCCTGAGCAGCAGAATATAGATCAGGGTGGACCCCAGGGCCACCCCCACACCGAAGGCCGCGCCCCCCTTCTTGGCCGTGGTGGCGAGGGGTGCCCCGAAGAGCATGATCACAAGGGTGGCGGCGGGAATCGCAAGCTTCTGTTCGCGCGCGACCAGGAGTTCGTTCGGATCGCCGCCGGAGCGGTACACGGCCTCGGCCTGCCTTCCCAGCTCCTCGTAGCCCATCTCCTCCTCTTCGCGAGGATCCTGCAGGAGTTCCGCGGGGGTCGGAGCCAGCTCCGGATGGCGGTAGCGCTCGAACCTGAAGGAATACTCGCCGCCGTCGGGCCGTACGACGCGCATGTACCCGTTGTCCAGGGTCCAGCCGTCCTCCTCGGTGTAGTCCGCCCGCCGGGCCCAGACGTGCCGGCGCGTGCCGTCCTCGTCCTCGCTCTCCAGCAGAATCCAGTCGACCCGGTTGTTGGAGACGGTCAACTGCTGGATGCTGAGGGTCTCTCCCGTCTCGGTCTGGAAGACGAAGTTGTTGCGCCAGTCGCGCCGGACCTCCCGTTCCTTGAAAACCTCGGCCGACCTGCGGTTGGTGGTGGGAACGATGGTGCCCAGCATGAACGCGGCCACCGTCAGGACCGCGCCGATGGGCCAGAGCGGGACGAAGAGCCGGTGAAAGGAGATCCCCCCCGCCTTCGCGGCCTGGATTTCGCGGTGGACCGTCATAGAGTGAATGGTGAAGACGGTGGCCACGAGCGCGGCGACCGGAAACGACCAGAGGACGAACATGGGGTACTGGAACAGGTACCCCAGGCCGATCTCCAGGTTGGTCAGTTCCCGGTCGATGTAGATGCCCCGCCTGGCGGAAAGGTCCGACAGGATGAACATGACGGGGACGCTTAGGACGAAGATCGCAAAAAGACGGACGAAGGTCGCCGCCACCATTCGATCCAGTGTGCGGATCACCGGGACCTCCTGCGGGCAAGCCGCTGCCACGGGAGGATGCTCAGCAACCCCGCGCGCGCCTCCAGCCACAGCTCCTGCCAGCCGCTCTCGCGGGACGAGGCGGTCCAGCGGCCCAGCCGGGACGCGAGCAGCGCGCCCATGGCCAGAAACAACAGGCTCGCCGCCCACATCGACCAGAAGGGCGTGGCCAGATCCCGGTCGGCCCAGTCCTCGCCCGTGGACATCCCGTACTGGTAGATGCCGATCACCATGGCCGACACCACGATCACCATGCTGATGCCCCCGCGCGAGAAGCGCACGCCCACGGGCATTCCGATCAGCACGAAGATCATGCAGGCGCTGGCGATCACCAGCTTCTTGTGGATTTCCACCCAGTACTGGCTGGCCCGCTTCCTGAGTGCCCGGAACCGGGTCCCCTGCGTCTTGGCGTCGATGGCCAGCATCCGGAGCATCTCGTCCTGGGGCATCTGACCGCCCTCGAACCCCGGCGGGGCCTTGGAGAACATCATGGCCCCCCCGTCCCCCTCCTCCGAGCGTCCCAAGGCCCGCTCGACCGCCCGAACCGCGGTCACCCTCGATGCCTCGCGCAAGCTGTCCAACTGCATGATCTTGGCATTCGCGGAGTCGTGCAGCGCGGCAACCGACATCTCCCGGTCGCCCCGGTAATTGGCCTCGGTGTCCTCGAAGATGTCGCCCACCCCGCGCAGCACATACAGTTTCTGTTCGAAGGCGGTCCGCTGGAAGGAACGCTGGTCGACCGACCCCACTTCGTAGGCCTCCCCGTCGAAAAGACGGAGCTGGAGGTCGGTGAAGGAGGCGTTCAGTTTCATTTCGCCCCGGGCGGCGTAGGTCGTGCGCCGCACGCCCTGCCGGCTCATATCATAGATGTGAACATCGGTGAGTTCACTGGACACGGGATCTATGGATTCGGCCCGCAGGTAGTAGGGACCCAGCCCGTTCTCCCCCTGGATGACGTTGACCACACGCTCGCGGAGTTGAAAGGTGGGACTCTTCCGTTGAATCGAAACCTGGAGATTCTTGAGCCGGTGGTTGGCTTCCGGGAGGATACGGTCGTTGAAGAAAAAGGTGACAGCCGCCAGGAAAACGCCGAGGAACAGGGCGGGCAGGAAGAGCCGGCGGGGGCGCACTCCGCCTCCGGACATGGCGATGATCTCGCTATTGGCCGCCAGCTCGCTGAAGGTGTAGAGGACCGCCGGGAGGACGGCCATGGGAAGCGTAAGAGCAACCGTGTGGGGCAGCGACAGCAGGAGCGCCTCGAGAATGACATCCCTGGGGAGGCCCTTGCCCGCCAGGTCGTCGAGCCTCTGTGCGATGGCGTTCACGAACATCAGTCCGGTCAGCAGACTGAAGGTGAACAGGAAGGGACCCACGTGCGAGCGGATCAGGTATCGGGTAAGGATGGTCATGGAGGAATCTAACCGATCCCGGCGCGTTTTCCGGTTCGGGCGGCCGGTGGAGGGATGCCCCGCGGCATTCGAGCCGCGCGGTCCTCGCCGGGCCTTGTCCGCGGACTGCGGGGACGGCGCCCGCGAGCTCGTCTGTAGAAGGGATGCCGCGTGACGACTCGACGGTTGCTCCCGGGGGCGGCGATCCTGCTTGTGGTGGGAGGCGGTGGTGCGGCAGGTGCGCAGGAAAGGACCGTCTCCCGGCCCGATACCGTCCTCTGGATCATCCCGCAACTCCGTGAACCGGGACGATCGTTGCTGTCCCCGCCACCACCCCCCGTCCCCGTCGTGCGGCTGGGGCTGGCCCTCATTCCCGTCACCCGCTACGGACCGCGGCTCCGCATCGGGGACATCGGCCCGGACGCCGATCCCGTCATCGCGCCCACTCCGCGCGACTGGTCCCGGGATCCGCTCTTCCGTCTGGGAACGCTCGGGCGCACCATCGGGTACGGCCGGATCCCGGCGCCGGCGGGACGGGGTCCGTCGGGCCGCCTCGCCGACACGCCCGTCAGGTTCCGCAACGAATTCGCCGACCTGGGCTTCGCCGTGACCGGATCCGGCGACTTCGGCGCGGACTGGACGCAATACAGGCCCTGCGACGACGCGGTGCAGCTGACCTGCGCGATCCCGCGCATTCCGCGGCTCACGCCCGACATCCAGTTCGGCGCCAGGGCCGACGGCACCATTACGGACCGCATCGTCGTGGATGTCGACTACGACCAGGCTCGCGAAAACGCGGCCGCCAACCGGATCAACATCCGCTACCAGGGGAGCCCCGGCGAGGTCTTCCAGCGACTTGAAATCGGCGACGTGCGCTTCGACCTGCCCCCCTCCCGCTACCTGCTCGGCGGAGTCCCCCAGGGCAGCTTCGGCTTCCAGGCCGCGCTCGAGGCGGGTCCGGTGGAGGTGCGGTCGGTGTGGGCCCAGGAGGCCGGCGAGGTGACCTCGCGAACCTTCCGCCTGGAGGGTTCGGGCAGGACCTTCTCGCGGTCGGACACGCTGGTCCTCGACGACGCCGACTACATCGAGGGGCAGTTCTTCTTCCTGTTCGATCCCGAAGGCTTCTTCGACTACCCGCACATCGACGCGCTGGCGCTCACCCCCAACGCGGCGCCGTCCTCGCTGGCGCCCGGGGCCGAGCCGATCCAGCTCTACCGCAGCACGACCGGTTCGGTCTCGCTCCAGCAGGTGGAGGGGCAGATCCAGGCCGACGCCGTCGCGGGGGAGGGCGCGGACACCGTCGCCGAGTCGGCGTGGTTCCAGTACCTGCGGCCGGGGCGCGACTACATGGTGCATCCCAGCGGACTCTGGGTGGCGCTCCAGGCGCCCCTGGAACCCGACGCGATGCTTGCCGTCACCTATGTGACCGAGGCGGGAGACACCGTCGGCACCTACAATCCGGAGCGGATCTACCGGAGCGGGGGCAGGCCCAGGCTCAAGCTGCTGAGGGCCTCGGCGGCCCAGCACCGGCCCGGCCGCCCGACATGGGCGACGGAGATGCACCAGGTCTACCGCGTTTCCCTGTTCGGCGACGTGGACCCGGCTTCGGTGGAGCTCACCGTGTCGCTCGGCGAGGAGAGCCTGGGACGCACCTTCGCCCGCCGCGACAACGGCGACGACGTGACCTACCTGCGACTCTTCGGACTGGACGAGGAGTCCCCCAGGGACCGGCTGGACGAGTCGCACATCTACCGTCCCGCGCTCGACTCCTTCGAGGACCAGCCGCCGGTGTCCGGGACCTTCATCGTGTTCCCGACGCTCGAGCCCTTTGCGAGTCCGCCGCCGCTTCGCAGCGTGGACATCGATTCGACCGAAGTGAGGAGGTTGCTGGGCGAGAACCGCAACGAGCGCATCTACCGCGCCGCGGACCCGTTCGAGAGGGAATACGGTGGTGTCTTCCGTCTGAACCTGGCGTACGAGGTGACCGGGGACAGTACGGCCTCGTCCTTCTCGCTGGGGGCGGCGGGCATCCGCGAAGGGTCCGAACGGGTGACGCTGGACGACCGGCTCCTGGTCCGGGGCGTGGACTACACGATCGTCTACGAGGTGGGACAGCTGAGGCTCCGGGACCTCGAGGGACTGCTGGCCACCACTCCCGGGCGCAACCTCGAGGTGACGTGGGAACAGCGGAGCTCCTTTCGGGTGGTGCCGTCGTCGGTCTTCGGAATGAACGCCCGCTACGACCTGGGGGACTACGGCGAGCTGAACCTTATCGGCCTGTACCAGACCGAGGACCAGCAGGTGCGCAGGCCGCGGCTGGGTCTGGAGTCGAGCGCGGTGGGGCTCGGCGGGTTCAGCGGCAACCTCAACCTGGACGCCCACCTGCTGACCCGCGCGCTCAACGCGATTCCCGGCCTGCGGGCCGGAGAGCGCTCGTCGGTGCACCTCTCGGGCGAAGCGGCGGTGTCCCTGCCGAACCCCAATACGCAGGGTGCCGTGTACCTGGACGACTACGACGGGGTCAACGCGCTGCCGCTGCTGGTGGAGAGCCACGAGTGGCACCTGGGGAGCCGTCCCGCGTTCACCGACGGTGCGGAGGAGGTGTTGCCGCCGGAGATGTCGGTCGACAACAGGGCCGCGATGACGTGGCAGCACACCTGGATCGAAGAGGATGTGGGCGGAGACAGCCTGGGGGTCTTCCCGGGCTTCAATCCCGCCGTCGACATCGACCAGCAGATCCGGGTCACGGGCGGCGCCGTGCGCGAGTGGGGACTCCTCGGGCGCTTCGAACACGCCGGCGGCGACGTGGAGGGAACGAACGAGTGGGCGTCGATCACCACCGTGCTGAACCGGACCGGGCGCGACCTGACCAAGAGCGATTTCGTCGAGTTGTACGTGCGCGACGGCGACTTCCTGACGCTGGTCCTCGATCTTGGGATCGTCAGCGAGGACGCCTTCTTCGTGGACGCCCTGGGGCGTGCGAACGGCGTGAAGCCGGGTACGGGAGTGCCGTGGGGCCTGGACATCCTGGACCAGGAGGCCGATCCGCGGCGCGGCGAGATCTGGGGGACCGTCGCGGACGAACGGGGTGTCTGGGCGGAGCGGTGCAGGGCCGAGCAGGGCCGGGTGTACCGGCTCGGCGATCCGAACGCCAACTGCACCCGGGGCAACGGCATCAAGAACTCCGAGGACCTGGACGAGGACGGCAACCTCGACACCCTGGAACGGTATCGCCGGTTCGTGGTGCGGCTGGACGGCTCCTCGCCGTTCATGGTCCGCGACCGCGACGAGACGGGGACCTCGTTCCGCCTCTACCGCGTTCCCATTCGCGACCCGACGGGAATCGACCTCGGCGGGGCGATCACCGACGCCGAGCTGCGCGCCGTGCGGCATCTGCGGATCACCGTGGCGGGCAAGCGCCGCGATTCCTTCGTGCTGGCCCGCATGTCGATCGTGGGATCGACGTGGGTCAAGCGCACGGAGAGCGGCGTGCTCTCCGGACTGGGCGGGGACACCGCCTCGGTCCACGGACGGGTCGAGGTGGGCCCGGTCTCCAAGGTCACCGTGGGAGACGCCTACACTTCGCCCCCCGGCGTGATCGAGCAGCTCGACGACCCGACCGCGGCCTTCGGCGGGCAGGGCATCGAGTTCAACGAGCGCTCGCTTTCGGTCGCCTTCGAGAACATCCTGCCCGGGGACCGGGCCGAGGTCTACAACCGGTTCCCCCAGCAACCGCGCGACTTCCTCTCCTACCGGGAGGCGCGGCTGTGGGCCGTCGCGGCCCGGGGGGATTTCGGCGCCGGGGTGCCCGCCTGGTTCTTCGTCAAGATCGGCACCGACGACCGCAACTTCTACCTCTTCCGCACGCGGCTCGACCCGGTGGACACGCCCGGCACGGTGCGCGAGGAGGAATGGCTGCCCGAAGTCGTGATCGATTTCGAGGAATGGCTGCAGCTCCGGCGCAACGCGGAGGTTCAGTTCTTCGTGAACCCGAGGATGCCGGGGGACCCCCCGCTGGTGCTGTGGTCGGCCGACTCGACCTACGCCATCGTGATGCAGGACCGCGGCCGGGCCCCCAACCTGGCCTCTGTGCGCGAGATGAGCCTGGGCGTGATGAACGGGACCGGTGCGCCGCTGTCGGGCGAGGTGTGGGTGGACGAGCTGCGGCTCTCGCGGGGGACCCGGGACAGAGGCCTGGTGTCGGCCGTCGACGCCGAAGTCAGGGGTGGCGACTTTCTGCACTCCCGGGCCTCCTTCCGGAGCCGCAGCGGCCACTTCCGACAGCTGCGAGCCACCCCGAGCTACCACGACGACCGGACCCTCGACCTGCAGACGACGCTGCAGCTTGGCCGGTTCACGCCGTCGGAGTGGGGGATCGAAGCGCCGCTTTCCATGACCTACGAACGGGAGGACCAGTCCCCCATCTTTCTGGGGCGCAGCGACGTACGCGCCAACCAGCTGCAGGAGGCCAGGCAGCCCGGTTTCAACCGGACCCGGATCGACCTGTCGCTCAGGCGGAGGACCGCGGAGGGCAGCGGCTTCTGGGACGCCGTGCTGGACGGCTTCGACGCGCGCGCCGGGGTGGTCCGCTCGTCTCTGCGAACGATCACCACCGAGAGCGACAGCGACGGAGTGGACGCCTTCGTCGGGTACCTGGCCACGCCGGCCCACCGGGACGTTCCCCTCTTCCCGGGCTGGGTCGGCGACGCGCTGCGCCTCCTCCTCCCCTCGTTCCTCGAAGACCGCGTCGCGGGGGCGCGCCTGCGGTGGACGCCCTACGAGTTCTCGTTCCAGAGCGAGATGCTGGACCGGGATCTGAGCACGGTCCGCTTCGACCACATCATCGAGACCGACGAGGACTCCCTGGCTCAGGTCACCGAGGCTCCCCGGCGAAAGGTGTCGGCGTCGGCGAGCGTGGTCCTGCGTCCCTTTCCGTCGCTCACCGCCGGCGCGGACTTCCTGAGTGGCCGGGACCTGCTGACGGTGGAGGAGCTTTCCGGCGACCAGGGCACCCGCGACCTGCTGGCCGGCGAGCGGCGGCGACTGGGAGGCGTCGATCTGGGCTGGGAGGTGGACCGCCACGTGCGGACGAGCCTGGTGTACCAGCCCCGGCTCAGCGACTGGGCGAGGACCAGGGTCCAGGTGAACACCATCTATTTCACCGAACGGAATTCCGACCTGATCGAAACGCGCCATACTCCGGTCGACACGGCTCTGGTGCTGCTGCGCAACGTCGACGGGCAGAGAAACCTGGAGGCGTCCCTGTCGCTGGATCCGGTCCGCCTGGCGGCGGAGGCGCCGGAGGGCAGCTTCGTGCGCCGGTGGTCCAGCGTGCTGAACCCCCTGTTCCTTTCCTACACCAACCGGCTGACCTCGCGCTTCAACCGCGAGCCGGTGAACCCCGGAACGATCTACGAGCTGGGGTGGGGCGGCCGGGACGACTTCCTCGTCATCGGCCGCGATTCCGCCTCGACGCTGGGCGACCAGGAGCGCTTCACGGTGGGTGGCGGACTGAAGTTCCTCGGTTCGGGGTCGCTCGACATCGGGTACCAGCGCGACCAGTTCGAGACGCTGGACACGCGTTCCGACCGCGAGTACCTGTCGACCGTGTGGCCGGACGTCAGCGTGTCGGTCACGAACGTGGCGCTTCCGGGATTCCTTGCGCCCGTGTTGGAGCGGCTGTCGGCCAGCGCCGGGTACAGGCACGTGGAGCGCGCCCTGGAGTTCGGGGCGGGCGCCAGGCAGAACCGGTTCGGCGAAGACCAGGAGGTGCCCGCCTCGCTCACGCTGGTCTTCCCCCGGGGCGTCTCGGTCACCTACGACGGGCAGCGCGACCGCGGTGAGAGCCTCGACCCCACCGGCGAAACCAGGACCGAGAGAAACTCCCACGCGCTGCGCGTCGAGGCGGCGCTCCGGTCGCCGCTGTCCGCCTTCAGGCGCCGGGGTGCACGGATGCGTCTCTCGGTGAGGCTGAGCTACTCGGACGAAGTGCAGTGCCGCCAACCGCGTCCGGGAACCCCGTGCGTGGCCTTCATCGACCAGTTGGAGAGGGATGCGTCGGTGTCCCTGGATTCAACGCTGCGCGACTATCAGCTGGAGGTCAGCCTCCGCTACCTCGACAGGCGGTCCTTCGTGGGCCGGCGCGCGGGGCTGACCCGCTTCCAGCTGGACATTTTCGGTCGTTTCCTGCTGACTCCAGGGCTGCTGGCAGTCCGCGGATAAAGCCGCCCGAGCACCGAGAGCGGTGAGGCGCCGGGCTGGCAAGGCGCGACGAGAGGTGAATAGCAGGGCTATTCGCCCGAGGAGCAACGCAGAGCGAAGCAATGGAGCCGCCGAGTGTATACTGTGGTTGACAAAATGTAAAGCAGTTTTTACGTCGTGAGCGGATGAAGCGAAGCGGCCAGCGCGGATGCATCGCCGGTCGAATGCCGGGGGGATTTGGTCCACGGGCTGCTTGGTGGGATACGGTAGCATGTTCAGGGCATGTCGGATGTATCACAACGGATGCGTTTTCATATCCCAGGGCATGGCGGTCATCCCACACGGCCGTCCGGACCGTCGTCGCCGGCTCCGGCGGGGCGTCCTGAAACAAGTCCCATTTCGTCATGTAGGCGCCCGCCGACCGGGGTGATACTTCCTTCTCGCACGGCGACCGCCCGGGTGCGCTGTCCGGTGTACCCGGGGGCGGTCGCGGTTGAAGGGAGGAGGGACATTGACCGACCGTGAACGCAAGAGCATGCTGCGCGCGGCGCTGATTCTGGGCGGTGCGGCCCTGATCCGTTTCGCGGTGGTTGCGCCGGGCCCTTCCGAGCCGGTGCTGGGAGACCGGCCGTCGATCGCCGACAGTCTGCTGGCCGCGGGTGACTCGGCGGTGGAGGAACGCGAACGCCGGGACCGCCCCCTGGCGGAAGGCGAGACGGTCGATCCGAATGTCGCGAGCGCCGAGGAGTTGGACCGGCTCCCGGGGGTGGGAGCGTCCAAGGCGTCGCGCATCGTGCGGGAACGTGAGGAGAACGGCCCCTACGCCAGCGTGGAGGACCTGGCTCGGGTGAGCGGGCTGGGGCCCAGGTCGGTGGAGCGTCTGAGGCCGCACCTGAGGGTGGCGGGGGGTGGCCTGGCCGGGGGGCGAAGAGCGGTCGCGGCGCGAGCCGGGCCGGTGGCGGGGGAGGGGGGGAAGGTGGATGGCGCGGCGATTCCGGGAACGCTTGTGGATCCGAACCGGGCCACGGCGGAGGAGCTGCGCGCCCTGCCCGGGATCGGACCGGTCATGGCCGAGCGCATCGTCGCGTTCCGGCAGCAGCGGGGCCGGTTCCGGAAGCTGGAGGAGCTCATGGAGGTGAAGGGCGTGGGTGCCAGGACATTCGCCCGCCTCAAGCCGCTGATGACGATCCGATGACGGGTGGAGCTCATGCCGGGGAATCCTCGGAAATGGAACACCTGCTGCGCGAGATGGTCCGCCTCGGCGCGTCCGACCTCCACCTGACGGCCGGGCAGCCGCCCCGGCTGCGGATCGACGGGTCGCTGGCCGAGACCGGCGAGCGGGATGCTCTCGAGGCCGAGGACACTCTGCGCCTGGCCAGGTCCCTGCTGACCGCGCCCCTGTTGCGGCGCTTCGAGGACGACGGCGAACTGGACTTCGGCTTCGAGATCCCCGGGCTTGCCCGCTTCCGGGGCAACTGCTTCCGGCAGCGCGGCTGCCTGGCCATGTCGGTGCGCCATGTTCCCGCGGAGGTGCCGCCGCTGGAGGAGCTGGGCCTGCCCTCCATCCTGAACCACTTCGCCCGGCGGCCGCGCGGGCTGGTCCTGGTGACGGGTCCGACGGGGTCGGGCAAGTCCACGACCCTCGCGTCCATGGTCGACGGCATCAACCGGCGGCGCAGGGGCCACATCCTCACGGTCGAAGACCCCGTCGAATTCGTCCACCGGCCCCGCCGCTGCATCGTCAGCCAGCGTGAGGTCGGCAGCGACACGCGCAGCTTCGCCGCCGCCCTCGGGCACGCGCTGCGCCAGGACCCGGACGTCATCCTGATCGGCGAAATGCGGGACCCGGAGACGATCGGCTCGGCCCTCACCATTGCCGAAACGGGCCACCTGGTGCTGTCCACCCTCCACACCAACTCGGCCGCCGACTCGGTCAACCGCGTCATCGACGCCTTTCCGGCCGAAAGGCAGCGGCAGGCGCGCCACCAGCTTGCGGCGGTGCTCGAGGGGGTGGTCACGCAGATCCTGGTGCCGCGGGCCTCCGGGCGCGGAAGGGTGGCGGCGGCCGAGGTGCTGGTTGCCACGGCGGCCGTGCGCGCGGTGATCCGGGACCAGAAGGTGCACCAGCTGGGGTCGCTGATGCAGGCGGGGCGCAGGCATGGAATGCGGACCCTGAACGACGCCCTTGCACGGCTCTACCTGGAGGGAGAGATCACGCTGGAGGCGGCGCTGAAGCGGAGCTCGGACGCGCGGGAGCTTCTGCGGGCGGTGGGCGAGCCGGCACCGGAGGGCACCGGTGGGGGCGGGGAGGGGTGGGGATGACGCGGCGGGTCCCGGCCCGCGACGTGGTGATCTTCACCCGGCTCTTCGCGACGATGATCGGCGCGGGACTGCCGCTCGTGTAGGCCCTGAACATTCTGGGACGACAGACGGAGAACAAACGCTTCCGCAGGGTGATTCGGCGCATGGTCGGGGATGTGGAGGCGGGCGATACGCTCTCGGGGGCGATGGGGCGGCACGGAAAGGTCTTCTCCGAGCTTTCCGTCAGCCTGGTGGCTGCGGGCGAGGCGGCCGGCGCCCTCGATACGATCCTGGGCCGGCTGGCCGACTTCCTGGAGAAGCACGGTGCGCTGGGTCGCAAGGTGAGGGCCGCGCTGATCTACCCGGCCATGATCCTTGCCGTCACCGTCCCTGCCGTGGCGATCCTGCTGATCTTCGTCATCCCCACCTTCGAGAGCATGTTCGCGTCCGCGGGCGTGCCCATGCCCCTGCCCACGCGAACGGTCATCGCGGCCTCCGGCGTGGTCCAGCGGTACTGGTGGGCGCTGGCGGGAGCCGTGCCGGTGCTGGCGTTGCTGGTGCGGCATGCGTGCGCCACCAGCCGCGGCCGCCTCCTGGCGGACCGGCTGCTGCTGGCCGCACCGCTGGTCGGCGGCCTTCTGCGCAAGGCGGCCGTATCGCGGTTCACACGAACGCTGGGGACGCTCGTGGCGTCGGGTGTGCCGATTCTGCGGGGCCTCGAGGTTGCCGCGAGAACCCCGGGAAATCGCGTGATCCACGACGCCGTGATGAGGTCGCGGGCCGCGATCGAACGGGGCGAGACGATCGCACGGCCGCTGGAGGAGTCGGGTGTCTTCACCCCGATGGTCGTGCGGATGGTCGAGGTGGGCGAGCAGACGGGGGCCCTTGACGAGATGCTGGCGAGGGTTGCGGACTTCTACGAACAGGAGGTGGACACCGCGCTGGAAGCCGTGGTCGCCATGGTGGAGCCGGTCATGATCGTGGTGCTGGGGGTGGTGGTGGGGGGGATGATCGTGGCGATGTACCTGCCGATCTTCGAGATGATCACGGCGGTGGGGTGAGGGCGGGCGTGTAAGCGCCCGGGTGCGTCGCCGCCATCGGTGCCCGGTCTCGTGCGGATTCATCGGTGGATCGCTAGTTTCCCCGGTCGCCATTCCGTGTCCCGGACGGGACCGGTCGCCAGTCACCCCAAGGAGTCCCGCGCCTCATGGATTTCCTCCAGCAGATCATCGACTTCCTGACCAGGTACCTCGTCACGATCGGCATCCCGGTCGGTGGCGAGAACATCCCGCTCATGGTCATCCTCCTTTTGGGGATCGGGATGTACCTCACGCTGCGGCTGGGCTTCATCCAGGTCACCAGGCTGAAGCACGGGGCGGCGGTCGCGTCGGGCAAGTACGACGATCCGGATGACGAGGGGGACGTCACCCACTTCCAGGCGCTCACGACCGCGCTCTCGGCGACGGTGGGCATCGGGAACATCGCCGGGGTGGCGCTGGCGATTCACTGGGGCGGACCCGGCGCGCTCTTCTGGATGTGGGTCACGGCGGCGGTGGGGATGGCGACCAAGTACTCCGAGGTGACGCTGGCGCAGAAGTACCGTGTGCATGTGGACGAGGGCGAGTGGGCCGGCACCGTAGCCGGCGGGCCCATGTACTACATCGAGCGGGGTCTGGGGCCGAACTGGAAGTGGATGGCGGTGGGCTTCGCCTTCCTCCTCGGGATCACGGCCTTCCTGACCGGGAACGGAATCCAGGCGAACACCGTCGCCGACAACCTGGAGACGCAGTTCAGCATTCCGACTTGGGTGAGCGGGCTGGTGACTTCGGGGGTGGTCGCGGCGGTGATCCTGGGCGGCATCACCCGGATCGGCAAGGTGACCTCGGTGCTGGCGCCGGTGATGGCGCTGGTCTACGTCTTCGGGGCGCTGATCGTCATAGCGATGAACATGGGCGACGTCGGGCCGACCTTCGCGCTCATCTTCCGGGAAGCGTTCAACCCGACCGCGGGGGTGGCGGGGACGGGGGTGGGGGCCTTCCTGGTGACGCTGATGTGGGGGGTCCGGCGCGGGCTCTTCTCGAACGAGGCGGGGCAGGGGTCGGCGCCGATCGCGCACTCCGCCGCCAAGACCGACGAGCCGGTGTCGGAGGGGGTCGTGGCGCTGCTCGAGCCCTTCATCGACACGATCATCATCTGCACCATGACCGGGCTGCTGATCATCATGACCGGAGTGTGGAGCGACCGCTTCGAGACCGAGATCACGCTGAGCGGCGGTGACATGTCCTACCGGGCGGTGCAGGTGGACGGCGGCTACGAGGACATGTCGCCCGACGCCCCGATCCGGATCGACGCAGGTGCACACGCCGACACCGGTCCCGACGATCCGCAGATCTCGTGGCACGAAGTCCCCGTGCAGATGCTCTACGTGGACGAGGCGCAGACGCAGCCGTTCAGCGGCACGATCGACCCGGTGTCGGGGATGGCGACGGGTGACGACGGACAGACGTACTCGTCGCTGCACGGCATGGCGGTCGAGAGCGGGGCGCCGCTCACGATGGCGGCCTTCCGGCGCGGTCTGTCCCCGCTGGGCGACTGGGGGCACTACATCGTGGTGCTGTCGGTACTGCTATTCGCGATCTCGACGGCGATCGCATGGAGCTACTACGGGGACCGCTGCGCCAACTACCTCTTCGGCGCGAAGGCGGTCATTCCGTACAAGATCATCTTCGTGATGCTTCACTTCGTGGGGGCCGTGCTGCCGCTGAGCGTGATCTGGGACCTGGGCGACGTGTTCCTGTCGATCGTGATCTGGCCGAACCTGATCGCGCTGGGGATCCTGGCGCCGCAGGTGGTGGCGATGACGCGGGACTACTTCGAGAGGAAGCCGTGGCGGGATAGGTAGGGGGCGGACGGCGCCGGAGCAACGCCTGCCGGATCACCTCTCCCGTCCGTCCAGCACCCGTCCGGGGCGAAGCGCCTCCCGCCCGTAGCGGTCGCGGATCCGGTCCACCGTCCTGGCGATGGTCCGGTCGCGCTCCGTTTCCAGCGCCTCCCTCGCTCCGAAGAAGTCCAGCTGCTCCGCAGGCACCTGGCGGACCAGGTTGGAGACGCC
Source organism: Gemmatimonadota bacterium (assembly GCA_028873845.1). Lineage (GTDB taxonomy): Bacteria > Gemmatimonadota > Gemmatimonadetes > Longimicrobiales > Gaopeijiaceae > Bin94. Next base: position 27,446 of record JAPPNO010000026.1, on the reverse strand, counting down.
CACGCCCAGAAGCCGGGCCGGCTTCCGGCGCCGATGGCGCAGGGCGTGCAGCAGCGAAGCCGCGACCGCGAAGATCGCGCGGTCCGTTTCGACCCCTTCCGGAAGCGTGCTCCCTGCCTGGCGCGTCCTGTAGTCGAAGTCCCGCAGCTTGACGGTGACGGTGCGTGCCCTCAGTTCCTTCGCCCTGAGCTGGCGCCCCACCGAGCAACTCAGCTCCAGCAGCCGCCGCTCGAGCTCGTCGTCCTCGTCGATGTCGGCGAAGAAGGTCCGCTCCGAACTGATCGACTTGCGGCGGTCGCGCGCGTCGACTTCGCTGGCGTCGATTCCCCGGACCCGCTCCCAGAGCCACGCTCCCCGGTTCGGTCCGAACCAGCGGGCCAGCCACTCGCGCTCCACCGCGGCGGCCTCGGCGCAGGTCGTCAGCCCCTTCCTCCCGAGCTGTTCCAGGAACGCGGGACCGATTCCGGGCAGCTGCTCCAGGCGGAACTGCGCCATGAAGGCGGCCTCCCCACCCGGCCGCACCACGTGCACACCGTCCGGCTTGGCCAGGCGGGTCGCCACCTTGGCCACCACCCGCTGCGTTCCCCCGCCCAGCGACACGGCCACCCCGGTCCGCTCCTTGACCACCCTGCGGATGCGGTCCGCCGTCGCGGCCAGCCCCTCGCCATTCAGCATGCGCTCGGTCCCGGTGAGATCCAGATAGAACTCATCGATGGAGGCGGCCTGCACGACCGGGGACAGCTCGTCGAGCACGGCGCGCACGGCGCGGCTCCGCTCCACGCACGCGCCTCGCGGCACAGGCACGACCACCGCGTCCGGACACAGCTGCCGCGCCCGCCGCGTGGGCATCCCGGAGCGGACCCCGAATTCACGCGCCGCGTACGATGCCGACGTGATCACCCCCCGGTCGCTCCGGCCGCCCACCAGCAGCAGGGGCTCCTTCCCCACGCCGTCCGGATCCTCCAGGCGCGCCACCTGCACGAAGAAGCTGTCGCAGTCCACCAGGAGGATCCTCCTGGGACCTTGCGGCGCCGTCCTGTTTTCGGCCACGTTCTACCTTCCGCGCGCGGCCGCGGAGGTTCCGCCCGCCGGCGCAAAGCGAGGATCCTTCACCCACCGACCGCCACATCATAACCCCACCGAGGAGACGCCGACGATGGCCTACCCCTTCGAACTTCCCGACCTGGGATACGCGCACGACGCCCTGGAACCGCACATCGACGCCCGCACCATGGAGATCCACCACGGGAGGCACCACGCGGCGTACACGGCCAACCTGAACGCCGCCCTGAAGGGGCACCCGGAGCTGCACGGGAAGTCGGCCGACGAGCTCGTCGCGGACCTTGGGGCGCTGCCGGACGGGATCCGCATGGCGGTGCGCAACAACGGGGGCGGGTACGTCAACCACAATCTCTTCTGGCAGCTCATGGCCCCGGGCGGCGCGGACGCTCCCGGCGGGGCGCTCGCCACGGCCATCGACGCCGCCTTCGGGAGCTTCGACGAGTTCAAGGCCCGCTTCGCCACGGCCGCGATCACCCGTTTCGGGTCCGGCTGGGCCTGGCTCACCGGGGGCGGCGGAGGCGATCTGGAGGTCGTCTCCACCGCCAACCAGGACACGCCCGTCATGGACGGCAGGACCCCGCTGCTGGGTTGCGACGTGTGGGAGCACGCCTACTACCTGAACTACCGGAACCGCCGCCCGGACTACGTGGCCGCCTTCTGGAACGTGGTCAACTGGACGGTCGTGGGGGAGCGTTACGCGGCGCTGTAGAATCCGGCAATGTACGGATCAACGGGATCGGGATCGTGGTGGCGTCCCTGGGGGCCGGGCGGGTGACGCGCGTGCGGGCGAGCGGCAGGGAGAGTGGACGGAACACTCGGTTGGTCATATGTTTATGCTAGGGCGAAGCGTGCATCTCACGACAAGAGCGGTCAGAGACAGGGGGCGCAACCGGTGGCTCGGCCAACGTTCCGGCGCATGATGCCGGCAAGGACGCGTAGGGGCTCGGTAGGGTCGGCGGGGATCTGTGCTTGGGTCCCTATCCTGCTGGCGGCGTTGGGGTTCGGGAGCGCGGAGGCACAGAGTCTCAAAGGGGGCAGGGCCTCCATGGAGGAGCAGTACCAGCGGGCCCTGGACTACGACTACTCCTTCATGACGGACCCCGCCCACGTCCGCCGCCTCCTCGGAATGAAGCTCCTGGTCACCCTCGAGGGGAACAGCGACTACCAGCTCGACGACGAAGTCTCATTTCCCTATGCACGCCCCGAAGTGCGCACCTTCATCGAGCGTCTGAGCCGCCAGTACCGGGCCGCGTGCGGTGAAGTGCTCGTCGTCACCAGCCTGACCCGTCCGCTGTCCTACCGGCCCAGCAACTCCTCGAAGTTGTCCGTCCACCCCACGGGCATGGCGGTGGACCTGCGGCGGAGCAACACGCCAGCCTGCCGCACCTGGATCCAGAGGGTGCTGTTGCAGCTGGAGGGGGCCGGGACCATTCAGGCCACCCATGAGCGGCGGCCGCCGCACTACCACATTGCGGTCTACACCAAGGAATACGCGCGCTACGTGGCCCGGCTCGAGGCCGATGAACCCACCGTTGCCGGTACCGAAGCGGGGCTGGCGACGGTGCCCGCGAAGTCCGCGGACCCGTCCCCGGCGTCGTTCGTGAGGTACAGGGTGCGGCCCGGAGACTCGCTGTGGAAGATCTCCCGCGCATACGGGATCACGGTGTCGCAGCTGAAGCAGGCCAACAAGCTCACCGGCAGCCGCATCTACGCGGGGCAGCGGCTGGACGTCCCGGTCAGCTCGCGGTAACGGGCCGGGCCGCGCCGCCCGGGCGACCACCCCGCAATCCATGACGGTCTCGGTCGTGATCCCGGCGTACAACGAAGCGGCCACGATCGAGAGGCTGCTCATGCGCGTGGGCGCCGTTCCCGTGGGCAAGGAAGTCATCGTCGTGGACGACGGCTCCACCGACGGGACGCGAAAGCTGCTGGGGGAACTCGAGGAGCGGGGATTGATCGACCGGCTTCTCCTCCACGGGCGCAACCGCGGCAAGGGTGCCGCACTGCGGACCGGCTTCGCGCACGCCACCGGCGACGTGGTGATCGTCCAGGACGCGGATCTGGAGTACGACCCGGGCGCGATTCCGACCCTTCTCGCTCCGATCGCCGACGGCCGGGCCGATGCCGTCTACGGGTCACGCTTCATGGGCGGGCCGCGTCGTGTGCTCTTCTTCTGGCACACGCTCGGGAACCGGTTTCTCACGCTGCTCAGCAACGCGTTCACGAATCTGAACCTGACGGACATGGAGACCTGTCAGAAGATGATTCGCACCGACCTGCTGCGGTCCCTTCCGCTGACCGTGAACCGCTTCGGGATCGAGCCGGAGATCACGGCGCGGCTGGCCCAGGCCGGTGCCAGAATCTACGAACTGCCGATCAGCTACGACGGGCGTTCGTACGCGGAGGGGAAGAAGATCGGCTGGAAGGACGGGGTGTCGGCCATCTGGTACATCCTGAAGTGCAACCTGGCGGGACCACGGCCGCGGCCGTGGAAGGGTGGGGACGCGCCCGTCCGGTAAATCTGTCCCGATTTTCTATCCCGGTGCCCCGGAACCGGGCCCATCTTGCGGTCGACGTTCAGAGTCTGCCGGGGTGGACGCCTTCCTGAAGGCCCCGCGGTCCCGGCAGCCAACGGGGATCGAGCCGTGAGAGATGAAGCCGTGGACCGCAGTGAAGCCGTTTGCATCGGGTACGCCGAGCGTGGGCCGTGCGGCGTTGTTGGCGGCTACGGCGGCGGGGCTGGCCTTCGCCAACAGCGTCGGCAACGACTTCGCGTACGACGACCGGCTCATCGTGGCGGGCAACGAGGACATCCGGAGTCTCCGGACCCTGCCCGGAACCTTCGTGAAACCGTACTGGCCCAACGCGCATGGCCGGGAGCTGGGATTGTGGCGTCCGGTCGCAACGTGGGTCTACGGCCTTCAGTGGGCGCTTTGGGACGGGGAGCCGGCGGGTTTTCACCTGGTCAACGTGCTCCTCAACAGCCTCGCCGCGGCCCTGGTGGTCCTGGTGCTCGGGGAGCTTCTGCCGGTGTCGGCCGCCTTGCTGGCAGGGCTGGTCTTCGCGGTGCACCCCGTGCACACGGAAGCGGTGGCCAATGTGGTGGGGATGGCCGAACTGCTGTCGGCGACGCTGTACCTGGGGGCGTGTCTGGTGGCGGTGCGGTGCCGGGGCAGGATGAGGAGCGGGCGCGTGTTGGTGGTGACGGGGCTCTTTCTGGCGGCCACGCTGAGCAAGGAGAGTGCCGTGACGTTGCCGGGGGCGATACTCCTGGCCGACGCCGCCGGGAGGAACCTCCACGTTCGTCATCTCCGCGCCTACCTGGTGGAGCGGTTGCCGCTGTACGCGGCGCTGGGGGTATCCACCGGGCTGGTCTTCGCGGGCCGGCTGGCTGTGCTGGGCAGCATCGCCGATCCCTATCCGCCGATGGGGGCGGAGGTGCTGGCGGGCGGCGCGGTGCCCCGCATCTGGACCGTCCTGGGTACGTGGCCGGAGGTCTTCCGGCTGTTCTTCCTTCCGTGGGAGCTTTCGGCCGACTACACGCCCCCGATGATCCCGGTCGCCCTTGGCTGGACGGCCCGGAGCGTGTGCGGGTTGATCCTCGGCCTGGGAGCACTGGTGATCGCCGGTTGGAGCTGGAAGCGGGGGCCGGTCTCGCCGGACGGACTCTCCCCCGCGACGCTGAGCCTGGGCGTTCTCTGGCTGGTTGTCACGCTGCTGCCCGCCTCGAATCTGCTCTTTCTATCGGGAGTGCTGCTGGCCGAGCGCACCCTCTATCTGCCGTCGGTCGGCTTCGCGGCGGGAGTGGGATGGATGCTGGCCCAGCTTCGGCGCGAGCGGCCTCGCACGGGTACGGTGGTCATCGGGGTGGGACTGGCGCTCCTCTGCTGCCGAACCATCGCCCGCAATCCCAGCTGGAAGGACAACGCCACCGTCTTTGCCACGCTGCTCCGGGAGCATCCGGAGTCCGGACGTGCGCAGTGGGTCATGGGAGACGTGTACATGGGAAGGGGAGACAGGGAGCGCGGCCTTGCCGCCTACAGACGGGCGATCGGCATGGTCGGGGGGAGCTACACGCTGGTGGCGGAGATTGGGCGACGCATGCTGGCGGAAGGGTTCGACCAGGCAGGAGAACACCTGTTGCGCCGGGCGTGGCGGGATCGGCCCGAATTCGGCCTCGCGCCATCTCTGCTCGCAATCCACTACGACCGCCACGAGCGGTGGGAACTGGCGGAGGAGACATCACGGGCGGCGATCGGGGCCGAGCCCCACAACACGGTGCAGATGCACCTCCTTGCCCGGTCTCTGGCGGCGTTGGGCCGCACCCGGGAGGCTGCTGCCGTCCGTCGGCTGGTCATTCGCGCGGGGGAGGACAGGATCGAGCAATGGAAGTGGATCGCGGAGCTCGAACTCCGTCGCGGAGACACGGCCCGGGCGATCTCCAGTCTGGACTCCGCCAGGATTCGAACCGGCACCGCCGCACAGCTTGCCGAAATCGATTCAATCCGGTCGGCGCTGTCGGATGGGCTCGCCCTCCCGGCGGCCGGGTCCGCGCAAGACACGCACGGCGAAGACGCCATTTGGCGAGATACGAATGGCTGGCGCAGTTCATATAATCGTTGAAAGGAACGTAGTAAATGGCTGACAAAAATGGCTTTACGCTCATCGAGCTACTCATCGTTCTGGTCATCATCGGCATTCTGGCGGCGATTGCCGTGCCACAGTTCTCGAAGGCCCGGGAAAAGGCCTACTTCGCGGCCATGAAGGCGGACATGAGGAACCTGGCCGCCCAACAGGAACTCTACTACGCGACCGAGTACAGCTATACCAGCTCGCTCACCGACCTCTCGTTCGTCGCTTCCGAGTCGGTGAACGTGACACCTGCGGCAACAACTTCGGGCTGGTCGGCGACGGCCACCCACGACGCGCTGGGAGCCGCCCAGGGCTGCGCGATCTACTACGGCACGGCAACGGCTCCCACGATAGGGTCGGTGTCTCCCAAGGCCGAAGGCCAGGTCGTATGCACCCAGTGATGGATCGGTGCGGGCATTCGATCATCGAAATCGCGATGGTCCTCGTGATTCTCGTTGCGCTGGCCCCGCCGCTGATCGGTTCCGCAGCGGATTTGCGCAGGTCGTTTCTTCTGAGCCGGGCACGCGAGGAGGCCGCGCGACTCTTCGCGGAGGCGCGATGGGTGGCGGTCGGCGAGGGTGGGGCGATCGTCGTCCTGAACGCAGACCCGCCATGGGGTGCCGTGGTGACCACCGACGGAGACACGACGAAGCTGTCCGAGCTGGGAGAGGGTGGCGTGTCACTTCGCCTGTCCCGGGGCCGCCCCAACAGCCGGGTGCGCTTCGGGCCTCTGGGGCTCGGCCTCGTGTCCAGCCAGACGCTGACCTTCGAACTTGGCGGGGAGGAGCGCCGGTTGGTGGTTTCCTCCCTGGGACGGGTGTCGCGCAGATGAAGGTGGGTCACGCGCTGGAGCGGCCGGTGGCGCCCGCGCCCGGGCACCGCGCACCCTCGGGCTGCCGGGCCGGCACCTCGCTGGTGGAAGTGATCATTGCCGTCGTGATTGTGGGCGTGGGGGTCGCGGGTGTTGCATCGCTGACCGCCGCATCCGCCCGCATCCTCGTGCAGGTCCGGGCATTGGACGAGACCTACACGATGCTGCAGAGCTTCGTGGATTCCGCGGCCACGAGGACGGGAGGCGGTGTGGAGACGGGGAGACGGAGCCATCCGGCCGGGGTGCTGACGTGGAGTGTCCCGGGGTTGCCGGGGGCCGCAGCGTGGGTCCGCTTCGATCACGCGGCGCTGTCGTCCCCGATACGCATCGACTTCGTCGTGCCGGCCTCGGCTGGGACGCCATGACCGGATCCGTTCGATGAGCCGGTTTGCGCGGAAGCACCGCGGTTTCGTGCTGGCGGAGGCGGTCATTGCCGGTACGCTCCTGCTGCTGGTCGTGCAGGTGGCCTGGTGGGCGACCGCGGCCCAGAGCCTGGTCGCGACCCGGGTCGTCGAGGGTGCGCGGATGCTCGACGAGACACGACTCATCCACCAGGTGTTGTCGACCGAGATTCGGCACGGCGAGGCCGGCAGCGACTGGCTGGTCGACGCTGGCGACCTGAACCTCCGTGCGTTTCGGGGAATCGGCTTCGGCTGCAGGACCCAGCCGGCCGATGGGTGGGGCGTGGCCGTGACCGGATACCGGCTTGCCGACAGCAGCAAGGATTCGGTGCTCGTGCTCTCCGCCGACGGAAGCTGGCGGCCCTCCGCCCTGGTGCGGCGGTGGCGGAGACCGGGGCTCGACTGTCAGCGGATGGCAGGCTTCTCGGTGGAGGTGTGGAAGCTGGATCCGCCGCCATCCCGCCCCGTCGCGGCCCTCTACTTCGAGCGGGGGGCCTATCGTCTGGCGAGCGACGCTTTTCGGTACCGAAGGGGTGAGGGTGGATGGCAACCCCTGACCGGAGTGGGGATCGCGGCGGACGCCTCCGTTCTTCAGCCCACGGGCGAAGGCGGCCTGGAAGCACACCTGGTCTGGGAGGACCCCGGCCCAATGCACCGGTCGTTCACCTGGAAGATGTGGACACGCAGATGACGCAGGTGTGGACGCGCGAGCCGGAACGGTGTGGAGCGCCGATGAGCAATGTGGACGTGCAGACGATCCCGACGCATCGCCGCGGCGAGGAGGGCTCTGCGCTCGTGATGGCTCTGCTGGCGCTGTTGGTCCTCGCGGGGATCGCCACTGCGGCGTCCGTTGCCGCCATGGGCCAGCTCCGCGCGGCCGCCATGGCGGGCAGGGTGATGTCCGCCCGTGCAGCGGCGCTGGGAGGTGTGGAACGGGTTCTGGCCACGACGCACGGGCTGCCCCGGGCCGTGGTAGGAGGCCCGGCAGTGGAGATGGCGGCGGACAGCTTTGGGGGGCACGGTCGCTGGCGCGTTCACGATCTGCGGATTGAGCGCGAGTTCCACTTTCTCATCGGCGAGGCCGAGTTGGGTGGTGGTGCGCCTGCGCGGGTCGCTCGCATCGCCTGGTGGATGGAACCCGAGGCGCGTGTGGCGCGGCACCGGGCGGTTGTGGAAAGCGCGTTGGTCAAGGTGGCCCCCAATGCCCGGCTCGAGGCGGACTCTCTGCTGGCTGGTCGGCAGGGTCTGGCCGCCTGCGACAGCCTCCCCCTGCTTGCCGACACCATGGGCGGGGGTTTGCTGCGGACCACCGGAGGGCTTCCCCAACCGCCCGAGTGGGGAGCCGGGGACGGCGGTCCCACTTTCGAGAGGGTGCGTCTCGGCTGGTTCGACCGCGACGCACTTGCCGCGCTTGCCGACGTTGATTTGCCGGGCGGTGGAACGCTTCCGCCGGGCTGCCCGGGCTGCTGGTCGGGACTGGTCTTCGGCTCCGGGCAGGTACGGGTCGAAGGACCGGGCGCCGGACTGCTCGCGATCGACGGGGATCTCGTTCTCGGGAGCAGCGCGCTGTGGACCGGCCTGGTGCTTGTTTCGGGCGACGTGACCATCGAGACCGGTGGCCGGCTACTGGGGTTCGTGCGGGCAGGCGGCACGGTCGCCCTCGCCGAGCTTGCGGTTGTGGACGGCTCGGCGTGCGCCGCGCTGGAGGCCCTGGAGCGGACGGCCCTGCCAAAACGCCCGATCCCGTTGCCGCGGCGCTCGTGGGTCGGACCCATACCCCCGGGCGCGGAGTAGCGGGATGGCGCTCTTCAACCGCGGAAGAACCGTGGCGGGGCTCGACATCGGCAGCGGCTACGTCAAGCTCGCGCTTGTGGATCATGGCGGTGACCGGCCCGAGGTCCGCGGAGCCGCGATCCGGCCGACCCCCAGGGGCGCGGTCGTCGACGGTGAAGTCGTTGAACCGGCTCGCGTCGCAGGCGCGATCAGGGAGTTGATGGACGAGTCCGGCGTCAGAGCGCGCAACATCGTGGCGGCACTTGGCGGACACGACGTGTTCATCAAGAGGCTGAAACTGCCGCGCGTGAAGGAAAAGGAGGCTGCGAGGGCGATCCGGCAGGAGGCCGAACGCCATGTCCCATTCGACCTGGAAGAGGTGAGACTCGACTTCCAGATTCTGCCGACGCGCCGGAGCGCGGCCCACATCGAGGTACTGCTGGTGGCCGCGAAACGGGAATGCGTGGAAAGCAGGGTGTCACTCCTGGCGGACGCGGGGATTCGCGCGGCTGCCCTGGATGTCGGGGCTTTCGCCCTCCACAACGCTTTTGTCCATAACTACCCGGGATCGGCGGACGGGGTGGTGGCGCTGGTCAATGTCGGTCGCGATGTGACCAACCTCAACGTGATCGAGGAGGGCGTACCGGTACTGGCCAAGGATCTTCCCCTGGGGTCGCGCAAGGTGGCGGAATCGCTGCAGCGGGATTTCCGTCTGACGGAAGAGCAGTCCGAGCAGGTGCTCCAGGGGCGCCAGCCACTGGAGGGCGTGCAGCGTGTGGTGGCCGATGGCGTCGCGCTGGGATTGAGGAGAGCGGCCGCGTATCTGGGCGGCCGGAGATCGGGTGACGGGGTGGGCAGGATCTTCCTGAGTGGGGGCGGTGCCTGCATGCCGGGAATCGTCGAGGCGCTTGCCGAGCGCGTGCAGGTGGAGACCCGTCTTGTCAATCCCTTCGAGCGGGTGCCGGTGCGCGAAGAGGCGTGGGGCCGCCGAATCCTCACAGGTGCCGCGCCCATGATGTTCCTCCCCGTGGGTCTTGCCCTGAGGGCCGCCTGACCATGTGCGGAGATGCGAAGCGTGCTTGAAGTCGATCTGCTGCAAGGAGGTGACTGGGGACAGGACGGGCGGTCCCCGGGAACCGTATCGGGCGTACGCGCCCGGAGGCTGTCACGGGATGGCTGGATCATGGGGTCCGCCGTGGCAATCCTCCTGTCGTTGGGCCTGGCCGCGTACTCTTCGCTGTCGATCCGCTCGCGTGCGGCCGGTCTCGAGCAAGCGCTGCAGGCAGCCCTGGCCGACTCCGTTCGCAGCGCCGGCCTCATCGAGAAGATGCGAACGCTGGAGGCCCGTCGGGATTCCATCGCGACGCGGGTCTCGATCATTCAGGGAATCGACGCTCGCCGCTATCTGTGGCCCCGCATCATGGACGAGGTGGCGGGAGTGCTGCCGGAGGATGCGTGGCTGACCCGGTTCGCGCAGGTGGCGTCGCACGATACCGCGGCCCGCTTCGAGGTGGAGGGAATGACGCGTGACAACTTCTCCCTGACCCGATTCTGGAACGGCATGGAATCTTCCCCCTTTATCCGCAACGTACGGTTGATCAGCACCGAGAACGTCCCTACGGGGCCGTCCGGCGGAGAAGATGGTGATCTCTACTACTTTGTGCTGCAGGCCGAACCGGAGGAGCCTCCCTCCGAAGTGCTGGACTTCGTGCCCGTGCGTCCGGTGGCCGCGCGATGAGCCTGTTGCCCTCCGATCCCGTGAGAAGAGGCGCGGTCCTGTGCGTTTTGCTGGCCGTATCCGGACTGTACTTCGCCCACACCTACCTGTTCGCCCCGAGTGCCGCACGCACGGAGTCCCTCCGTCTCCGGCTCGAGCGGCTGGAAGAGGGCAACCGGGGCGCGAACCGGGTCGCGGCGCTGGGCGACGCGGAGCTGGAGCAACGTCTCGCTCTGTATCGGGAACACATCGCGCGACTGGAGGCGCTCATTCCCGCGAACGAAGAGGTCGCGGCCCTCCTCGATGCCATCTCGGACGAGGAGCGCCGGGCGGGCATCGAGATGACGATGATGCGCCCCGAGCCGGTCAGGCCGGGCGAATTCTACGACCGTCTCAGCTACCAGGTGACGGTGCGGGGCGGGTACCACGCCGTCGGGTCCTTTCTGGCGGCCATCGCCTCGCTGGACCGGATCGTCGCACCCGGCGACCTGGTCATCGCCCCTGTCGATGCATCGGCCGGCGACCAGGTGGAGGCCGGCTCGATCCTGGCCGGTTTCCGCATTCGCACCTACGTCGCCACCGCGCGCACGCCGGGGCCCGCAGAGTCATCCCAGGGGACTGGAGATCCGCAGTCATGAACACGAAGAGAAGCAGGATGAAGGCAGCCCTCGCCACGGTTCTCACCGTCGCCGCGACCGCGGCCGGAACAGGCCAGGGCCGCCCCGACGACACGACGAACCCGCCAACAGGGGAATCGCAGGAGGAACGGATCCGGTTGGCGGAAGGAGCGCTGGTCCTCGAACGGGAGGCCTATGCGTACCCGGCGCATGGGCGCAGGAACCCGTTTCTCGCCCCGGATTCGCCGTCCGGGCATGCTCCCGGTGTGGAGGGAATCGTCCTTATGGGGATCATACATCACCCCGACCCCGGGTACCGCGTGGCGGTCATCCGCGTCAGGGATGGAGTGGACGGGATCGCCGCGGACGCGGATCCGGCGTCGGCACCGGCCTCGCGACTCCGTATCGGCGAGCGTCGTGCCGGAATGAGGATCGTAGCCATCGAGTTGGACCATGTCGTCGTGGAGCTGGAGGAAACCGGAGGAACGGCGACAATCGTGCTTGCCATGCCGCGGGCGGAGGAGGGGCGCGGATCATGACGTTCCCCTCCAGCCCCAGGACACGATGGATCGCCCCGCTCGTCACCGCGTTCCTCGTCGTCATGGCTGGGAATCCGGCGCTCGCCCAGGAGAATCCCCCGTCTCTCGCCGACCGGGAGATCGGCCGACCCATCACCGTTTCCTTCTACGACACGCCTATCCGGGACGTCCTCTTCGCATTTGCGGAATTCGCGGACCGCTCGATCGTCGCGGGGACCAGTGTCGATGTCCTCGTCTCGGCCGAGATCCGGGAACAGCGGTGGGATGCCGCGCTGCGGGCCGTCCTCGCGGCCTACGGCCTTGTGGCCCACGAACAGGCCGACGGCATCATCCGCGTCGACGATGTTCACAGTCTCTCCGAACGTGAGTCGGTCCAGCCGCTGGTCACCCGCCCCTATCGCGTCAGCTACGTCGAGGCGGCGGAGCTCACCGAGCTGATTTCGGCCCTTCTCAGCGACCGCGGACGAGTGTCGGCCGGGACCGGGACCAACGCGCTGGTGGTGACCGACATCCCGAGGGTGCAGGATGCGGTGTGGGACCTGGTAGCCGAACTCGACGTACAGGTCCCGCAGGTGGACATTCTGGCGAAGATCATCTTCGTCAACCGCACGGGGCTGAAGGGTTTCGGGATCACCTACGACCTCAAGGACACGGACGGAAACCAGCTCAACCTGCTCACTCCCGGCGTCATCGATCTTGATGGAGACGGCTCCATCACGCTGCCTGACGAGCAGGTGCCGCGCGGAACCAATGTCGTGTCCCTGGGAGGCAACTCGATCGCCGCGCTGGGCAACGCCACCAACCGGGTCGTGAACCCGACCCTCTCACTCCTGACGTCGCTGGTAGTGGGCCGCAGCACGCTCGTCGCGTTCATCGACGCGCTGGAGTCCGTGCAGCTGACCGACGTGGAGGCGCAGCCCTCGGTCCGCGTCATGGACAATCGAACGGCCCGGATCGTCGTGGGCGAGGAGACCCCGGTTCGCGTGATCGACGCCGGCGCACAGCTTCAGGGCGGGCTGGGCCAGGAAAGCCGCAGCACACTGCCGATTGCGACCGTGGACTACAAGGAGACGGGCGTGATCCTCGAAGTCACGCCCAGGATCACCGACACCGACGAGGTCCTGCTGGATCTGTCGGCCGAAAGATCCTCGGCGGACCTGGCGCCCTCGGACGTGGGCGTGATCTTCCGCAGACAGAAGGCGGAGTCCCGTGTACTGGTACGAGACGGCGAAACCGTGGTGATCGGCGGCCTGACCGTCACCGAGAAGGCGGAGGTGCGGTCCGGGATCCCCCTGCTCATGCACCTGCCGCTGGTCGGGCGACTCTTCCAGACACGCAGGGAGTCCTCGGTGCAGCGGGACCTGCTGATCATGGTGACGCCCACCATTGTGCGTGCGGAATCGGCCGAAGAGGGATCAGGGGCGTAGCAGCCGCTCATCGTGCGGGCGTGCACCGCCGTGATTGAATCCGCTTCCCCACAACCGGGCCCTTCGCTATCTATGGACAGGGTGCACGCCCCGAGACCCGTCCCCGGAACACCCCGCCACCATGCCACTCCATCACCTGTCCTTCCACACCGCCGGCGAGTCGCACGGCCGCGGCCTCGTCGCCGTACTCGAGGGCATCCCCGCGGGCATGCCCCTCGACGCGGCCACCGACATCGACCCCGACCTCCGCCGCCGCATGGGGGGTTACGGCCGCGGACGGCGCATGCTCATCGAGTCCGACCGGGCCGAGATCATGTCGGGTATCAGGCTCGGCGAGACGCTGGGGTCGCCCGTTTCCATGGTGATCTGGAACCGCGACTGGAAGAACTGGACCTCCGCGATGGCGCACGAGCCGCCGGATCCGGAGGGGAACCCCAAGGCGCTCCGACCGGTGTACCTTCCCCGGCCAGGGCACGCCGACCTGGCCGGTGTCCTCAAGTACGACCGCCGCGACGCCCGAGACATCCTGGAACGCGCCTCCGCCCGCGAGACCGCGGCCCGGGTCGCGTGCGGCGCGGTCGCCCGCACCCTGCTCCGGCATGTCGGCGCCACGGTCGGCAGCCACGTCACCAGCATCGGCGACGTGGAAGCGAGCCCCCCAGACGGCCTGCCCGACGACCTCAACGCGGCCTCGGACCCTTCGCCCCTGCGCACCCTCGACCCGGCGGCCGAGGGCGAGATGATCGCGGCCATCGACGCGGCACGCGCGGCGGGGGACACGCTGGGCGGCTGCTTCGAGGTGGTGGTGCGCGGCCTTCCCGTGGGTCTCGGCAGCTACGTCTCGTGGGACGCCAAGCTGGACGGACGTCTGGCCCAGGCGGTCATGTCGGTCCACGCGATCAAGGGCGTGGAGATCGGCCCCGCGTTCATCAACGCCGCCCGTCCCGGCTCCCGGGTGCACGACGCCATCGTGCGCAACGAATCCGAACGGCGCTCGGGCGGCTTCGCACGGGTCCGCAACCGCGCGGGCGGCCTGGAAGGCGGCATCACCACGGGACAGCCGCTGGTGGTACGCGGAGCCATGAAGCCGATCTCCACGCTGTTGAAGAACCGTCTGCCGAGCGTCGACCTGCGGGACGGCACCACGAAACACGCCACCGTCGAACGGAGCGACGTGTGCGCGGTGCCGGCCGCCGCGGTTGTCGCGGAGGCGATGGTCGCTCTGGTCGCCGCCGACGCGCTGCTGGAGAAGTTCGGGGGCGACTCCCTCACCGAACTGCGCCGGAACCTGGACTCCTACGTGAAGCACCTGAACGCACGCGGCTTTCGCCCACGGGGGCCGGAGAAACGGTGACCGTGGCGGGAGAGGTCGTGCCCGAGGTCGCGTCCATGGTCAGGACCGGTGTGGCCCGGCTCGTCCTCGTCGGGTTCATGGGTGCCGGCAAGTCCACGGTGGGACCGTTGGTGGCCCGCGCCCTGGGCTGGGACTTCGTGGACCTCGACGACGAGATCGCGGGCCGGGACGGACGTCACCCCGCCGAGATCATCCGCCGGGACGGCATTGAGCGCTTCCGCGAACTGGAGTCGAAGGCCGCCCGGGAGCTGCTCCGGCGCGAAGGGCTGGTCCTCGCCATGGGAGGAGGCTGGGCCGCGCAGCCCGGCCACATGGCCTCGCTGGGGCGCGACAGTCTCTCGGTCTGGCTGAAGGTCACACCCGCGGCGGCGCTGGCGCGGATTCGCGGATCGGCCGCCTCCCGGCCGCTCCTCGCGGGCCCCGATCCGCACGCGGCCGCGGCCACGCTGCTGCGCCGGCGGACTACGCACTACCGCCGGAGTACGATTACAATCGAAACGGACGGCAGGTCTCCCGATGAGGTGGCCCGGGAGATCCTGCAACACCCGAGCGTGAAGGAACCGGACAGGGAGGAATCCGAGTGAAGCTGGTGATCGTCGAGTCGCCCGCGAAGGCCAAGACCATCGAGAGGTTCCTTGGCCCGGAGTACCGGGTCGCGGCATCGTACGGCCACATCCGCGACCTGCCCCGGTCCGCCCGGGAGATTCCCGCGGCCCTGCGGGACAAGCCCTGGGGACGGCTGGCCGTGGATACCGAAGACGGCTTCAGGCCCGTCTACATTGTTCCCGAGGAGAGCCGGCGGTATGTGCGCGAGCTGAACAATCTCCTCAGCGGCGCCGACGAAATCCTCCTCGCGACCGATGAGGACCGCGAGGGCGAGTCGATCAGCTGGCACCTGGTCGAGGTGCTGAAGCCGTCGGTGCCGGTACGCAGGATCGCCTTCCACGAGATCACCCGGTCCGCCATCCGTGAAGCGCTCGCCAATCCCCGCCAGGTGAACAGGCGGCTCGTCCAGGCGCAGGAGGCGCGCCGCGTGCTGGACCGGCTCTACGGCTACAGTCTGTCCCCGGTGCTGTGGAAGAAGGTGCGCACCAAGCTGAGCGCCGGGCGGGTCCAGAGCGTCGCGCTCAGGCTGGTGGTCGACCGCGAGGAGGAGCGCCTGCGCTTCAAGGTATCGGAGTACTGGCGCGCGCGGGCGCTGCTGGCGGCGGGCGACCTGGAGTTCGCGGCGCTGCTGGTCCGTGTCGGCGGGCGACGGGTGGCGACCAGCAAGGATTTCGACTCCGTGACCGGAGGGCCGCTCGCATCTTCGCGGGCGGTGGCGCTCGACGCAGAGGCTGCCCGGGCGATCGCAACCGGGGCCCTGGCTGCGGTTCCCTGGAAGGTCGACACGGTGGACCGCAAGTCCACCCGGCAGCGTCCCGCACCCCCCTTCACGACCTCCACGCTGCAACAGGCCGCCAGCAGCCGCCTGCGCATGACACCACGGCAGACCATGCGGGTCGCGCAGCGCCTCTACGAGGGGATCGACCTGGGCGGCGGCGACCGCGAAGGCCTCATCACCTACATGCGGACCGATTCGCTGACGCTCTCCGAGAGGGCGCTCGGCGAAGCGGCCGGCTACATCGGAAAGGCGTTCGGCGACGACTACTACCAGGGCCCCAGACGATACCGCACGAAGTCGAAGCTGGCGCAGGAGGCGCACGAAGCGATACGACCCACCAGGATCACCCGCACGCCGCGGAGCGTCGAACGCCTGCTGGACAAGCAGGAACTCGCGCTGTACCGCCTCATCTGGAACCGCACCGTCGCCTCGCAGATGGCCGACGCGCGTGTGGACCGCACCACGGCCGACCTCGTGGCCCGGATCGGGGACGTGGACCACACCTTCCGGGCCTCGGGATCGGTTCTGCGCTTTCCGGGCTTCCTCAAGGTCTACGGGGACAGGAGGAAGGATCAGCTCCTGCCCCCAATGGCCCCGGGCGACGAGATCCACGCCGAGGGTGCGACCGAACTCGAAGATCCCCCCACCGTCCTGCGCTCCGTCGAGCCCGAACGCCGCGAAACCAAGCCCCCTCCCCGCTACACCGAAGCATCGCTCGTCAAGAAGCTGGAAGAGGAGGGGATCGGCCGTCCGTCCACCTATACCCCCACCATCTCCCGCATCCAGGATCGCGACTACGTGCGGAAGCGCGAGGGCGCCCTGGTGCCCACGTACGTCGGGCTGGCCGTCACCCGCCTGCTGCGCGACCACTTCGGCAAGTACATCGACCTGGGCTTCACGGCCCGCATGGAGGACTCGCTGGACGACATCGCCACGGGCGAGGTCGAGTCCCGCCGCTTCCTCGACGCCTTCTACAACGGCGAAGCCGGCCAGCCCGGCCTGGACCGCGAGATCGAGGACGCGCTGCCGGGCATCGATTTCCCCGCCGTCCCCCTGGGCACCGACCCCGAAACCGGGAAGGACATCCGGGTGCGGATCGGCAGGAACTCGGTCTTCGCCGAGCGGGGTGAGGGGGACGAGCGCGAGTCGGCCACGATTCCCGACGAGCTCCTGATCGACGAGCTGACCGTCGAGCGTGTGCGTGAACTGTTCCAGGCACGCGCGCAGACCGACCGATCCATCGGAACCGATCCCGACACGGGTCAGCCGGTGTTCGTCCGGGTCGGCCAATACGGGCCGTACATCCAGCTGGGAGAAGCCCGCAGGGGAGGCGACAAGCCGCGCTGGGTGGGGCTGCCGAAGGGCATGGACGCGTCGGAGGTCACGCTGGACTATGCGGTGAAGCTTCTTTCGCTGCCGCGGACGCTGGGCAAGGATCCCGACAGCGGCGAAGACGTCAGGGCGGGGCTGGGCAGGTACGGACCGTACGTGGCCCGGGCCAGGGAATTCCGGAGCCTGCAGTCCCCGGACGAGATGTTCACCGTCACCCTCGATGAGGCGCTGGCCCTGCTGGCCCGGGAAAAGAGACCGCGGCGGGGTCCCCAGGCGCTGAGAGTAGTGGGCGCCCACCCCGAAACCGGCGCCGAGATCCGGTTGCTCAAGGGCCGCTACGGGCCGTACGTGACCGACGGCCAGGTCAACGCGAGCATTCCGAAGGGAAGCGACCCGAAGGCGGTCACCGTCGAGGAGGCGCTGGAGCTCATGGCGAAGGCGGCCGAACGGAAGAAGACCCGGCCGCCTCGGGGCCGCCGCCGCGCCGCCCGGCGGAGGGGGTGACGGGCAGCCCGTGGACGGGATCCGGTGAGCCTTGTAACCGTGGTCGGGGGAGGCCTTGCCGGGTGTGAGGCGGCGCTGGCGCTGGCCGAGCGGGGGAGGAGCGTGCGACTCGTCGAGATGCGGCCGGTAAGGACCACGCCGGCCCATCAGACCGCCGGCCTCGGCGAGCTCGTCTGCACCAACTCCTTCAAGAGCGAGCGCGTGACGACGGCGCACGGCCAGCTCAAGCGCGAGATGAAGCACCTCGAATCGGCGCTGCTGGCGGCGGCCGGGGAGAGCAGGGTTCCGGCGGGAGCGGCGCTGGCCGTCGACCGCGAGCTGTTCTCGCGCGCGCTCACGCGGCGGGTCGAGACGCATCCCCGCATCGAACTGGTCCGTGAAGAGGTCCGAAACCTGCCCGACGGCCCGGCGGTGGTCGCCACAGGTCCCCTCACCTCGGATGCGCTGGCCGATGGCATCGCCGCCGAGCTGGGGGACGGGGGACTGGCGTTCTACGATGCGATCGCACCCATCGTGCACGCCGACTCGGTGGACACCGGCGTCGCCTTCGCGGCGGGCCGTTACCGTCAGGACGCGGACTACCTGAACTGCCCGCTCACCGGGACCGAGTACGACGACTTCATCGGGGCGCTGAGGGCGGCCGACATCTACGAGGGGCACGACTGGGAGAACGTCCCGTACTTCGAGGGCTGCCTCCCGATCGAGGTCATGGCCGCGCGGGGACACGACACGCTTCGCTACGGCCCCATGAAGCCCGTCGGCCTGCGCGATCCCCGCACCGGGAGGCGGCCGCACGCGGTCGTGCAGCTCAGGCGCGAGGACCGGGCCGGGCAGATGTGGAACCTGGTGGGATTCCAGACCCGGCTCAGGACCGGGGAGCAGCGGCGGGTCTTCACGATGATTCCGGGGCTGGGGGAGGCGGAATTCCTGCGCTGGGGCTCCATCCACCGGAACACGTATCTGAACTTTCCCGGCTGCCTCAGCCCGTACGGCTCGTCGCGCGGCCGTCCCGACCTCCTCTTCGCGGGGCAGCTCACGGGAGTGGAGGGCTACACCGAGTCGGCCGCGTCGGGGATCGTCGCCGGGATCAACCTGGACCGCCTGATCGACGGCAGGGAACCCGTCCTTCCCCCGGCCGAGACCATGCTCGGCGCCCTCTACCGCTACCTGCGCGAGGCCGATCCCGATGACTTCCAGCCCATGAACTCGAATTGGGGACTGGTGGATCCCATGCCCGACGCGCCCCGGAAGAAGGCTCTCAGACGTGAAGCGATGGCCGAGCGCGCCGACCTCTCCCTCCGCCGGTGGATCGAGTCGGAGGGTCTCGTGCCGGCTTCGGCCGCGGCGGCCACCCCATGACCCCCGAGGTCGCCGCCTTTCTCGACCACCTCGCGGGGACGCGCAACCTGTCGCCCAATACCGTCGCCGCCTACCGTCGCGATCTCCTCGACCTCGAGGGATTCGCGCGCGTCTACCTGTGCCGCGACGACTTGGAATGGAGCGAGGTCGACCGGGGCGTCATCCGCGCCTTCCTCGGCGAAGCGGGGCGCAGGGGGCTCGCGCCGCGGACCGTGGCGCGCAAGCTGTCGGCCGTTCGCGCGTTCTTCCGCCACCTTCACCGCGCGGGGAAGGTCACGTCGAACCCGGCAAGTCTCGTGCGCGGCCCGAAGCTCGACCGCACCCTGCCCGGCCACCTCCGCGCCGAAGAGGTGGCCGCCCTCTTTCGCTGGGCGGAGACCCGCGCCGCACGGGAAAACGGCTTCGCCGAGACCCGCCTGCTCGCCATCCTCGAGCTGTTGTACGGCAGCGGCCTGCGCCTCTCCGAGCTGGCGTCGCTGAACGCGCGTTCACTCGACCTGGACCGCGGCCAGATCCGGGTCCTCGGAAAGGGGAGGAAGGAGCGCATCGTGCCTGTCACGGCCGCGGCCGCCCGCGCCATTCGGCGCCATCTTCCGCGTCGCGACGAGGTGGCCGGGCCCGGCACCCGCGCCCTCCTGGTGGGCCGCCACGGCCGCCGCCTCTCGAACCGGCACATCCAGCGCCTCGTCCAATCGGTGCTCGAGGACTTCGCCGAGAGCGCCGGCCTCTCCGTGCACTCGCTCCGCCACACCTTCGCCACGCATCTGCTCGATGCGGGGGCGGACCTCATGGCGGTCAAGGAGCTGCTGGGCCATGCGTCGCTGGGCACGACGCAGATCTATGCGCATACGTCGAAGGAGCGGCTGCGGCGGGTGTACAGGGGAGCGCATCCGCGGGCCTAGTCAGTCGGGCCTCAGTTGGACAACCCCCTCCCGGAATCACTATCTTTAAAGGTTGGACCCGCGCCGGATTCTTCCCGGCCCCCACTCAACGCAACCCGGCCGTCCTGCCGGCGCAACACGCGACGCCTCCCTTGCACCACCGCATGTACCCCCCGTCCCCCCTCCTCCCCGGCGCACCCGTTCACGCCACGACCGTGATCGCCGTGGCGCGCAACGGCCGCGTCGCCATGGCGGGCGACGGCCAGGTCACCATGGGCGACACCGTGGTCAAGGGGGCGGCGCGCAAGGTCCGGCTCCTCAAGGACGGCAGGGTCCTCGCCGGCTTCGCGGGCGCGGTGGCCGACGCCTTCACGCTCTTCTCCAAGCTGGAGGGCAAGCTGGAGCGGTGGCCGTCCAACCTTCCGCGCGCCTGCGTCGAACTGGCCAAGGAGTGGCGCACCGACCGCTACCTCCGGCGCCTGGAGGCGCTGCTGGCGGTGGCCGACCGCGACCACCTCTTCCTGGTGGGCGGCGACGGCAACGTCATCGAACCCGACCTGCCGGTTCTCGCCATCGGGTCGGGCGGCGCGTACGCCCTCGCGGCGGCCAAGGCGCTCGTCGAGTGCTCGGAGATGGACGCCCCGGCCGTCGCGCGCCGCGCCCTCGAGATCGCCGCCGAAATCTGCGTGTACACGAATCACGAGATCACCGTACTGGAACTCGCATAGGCATGAGCACAGGAATCGTCACAGCCGACGACGCCGCACCGCCCCGGAACGTGCGGCCCGACGACCCCCCCCGGTGGGTGGACCCCCTCACCCCCCGCCAGGTTGTCGAAGAGCTGGACAAGTACATCATCGGGCAGTCCGAGGCGAAGAAGGCGGTGGCGATCGCGCTGCGCAACCGCTGGCGCCGGCAGCAGGTGGAGGAGGAGCTGCGCGAGGAGATTCTGCCCAACAACCTGATCATGATCGGTCCCACCGGGGTCGGGAAGACCGAGATCGCGCGGCGGCTGTCCCGTTTGACGGGATCCCCCTTCATCAAGGTGGAGGCGTCGAAGTTCACCGAGGTGGGCTACGTGGGACGGGATGTCGAGTCGATGATCCGCGACCTTGCGGACACGGCGGTGGCCATGGTCCGGGGGGCGCGCGAGGACGAGGTGGAAGACGAGGCCGAACGGCACGTCGAGGAACGCCTGCTCGACCTGCTGCTCCCGGATTCGGCGGCGCCGGCCACGCCCGCAAAGCCGGGTGGTGCCGCCAGCGCCGGGACCGCACCCCAATCCCCGGGCGTGACGGGTTCTCCCGGGAACGTCTTCGTCGCAGGTCCCGCCGTAGCGGGCCAGACCGGCCAGCCGGGAGGGGACCCCAACGGCGACGCCTCACTCGCCGAACGCCGTGCGCGCACCCGCCAGAAGCTGCGCAAGCTCCTGGTCGACGGCCACCTCGAGGAGCGCACCGTCGAGATCGACATCCAGCAGGGGATGCCGGTGAGCGGGATGATGTTCCCGATGGGAGGCGGCATGGAGGGGATGGACATGAACATCACCGAGATGCTGCAGGACATGCTGCCGAAGCGCTCCAAGCGCCGCACGGTTTCGGTCGCCGAGGCGCGCCGCATCCTCTTCCAGGAGGAGCTGGACCGGCTGGTCGACATGGACGAGGTGGTCAACGAGGCGCTGGACCGGGCCGAGGAGACGGGCATCATCTTCCTGGACGAGATCGACAAGGTGGCGGGGCAGCGGGGCGGGGCGGGGCCGGATGTGAGCCGCGAGGGGGTGCAGCGCGACCTTCTGCCCATCGTGGAAGGTTCCAACGTGCAGACCAAGTACGGCTTCGTCCGCACCGACCACATCCTCTTCATCGCGGCGGGAGCCTTTCACGTCGCCAAGCCCTCCGACCTCATCCCCGAACTGCAGGGCCGCTTCCCGATCCGCGTCGAGCTGAAGAACCTGGGCGCACCCGAGTTCGCCCGCATCCTGCGCGAGCCCCGGAACGCGCTCGTGAGACAGTACCGCGCGCTGGTCGACACCGAAGGCGCGGAAGTCGAGTTCACCGACGACGGCATCGTGGAGATCGCGCGCATCGCCGCCGACCTGAACGACCGCATGGAGAACATCGGCGCGCGCCGGCTCCGCACCGTGCTGACCACGCTCCTCGAGGACCTTCTCTTCGACCTGCCCGACGAGGGACGGGGCGAGACGGTCACGGTCACGGCGGAGTTCGTGAGCGAGCGGCTGGACCGCATCACCTCCGACGACGACCTCAGCCGCTACATCCTCTGACGCCACCGGGACGCTCGGGACACATGGCACCGCAGCCGCGCCACTTCCTCGACCTCGCGTCCCACGAGACCGCCTACCTGCGCCACCTCCTTGAGCTGACCGGGCGCATGAAAGCGGGAGAGTTCGCCGGCCGCCCCCTCGAGGGCCGGACCCTGGCCATGATCTTCCGCAAGAGCTCCACCCGCACCCGGGTCAGCACCGAGGCGGGGATGGCGCAGCTCGGCGGTCACGCTCTCATGATCTCCGACCGCGAGTCCCAGATGGGGCGCGGAGAGACGGTGGCCGACACGGCCAGGGTCCTCAGCCGCTACGTGGACGGCATCCTCATCCGCACCTTCGGCCACGACGAGGTCGTCGAGCTGGCGCGCGAGGCGTCGATCCCGGTCATCAACGGCCTCACCGATCTGCTGCACCCCTGCCAGGTCATGGCGGACCTCTTCACCGGGGTCGAGGAGTTCGGCGACGACCCCGCCGCGTTGCGCGTCGCCTGGATCGGCGACGGCAACAACATGGCCAACTCGTGGCTGAACGCCGCATACCGCTTCGGATTCCCGCTGCGGCTGGCCTGTCCCCCGGAGTACGGCCCCGACCCGGAGATTCTGAAACGGGCCCGCTCCGCCGCCGACGTGCAACTCGTCCCTTCGCCGGCGGAGGCCGCCGAGAGCGCCCACATCGTCACCACCGACGTGTGGGCCTCGATGGGCCAGGAGGATGAACAGCGCGCCCGCGCGATGGCCTTCGCGGACTACCGGGTCGACGAAGCCGTCATGAAGCGGGCGGACCCGTCGGCGATCTTCCTCCACTGTCTTCCCGCCCACCGCGGCGAAGAGGTGACCGCGGGCGTGATCGACGGCCCCCGCTCGCGCGTATTCGACGAGGCGGAGAACCGCCTGCACGTCATCAAGGCCATCCTCCTCGACCTGATCGGCTGACTGCCCGTGAACAAAATGGACGCAACCCTCGCCAGAACCCCGCTCCACAACACCCACATCGCGCTCGGCGGCAGGATGGTGCCCTTCGCCGGCTACGCCATGCCGGTGCAGTACCCGGCCGGAATCCGCGCCGAACACGCGGCCGTGCGCACCGCCGCCGGCCTGTTCGACGTGTCGCACATGGGCGAATTCACCGTGCGCGGGCCCCAGGCGGACGACCTCGTCCAGTACCTGACGGTCAACGACGTGTCGCGCGTGGCCGTCGGGCAGGCCCAGTACTCGGCGCTCTGCAACGAGCGCGGCACCATCCTCGACGACCTGCTCGTCTACCGCTTCGCCGACCGCATCGTGCTGGTGGTGAACGCGAGCAACCGGGCCAGGGACTGGGACTGGGTCACCCGGCACGCCGCCGGCTACGACGTGGAGATCTCCGACGACTCCGACGACATCGCCCTCATCGCCCTACAGGGCCCGGCCGCCCAGGAGATCCTGGCGCCCCTGACCGAGACCGACCTCGGCGCGATCGGCTACTACCGCTTCGCCGAGGGCTACGTAGCAGCCGCCCCGGCGACGATCAGCCGCACCGGCTACACCGGCGAGGACGGCTTCGAGCTCTACCTCCCCGCCCCCGCTGCCCCCGCCGTCTGGAACGCCGTCACCGAAGCCGGCGCCCACCACGGTCTCATCCCCGCCGGCCTCGGCGCACGCGACTCGCTCCGCCTCGAGATGGGCTACGCCCTCTACGGCAACGACCTCGACGAGGACCACACCGCGCTGGAGTCCGGCCTGGGCTGGATCGTGAAGCTGGATGCGGGCGACTTCATCGGACGCGCGGCGCTGGCCGCCGAGAAGGAGCGGGGCGTCACCCGCCGCCTGGCGGGCGTCCGCCTCACCCAGCGGGGATTCCCGCGTCCCGGCTATCCCCTCGTCCACAACGGCGAAGACGTGGGAACCGTCACCTCCGGGGTCGCCAGCCCCTCGCTGGGCGGAGGTATCGCGATGGGGTACCTTCCCGTCGCCGCGGCCCGCCCCGGAACCGAGGTCGGCGTCCGCATCCGCGGCCGCGTCATCGCGGGCGTCACGCAACGTCCGCCCTTCTACACCGAGGGCTCGATCCGGAGATAGCACCCGACCCGTGACCCGCACCCCGCCCATGGCCGACGCCGTCCTGGTCACCACCCACGACCTGCCCCTCGCCGGCAGGCTCCGGGACGGATTCCGCCATGCCGGCTACCGGGTCGAGCTCTTCACCTCGTCGGAAGACGTAACCGCGGCCGACGATCCCGCGCTGCTGGTGTTCACCGGCGGCATGCAGACCGCCGCCGCCCGCCGGCAGGCCGGGCAGGCCGCGAAACTCGGCACACCCGTTTTCGCGGTCACCGACCCGAAAACCATGGCCGACCTCCCCCCAGCCGTCACCACCACCTTCCCCCCACCCCCCGACCCCGAGGAAATCGTCCTCGTCGGCACCCGCCTCATCCAGCGCAGCCGCCTCCGCACCGCCACCGGGATCGTCGGCGAGACCGACGCCATGCTCCAGGTCATGGAACGCATCGTCCAGATCGCACCGGTCGACGCCACCGTGCTCATCACCGGCGAATCCGGCACCGGCAAGGAACTCGTCGCCCGCGGCCTCCACGCCCTCTCGCGCCGCCGCCACAAGGCCTTCATCCCCGTCAACGTGGCCGCCCTTTCCGAGACCCTCCTCGAGAGCGAACTCTTCGGCCACGAAAAGGGCGCCTTCACCGGCGCCATCGACACCCGCAAGGGCCTCTTCGAGCTGGCCACCGGCGGCACGATCTTCCTCGACGAGATCGGAGAGATGCCCCCCCAGACCCAGACCAAGCTGCTGCGCGTCCTTGAGCAGCAGGAATTCCACCGCGTGGGGGGCCAGAAGCTCATCCAGGTGAACGTGCGGATCCTGGCCGCGACCAACCAGCGCCTCGAGCACCTGGTCGTCTCGGGCGACTTCCGCAAGGACCTCTACTACCGCCTCAACGTCCTCACGATCGCGCTGCCGCCCCTTCGCCACCGCCGCGACGACATACCGCGCCTGGTCGACAGCTTCATCCGTGATGCGAGCCGACGCCACGACCGCGGCCCCTTCCGCGGCATCTCCGACGAGGCGATGCGGATCCTGGTGCGGCACCGCTGGCCCGGCAACGTGCGCGAGCTGCGCAACCTGGTGGAGAGCATGGTGGTGCTGGCGCCCGGCCGGCAGATCCGCGCCGAGGACATCCCGGACGACGTGCGGTCGGGCGAGGGGTCGCTGGCGATGGTGCCGGTGCCGGGTCCCGGAAGGCAGCGGGGCGATGATGGCGTGCAGTCGCTCCGCCCCCAGCTCGAGTTCATCTTCCGCACGATGATGGACATGAAGGTCGACATCGAGGACCTGCGGCGGGAGTTCGAGGATTTCCAGGCGGAGGAGGAGCGGGGCAGGGTGCTGATCGGGGTGGGGGAGGGGGGTGGTGGGCGTGGGGTGGAGGACTTGCCGGCCGGGGCGGAGATCGTGGTGGAGAGGGGGGCGGGGGAGGTGGACGCGGAAGGTGTCGAGGAGGGCGGCGACCTGGCGGGTGCCCAGGTGAGCGGGGATGCGGACGAGGACACCGGCGCCGGGGACGAAGCGCCCCGGCCGGATCCGCGTACGACGCCGGACGATGAGCCGGGCCTGGAGGGCCGGCCGGACTCGCAGCCGCACGGCGGCGGGACCCTTCCCGAATCGGATGCGCTGCCGGAGGACGATCCCCATTCCGAACAACCGCCCGAACGGTTCCTCTCCTCCGGCACCGTCGCCTACCGTCCGGGAATGACCCTCGAGGACATGGAACGGGACGTGATCGCCGCCGTGCTGGATTCGGTCGAATGGAACCGCCGCCAGGCCGCCGAGATCCTGGGTATCGGAGAGCGGACGCTGTACCGCAAGGTCAGGAAGTACGGGTTGGAGGAAGAGACGGCACGGGAGATCTGACATCGGGACGGGGGACTGGCCAATCAGATGTCTCAACGGCGCTTTATTGGGTGGAAGGAGGCGTTGCGGCCCGCTTGATTCTGGGTCTAGACTGAATCGGATGCCTCAATTGCGTATCATTCCTCTGGCCGTAGCCGTCCTGGTCGGCTGCGGCGACCACCACGGGTCCGAGTCGGGCTTCGTGGCGGAGGAACAGTGGATCTCCGAATCTGCCTACGAATTCGGTGGCGCTTTGGATGGCGATGCGTTATTCGGCCGGATCCATGTTCGTGTCGCCGCCGATGGCCAGCGCGTCTTCGTATTGGAACCATTCGAGTCCAGGGTTTCAGTGTGGACACCGGCTGGACGACGTCTTCTCGATCTGGGTGGTACCGGCCAGGGTCCGGGCGACTTCATGTTCCCATATCGTATCGACATGGACGAGTCCGGGTTCCTCGTTCGCGACCAGCAGAGATTCTCCTACTTTTCGCACGAAGGAAAACTGTTGCGAACCGTGCCCAACCCACCCGCTTCGGTGGGCTACCAGGGGTTTCCGATCACTACGGATGTCCTGCTTGCAGACGGGAGTTTCCTGGGCATTCCGAACATTCCGGCTAGTGTTCGACTTGGGCTTTGGGGCGACGATCCCATGAATGCGCTCCCGGTCCTCCGGATCCACGAATCCGGGCAGCAGTGGCTACTTGAGGAGGTGTACACGCGCAACGTCCGTAACCTGACCCTGGCGGTTCCCCTCGGCGATGGATACTACTTTGCGGCTCAACCGTATTCCGATGCGGACTGGCACTTGCTCGATCGTGAGACAGGCAGCGTGGTCGTGGCTCGGCTTACAGGAGATGACCTGCAGGCCGGCGAGGTGGAGTTGATTGAAGCAAGCGCGTCGGGCGAGACGGTTTGGCGGCGTCGGCTGGGATTCAGGCCCATCAGGCTCGGCGAGGTTATGGTGGACAACACAATTGATGGCCTGATCAAGGCTGTGAACCGAGAGGAAGAGATCACGCCCGGCATCCTCGGTGGGCGGTCCGCTCGTGATCTGGCAAGGGAGGCGCTGTACGTGCCGGAATACCTCCCGTCGCTCGCAAAGTTCGTGCTGACCTCGTCCGGAGAAGCGTGGCTGCAAACCCGGGAACGGTCGGACAGCCTGAGCGTCTGGTATTCCATCAAGCGAGGCAACGAGGATTCTCCGCCCCGGCGTGTCCTGCTTCCCAATCGGTTCGCCTTGACCGACGCAACGGCCACACACGTGTGGGGCGTCCTGGAGGACGAACTGGGCACGAACTACGTGGCGGGGAGGCGGTTGGTGCCATCTTCCTGACACGCCTGCATCTGGCGGGGCCGCGGTCCAGGAGCCTCGTGTCCCTGGCCCTCCTTCTCGCCGCGTGCGGCGACCGCCCGTCCCGGTCCCCGGACCA